>NZ_JAGGMS010000001.1:3040000-3360000 GCF_017875555.1 Amycolatopsis magusensis | reverse complement strand
TCTCTCCCGACACCGTGACCACGTCCCCTCAGCTTTGCGTTGCAAAGTACTTGGGCTTTGTACCGCAAAGTAGTCGGCGAGAGCAAGTGCGCTACGGCACCTGGCCCTCCCGCCAGCCGCGGGAAAGGATCTCCGCAGCCGTCTCAGCAGGGGTTTGCCGTGACGAATCGAGCCAGAGCCCGAACTGCTGGGTGTTCCGGCGGAGTTCGGCGTCCATCATCTCGGGCGTGTAACCCACGTACGCGCTCTTGGCCCGGCCGCGTTCGCGCTCGCCCACCACGGCCGGATCGGGCGCGAGCACCACGACGATCAGCGGCCGGCTGCGCAGCATGCCGAGCACCTCGTTCAGATACGGGCCGAGGATGACGTCCTGGTAGACCACGCTGAACCCGGCTTCGAAGTACTCGTCGGCACAGGAGGCGGCGAGCCGGTAACGCAGCCGGAGCTGCGCGATCGCCTCCGGAGTGGGTTCGGCCGACATCTCGTGCCTGCCGGTGACCACCATCTTGCGGAAGAGATCACCCCGCAGGTGCACCGCGGACGGCAGCGATTCGGCGAGTTCCTGGGCGACGGTGGACTTGCCAGCGGCGGAGATGCCGGTGAGGAGGTAGACGGCTTTCGACATGCGCCCGATGGTCCCAGCCGCCCCGATCGCCCGCAGCTGAAATTGTTGCCGTCGCGGGATTCCGCCCACCACAATCAGCCGCATGAGCACGCCGGGCGTATTCGATGGGGCCACCGCCGACGACTACGCCGAATACCGCCGGGGTTATCGGCGGACCGAGATCGAATTCCTCGCGCGGGAGTTCGCCCTGCGCGAACGGTCGAAGGTACTCGACCTCGGGTGCGGGACCGGGCAATTGACCGTGCCATTGGCCGCATACGCCGGGTGCGTACTCGGGCTGGACCCGTCCGCGGACATGCTCACCCACGGCCGGAAACGGGCCAAGGAAGCCGGTGTCGGCAACACCGCGTGGCTGCTCGGTTACGACAGCGATCTCGCCGATCTCGACGCATTGCTGGGCGAGGAAAGCCTCAGTTTGGTGACCATTGGCCAAGCACTGCACTGGATGGCCGCCGAAACGGTGTTCACCACGCTCTGGCCCCTGCTCGAGCCCGGCGGCGGAATCGCGGTGATCGCCAACGGGACCCCGGTGTGGACGCAGGACGAGCCCTGGGCGGACGCCCTGCGCGAGACCGCGTCGAAGTGGCTCGGCCCGTTGCGCTTCCCGGCCTGCGGGAGCAGCCGGGAGGAACGCGCCGCCTACGCGGAACTGCTGGTCAGGGCCGGGTACACCGGCGTCGGCGAGCAACGGTTCGACTATCGCGAAGAGGCCGGTATCGACGAGTTCATCGGTTCCTTCTATTCGGCCGCGCCCCGCGACCGGCTGGCCGCGGAGCAGTGGGAACTGTTCGACCACGATCTTCGCCAGGCACTGTCCGCCGCGCAACCGGACGGCCGATTCTGCGAAGCCGTACCGGTGCGAATACTGATCGGGCGTAAACCGAAGGGGTGACCGACCACACCGTCGCCCTGTGATCTGCGTCACTCAACTAAGAGTAATCTCACCAGACCATTCCCACTTCGAGCTGGGAATCCGCTTCGATATCTGGTCGTGATCTGTAGTGCGAGTCACCGGATAGGGCAGGTTCCGATTTCGAAATCCAGCGTCCCGCGTGTTTATCGTCCCGTGATCGGCCTATTCGGTCGATGACCCCGACACCGCAACACCGCTTGGAGGACGAAAGTGTCCACCGCTTCGTGGCCGGCGTCCGGCCGCAAACACCGGATCGGCACCGTGACCGCGGCTTTCGCCGTCGGCGCCGGTGCGTTCCTGGCCCTGCCGGGCACCGCTTCGGCAACCCCCGCCCCCGCCCCCGTCACCGCCTCGGTTCCCGCTCCCCCCGAATTCAGCGGAACCTCCCATACCGAGGCCGCCAAGCCCGCCGGGCAGAGCCTGGTGGAGCTCGCGGCCGAGCAGCAGGGCAAGCCGTACAGCTACGGCGCCACCGGCCCAGACAGCTTCGACTGCTCCGGCCTGACCCAGTTCGTGCACCGCCAGCTCGGCATCGAACTGCCGCGGACCTCTCGCGACCAGCGCGCCGCGGTGGCCACCGTGGACCGCGCCGCCATGCAGCCGGGCGACCTGATCTTCTTCGCCAACTCCGGCGGCAGCGTCTACCACGTGGGCATCTTCGCCGGTGACGGCCAGATGTGGGCCGCGCCGGAGTCCGGTGACGTGGTCCGCCTGCAGCAGATCTGGACCGACTCCTACACCGTCGGCCGCGCCTGGTGAGCCCCGGTGGTCCGGTTCACTCCCCCGCGTGAGCCGGACCACCCGCCTGGGGGAACCTCACCACCGCCGTCCGCGTTGTCCGATTCAGGAGACCGACAACGCGAGGAGTCACCATGGGCACCGCGATCGTCCTGATCGTTCTCGTCGTTCTGGTGGTCGGCGGCGGGGTCTACCTCGCCAAGAAGAACGCGGCGGCCAAGCAGCAGCGCCTCGAGGACGCCAAAGCCGATGCCCGCCGCCTGCTCGAACGCCTCGGCGGGCAGGTGCTCAACCTGACCGGTTCGGACACCGCGTCGCAGCAGGCGATGGCCGACGCGGCCGAGCGCTACAACGCCGCGGGCTCGCAGATGGAGCAGGCGCGGACCGAGGAACAGGCCCGGCTGGTCAAGGAAACCGCCGTGGAGGGCCTCTACTACGTGCGCGCGGCGCGCGTGGCGATGGGCATGGACCCCGGTCCGGACCTGCCGCGCGACGTCGAGCGCGAGAACGCGGGCAAGGTCACCGAATACCGCGCGGTCGACGTCGAGGGCCAGCACTACGAGGCCTCGCCCGACCCGACCTCGAACACCCCGCACTACTACCCCGGTGGCCGCGTGGCCGGGCGGCCGGTGCCGCAGGGCTGGTACAGCGAACCCTGGTGGAAGCCGGCGCTCGTCGCGGGCGCCTGGGGCCTCGGCTCGATGCTGCTGTTCACCGCGATGTTCTCCGGCATGGCCGGGATCGCCAGCGCCGGGGCCTGGGAGTCCGGCTACGACGCCGGGCAGGAGGACGCAGCGGCCGAAGCGGACGCCGGTGGCGGCGACGCGGGCGGCGATGCCGGAGGTGACGCCGGCGGCGGCGACTTCGGTGGTGGCGACTTCGGCGGCGGCGGGGACTTCGGCGGGGGTTTCTGACCCGGCTCAGGAGGGCTGGCAGGTGGGGCACCAGTAGAGCTTGCGGCCTGCCAGCTCCTGAAAGGCGACGGGCGTACCGCAGACCAGGCACGGCTGCCCGGTGCGCCGGTACACGTAGACCTCGCCGCCGTGCCGGTCGTTGCGCGGCACGCGGCCGGTGACCTCGGGCCGGTGCTCGTGGGCCACCGTGTCGATCCGGCCGACGCGCACGCCGTCCTTCATCAGCACCACCAGGTCCGCCCACATCTCGTCCCACAGCGCGCGGTCCAGCGCCTTGCCGGGCAGCATCGGCGCCACACCGTGGCGGAACAGCACCTCGGCGCGGTAGACGTTGCCGACACCGGCCAGCACCGACTGGTCCATCAGCAACGCCGCGATCGACGTCCGTGAGTTCGAGATGCGGTCCCACGCCTGCTCGGGCTTGGCGTCGCGGCGCAGTGGATCGGGTCCCAGCCGCGCCTTGATCGCGTCGGCCTGCTCCTCGGTGAGCAGTTCACAACGGGTCGGCCCGCGCAGATCGGTCCAGTGGGTGCGGCCGACCAGGCGCATCCGCACCTGCCCGACCGGTTCCGCCGCGGGCAGCTTCGCCTCGCCGAAGGTGCCGTACAGGCCGAGGTGCACGTGCACGATCCCGTGTGGACCGTAGTCGTGGAACAGGTGCTTCCCGTGCGCCTCGGCGGTTTTCAGCACCTGACCGTCCACAACGGACGCCTCGGCGGCGAACCGGCCCTGCGGGCTGGAGACCTCGACCGGGGCACCGCCGTAGCGCCGCTTGTGCAGCCGCGCCAGGCGGTGCAGCGTGTGCCCCTCGGGCATCAGGGCAGCGCCGGCGGGGTTCCGGTGCGTTCGTAGTCCAGCAGCTGCCGCACGCGCCTGCCGTGCCGCTCGTCCGGCGAGGGCTCGGTGGCGAGGAACGCCTCGACGATCTCGACGGCCTGCTCGGTGGTGTGCATCCGCGCGCCCACGCCGATCAGCTGGGCGTGGTTGTGCTCACGGGTCAGCTTCGCGGTCTCCACGCTCCAGGCCAGCCCGGCACGCGCACCG
Source organism: Amycolatopsis magusensis (assembly GCF_017875555.1). Taxonomy (GTDB): domain Bacteria; phylum Actinomycetota; class Actinomycetes; order Mycobacteriales; family Pseudonocardiaceae; genus Amycolatopsis; species Amycolatopsis magusensis. Next base: position 3,355,766 of record NZ_JAGGMS010000001.1, on the reverse strand, counting down.
GCGACCTTGTTCGCGGCGATCTGCTCGCCGTTGCCCGAGCCGCCGATCACGATGCCGAGGCTGCCCTCGTCGGCGACCACCCGGCGGGCGGTCTCCACGCAGAAGGCGGGGTAGTCGTCGGCCGGGTCGTACTCGGCCGGACCGACGTCGGTCACTTCGTGGCCCTGCTCGCGCAGGTGCTCGACCAGGTGGTTCTTCAGTTCGAAGCCCGCATGGTCGGCTCCAAGGTAAACACGCACGGGGCTGAGTCTGCCATCCGGCGAGGCGTCGCCCGCGCCCGCCCGGCATGCTGGGCCGATGAGCATCTTCGGGCAGCCGGGCCACGACATCAGGCTCGAATGGGGCGAAGAGGGAATCACCGCGCTCGGCGCGGAATGCGCCGTCCTGGTCATCGTGGACGTGCTCTCGTTCTCCACCACCGTGGACATCGCGCTCAGCCGCGGCGCGCGGGTGCTGCCGCTGCGCTGGCGCGACGAGCGGGCGGTGCAGACCGCGCGCGAGGCGGGCGCCATCCCGGCGGGTGAATGGGAGTGGAATCTGCGACCGGCTTCGGTGCAGACCATCCCGGCGGGCACGCTGCTGGCGCTGCCGTCGCCGAACGGCGCGACGCTGTGCGCGAAGGCGGCGAACGCGGGCACCCAGGTGCTCACCGGCTGCCTGCGCAACGCCAGGGCGGTGGCCCGGATGGCACGGGTGCTGGCGCAGGGCGCGCCGATCGGCGTGGTGCCCGCCGGTGAACGCTGGGGCGTGGACGTGCTCGCCAACCTGGGCTCGACCGGCACGCTGCGCCCGAGCGCGGAGGACCTGCTCGGCGCCGGGGCCGTCGTGGACGCGCTGATCACCGCGGGCGCGCAGTGGCCGTCGGCCGAGGCGAGCCTGGCGGCGCGGGCCTACCGGGCGGCGGGCCCGGACGTGGGCGCGGTGGTCGCCAGTTCGTCGTCGGGCAAGGAGCTGAGCCAGGCCGGGCACATGCGGGACGTCGACCTCGCGATCGCGGTCAACTCCTCCCAGGTGGCCCCCTACCTGGATGAAGGCGTCTTCGTGGACGTGACGCCGAGGTGACCGCGCGCTGGGACGAACTCGCGGACGGGGTGTTCGCCCGCCGCTACCCCGAATGGGACCTGACCGTCGGGCTGGTCGTCGGCGACGGCGCGTGCCTGGTGATCGACACCCGCGCGAACGCGGCCGAGGGCGCGGAACTGGCGCGCGCGGTGCGCGAGGTGACCCCGCACCCGTGGACCGTGGTGCTCACGCACGACCACTTCGACCACTCGTTCGGCGTCTCGGCGTTCCTGCCGTGCGAGGTCTGGGCCCACGAGAACTGCCACCGCGAACTGGCCGCACGCGGCAACCCGGAACTGGCTCTGCCCGATCGGCTGCTCACCGATCGGGCCGAACTGGACATCGGCGGCCGCCGGGTCGACCTGGTCCACCTCGGGCCGGCCCACAGCGACAACGACGTGGTGGTGCACGTGCCCGACGTCTCGGTCGTCTTCGCCGGTGACCTGGTCGAAGTGGCACCGCCGGGTTCGTTCAGCGCCGAGTCCTTCGGCACGGACACCACGCTCAGCGGCTGGCCCGGCGCACTCGACGACCTGCTCGCGCTCGGCGCGGAGGTGGTCATCCCCGGCCATGGCGCGCCGGTCGACCGCGGATTCGTGATGGCGCAGAAGGACATCCTGCACCATCTGAGCACTTTGGACAGTTCGGTGCGAGCGGGCGAAATGGACGCCGCGGCCGCGATCGCGGCCTCACCCGTGGCCGAGGACGTCACGCGAGCCGCTCTGCGACTCGGTTAGGTCGCTGCGGTAGGTCTCCTTGAGCAGCGCCACGCACACCGCGGCCGCCACGGAAATGCCGACCAGGTAAAGCGAAATCGGCCAGGACGACTTCGTGGCGTCGTAGAACTCGGTGGCCAGGATCGGCGAAACCGCGCCGCCGATGATGCCGCCCATGCTGTAGGCCACCGACGCACCGGAATAGCGGTACCGCGTGGCGAACAATTCCGGCAGGAACGCGCCCATCGGCCCGAAGAACAGCCCCATGATCACCATTCCGCCGGACAGCGCCACGGCGATCAGCACCGGGTTCGCGGTGTTCATCAGCCAGTACATCGGGAAGGCCCAGAGCACCGAAACCGCCGCCGCGGCGAGGCAGACCCGCTTGCGCCCGAGCCGGTCCGAAAGCCGCGCCGAGGCGAGCGTGGCCACCCCGAGGCAGACCGCGGCGATCACCGTGCAGGTCAGCATCGCGCTGTAGGACAATTTCAGCACCGTCGTACCGTAGGACAGGTTGAAGGTCATCACCGTGTAGAAGAGCGTGTGCGCGAGCACCATCGCACCCGAGGCCAGCAGCAGCACCCCGCCCTGGCGCCGGACCACCTCGAACAGCGGCACCCTCGCCCGTCCGGCGCGTTCCATCGCCTGCCGGAACACCGGCGTCTCGGCGATGGTGGTCCGGATGTAGTACCCGACCACCACCAGCACCGCGCTGAGCAGGAACGGGATGCGCCAGCCCCAGGCGCGGAAGTCCTCGGTCGAGAGCACCGACGTCAGCAGCAGGAAAACCCCGCCGGACAGGAAAAATCCGACCGCGGGACCCAGTTGGGGGAAGCTCGAATACAGTCCGCGCTTGCCCTCGGGCGCGTACTCCACCGAAAGCAGGACGGCACCGCCCCACTCACCGCCGAGCCCGATGCCCTGGAGGAAGCGGAACACGGTGAGCAGGACCGGCGCGAGCACGCCGAGCGTGGCGTAACCGGGCACCAGGCCGACGGCGACCGTGCTCAGCCCCATCAGCAGCAGGGACACGATCAGCATCCGCTTGCGCCCGACCCGATCGCCGAAATGTCCGAAAAGGACGGCTCCGAGCGGGCGGGCGACGAACCCGACGCCGAAGGTGGCCAGCGAAGCGATCGTGCCCGCCGTCGCGGAGAACTTCGGGAAGAAGACATCCCCGAAGACGAGCACGGCCGCCGTGCCGTAGATGTAGAAGTCGTAGAACTCGATCGTGGTGCCGATGAACCCGGCGATGGCCACCCGTGACCGCGACACCGGCGTCGCAACGGCTCCCATGCCGGAGCACCCTACTCACCGGAGCCGGTCGATCACAGTGCCGGACTACTCGAAGTTGAGCGTGTCCGTGCTCGTCCTGGTGCGCTTCAGCTCGAAGAAGTCGGGGTAGGAGGCGAGCAGGTGCGCGCCGTCGAACACGCGCAGCGCGTCCTCGCCCCGCGGGATCGAGGTCAGCACCGGGCCGAAGAAGGCCACCCCGTTGATGTGGATGGTCGGCGTGCCGACGTCCGAGCCGACCGGGTCCATGCCCTCGTGGTGGCTCTTGCGCAGCGCTTCGTCATATCGGGTGGAGTTCGCGGCCTCGGCCAGCTCCTCCGGCGCACCGATTTCCCGCAGTGCTTCGCGGATGACCTCGTCGCCGAAGCCGCGGTCCTGGTTGTGGATGCGGGTGCCGATCGCGGTGTAGTACTCACGCAACACGGCCTCGCCCTGTGCCTCGGCCACCGCGATGGCCACGCGGACCGGGCCCCAGGCCTTCTCCAGCAGGGTGCGGTAGTCCTCCGGCAGGTCCTCGCGGTTTTCGTTCAGCACCGCCAGGCTCATCACGCGGAACTTCAGGTCGATGTCCCGGTGCTTTTCCACCTCGAGGATCCAGCGCGAGGTGATCCAGGCATAGGGGCAGACGGGGTCGAAGTAGAAGTCGACTTCGGCCGGTTTCGCTGCGGTCATCACGTCTCCCTTTTCGGGGTGGGGCACTCCTGTCCTCGGCAACAGCACGGGCACGGCTGTTGTTCCCCATCGTCAGCGAGGCCGCTCACATGATTGGATGCCGTGGTAAGCGAACCGATAACCGATATCAACGACCAGAGGTGCCTGTGCCCGCCCCGAACCTGACGCGCGACCAAGCCAAGCAGCGAGCCGCACTGCTCGAGGTCGAGTCGTACGACATCGAACTCGACCTGACCGACGGCCGCGGCGGACCTGGCGAGAAGATCTTCGGCTCGAAGACCACCGTCCGGTTCACCAGCTCCCGGCCCGGCGACGGTTCCTGGATCGACATCGTCGCCGAGCAGGTGCGCTCGGCCACGCTGAACGGCGGCAAGCTGGCCATCGAGGACTACCGCGAGGAAGACGGCGTCGCGCTGCCGGAGCTGGCCGCCTCGAACGAGCTCGTCGTCGAGGCCGACTGCCGGTACATGAACACCGGCGAGGGCCTGCACCGGTTCGTCGACCCGGTCGACGAGGGCGTCTACCTCTACACCCAGTTCGAGACCGCGGACGCCAAGCGCATGTTCGCCTGCTTCGACCAGCCGGACCTCAAGTCGGTCTACCGGCTCACGGTCGTCGCACCGCGGGACTGGAAGATCATCTCGAACGCGCTCGTGGAGTCCACCGAGGACACGCCGGAGGGCGCGGTCCGCACGGTCTTCGCCACTTCCGAGCGAATCTCGACCTACCTCGTGGCGCTGATCGCCGGGCCGTACGCGGAATGGCGCGACTCCTACGCCGACGACCACGGCGAGATCCCGCTGGGCATCTACTGCCGCGCCTCGCTGGCCGAGCACATGGACGCCGAGCGGCTGTTCACCGAGACCAAGCAGGGCTTCGGCTTCTACCACGAGAAGTTCGGCACGCCGTACCCGTTCAGCAAGTACGACCAGCTCTTCGTGCCGGAGTTCAACGCGGGCGCGATGGAGAACGCCGGCGCGGTCACCTTCCTGGAGGACTACGTCTTCCGCAGCCGGGTCACCCGCTACGCCTACGAGCGGCGCGCCGAGACGCTGCTGCACGAGATGGCGCACATGTGGTTCGGCGACCTGGTCACCATGCGCTGGTGGGACGACCTGTGGCTGAACGAGTCGTTCGCCACCTTCGCCAGCGTGCTCGCCCAGGCCGAGGCCACCGAGTACACCAACGCGTGGACCAGCTTCGCCAACATCGAGAAGTCGTGGGCCTACCGGCAGGACCAGCTGCCCTCCACGCACCCGATCGCCGCGGACATCGTCGACCTGCACGCGGTGGAGGTGAACTTCGACGGCATCACCTACGCCAAGGGCGCGAGCGTGCTCAAGCAGCTCGTCGCCTACGTCGGCCAGGACAACTTCCTCGCCGGGCTGCGGTTGTACTTCGGCAAGCACGCGTGGGGCAACGCCACGCTCGCCGACCTGCTCGCCGCGCTGGAGGAGGCCTCCGGGCGCGACCTGTCGTGGTGGAGCGCGCAGTGGCTGGAGACCACCGGGCTCAACTCGCTCACCCCGCGGTTCGAGGTGGACGGCGAAGGCCGGTTCAGCTCGTTCGAGGTGGTGCAGTCCGGGGCGAAGCCGGGTGCCGGTGAGCTGCGCACGCACCGCATCGCCATCGGTGTCTACGACGAGGACGACGCGGGCCGGATCACCCGGACGCAGCGCGTGGAGCTGGACGTCACCGGCGAGCGGACCGCGGTGCCGGACCTGACCGGTGTGGCGGCGGGCAAGCTCGTGCTGGTCAACGACGACGACCTGACCTACTGCACGATGCGCCTGGACAGCGGTTCGCTGGTCACCCTGATCGACCGGATCGGCGACATCACCGACCCGCTGCCGCGCACGCTGTGCTGGTCGGCGGCCTGGGAGATGACCCGCGAAGCCGAGCTGAAGGCCCGCGACTTCGTCATGCTGGCCTCGCGCGGCGTGCACGCGGAGAGCGAGGTCGGCGTGGTGCAGCGGCTGCTGCTCCAGGCGCAGACCGCGCTCAACTCCTACGCGGAGCCCGAGTGGGCGATGTCACAGGGCTGGCCCACCTTCACCGGCAAGCTGCTGGAACTGGCGAAGGCGGCCCAGCCGGGCTCGGACCACCAGCTGGCGTTCGTCAACTCGCTCGCCGGCGCGGTGCTGGACGAGGCCGCGCTGACCGCGGTGGCCGGCTGGCTCGACGGCTCGGCGCCGCTCGAAGGCCTGACCGTGGACACCGACCTGCGCTGGCGGCTGCTCCACGCGCTGGTCGCGCACGGCAAGGCGGGCGACGACGAGATCGACGCCGAACTGGCCCGAGACAACACCGCCACCGGCCGCCGACAGGCCGAGGGTTCGCGGGCGCTGCGCCCGACGCCCGAAGCCAAGGCGGAGGCGTGGCAGCGCGCGGTCTTCGACGACGAGCTGCCCAACGCGGTGAGCAACGCGCTGATCAGCGGTTTCTCGCACCCGGGTCAGAAGAAGCTGCTCGCGCCCTACGTCGAGAAGTACTTCGCGCAGATCGACGAGGTGTGGCAGCGGCGCTCGAGCGAGCGGGCGCAGCCGACGGTGATGGGGCTGTTCCCGTCGTGGGCGGTGGAAGCGGGCACCGTCGAGGCGGCCGACGCGTGGCTCGCCGGTGAGCACCCGGCGGCGCTGCGGCGGCTGGTCACGGAAGGCCGGGCGGGCATCGTGCGCGCGCTGGCCGCCCGTGAATTCGACCAGCAGGCCTGACACACGCGAAAGGGGCGTGACCACCGCGGTGGTCACGCCCCTTTTTCGTCGGAAGTCAGTGCTGCGGAGCCGGGCCCGCCTGGTCGGTCATCATGCGCAGGCCGCTGACCAGGCCGCCGATCAGGTCGCCCTCCTTGAAGGAGGCGACCATGCTCATCACCGCGAGCTTGGCGCCGCGGTCGGGCAGGCGCTGGAAGGCCTGGTCCCCGGTGAGCACCTCGACCACGCGCTCACCCGGCGAAACGGCGACCAGCACCGCACGGGTGGCGTCCGGCCCGATCGAGGCGTGCAGCCGTTCGGCCGCCGCGCGGCTGTCGGCGCCCAGTTCGCCCAGGTAGACGCTGAAGTCCAGGCCCGTCTCGCGGCTGGCCAGGGTCAGGGCCTCGTCGAGGCGGGCCAGCTGGACGGCGCTGAATGGGCCGGTCGGCCCAGCGGGCTCGTACATCCTGGCGGCCGAGATGCGGCCGGTCGGCAGCACCACGGTGCCGGTCGGCAGGTCGCGCTCGTCGTCCGCGGCCGACACGGCGGTCGCGCCGCCGTGCGTCAGTTCACCAGCTCCCACGAGCCCCTCCTCGTGCCGTGCCGGTGGTGTCACCGGCTTCGTCGGCCCCGGCGTGCGCCCGGCGCCCGGTTCCCTCGGGGTTCGCGCTCCACCAGATCGGCGCGTGCTCCCAGGGCTGACCCGGGCGGTACCTGGGCGCACCGGCGAATTTCGACCGCAGCGTCCACAGGCTGACCACCAGGTAGATGGCCAGCGGCGCCGCCGCGAAGACCAGAAGCGTCTCGACCAAGTTCACGCGCGCAGCGTAGCTGATGGCCCAGTGCGGCGCGGCGCGGCGCCGCGGTTGGCCAACCCTTCACCAGCCGTCCCCCGCTTGCCCCGTCGGCGGACCGCCAACAGGGCGAAAGGAAATAGCCGAAAGGTTGCAACTCAACGTACGTGCGGCGGTACTCACCGCTGTTGCCTTGTTCCGGCGGTGAAATGCTCGTACTTTTTTCACCTGTACGGCCCTTGCCGCCCCGCTTCCCAGCTTGAAATGTCACGGAACGGTCCCAGGAGGACACGTCATGAAGAGCGCCCCCACCCCCGCCCAGGCGACGTACGACCGTTTTTCGTCACTCAACGAAATGGCCCAGCTGGTTCTTGACTCGGACGGGCGTGGCACGAGGGTGACACGTGGCACACGCGTCACGGCCGGTACCCGCGTCACCCGCGAACAGCAGGGCACGCGGGTCACCTGCGGCACCCGGGTCACGCGGGGCACCCGCGTCACCGCGGGCACGCGGGTCACCCGGGGCACGCGAGTCACTCGGGGTCAGCAGGGCACGCGGGTCACGGCGGGCACGCGGGTCACGGCGGGCACCCGCGTCACGGCGGGCACGCGGGTCACCGCGGGCACGCGGGTCACCCGGGGGACCCGGGTCACGCGAGGCACCCGGGTCACCTGCGGCACGCGCGTCACCCGCTGAGCGCGACGCACCCAAGACGTAACAGCGCCCCGGCAGCCCTCAGGCGGCCGGGGCGCCGAGGTACTGGCGCCAGATCGGATCCGCGTCCGTGGTGTGGGCGAGCAGTCGCCAGTGCGGGCCGTGCGGTGCTCGCGGGATCACCGGCAGCCGCCAGCCGATCTCGCTGAGCAGCGAATCCGCCTTGCGGTGGTTGCACCTCGTGCAGCACGCCACGCAGTTCTGCCAGCTGTGCTCGCCGCCCTTGCTGCGCGGGACCACGTGGTCGATGGTCTCCGCCCGGCCGCCGCAGTACACGCAGCGGTACCGGTCGCGGTGCATCAGCCCGGCCCTGGTCAGCGGCACCTGCGCCCGGTAGGGGACGCGGACGTAGGTGCTCAGGCGGATCACCGAGGGCACCGGCACCGTCATGGTCGCCGCGTGCAGGATGAGCCCGGCGGGATCACCGTGCACCACCTCGGCCTTGCCGCAGAGCAGCAGCACCACCGCGCGCCGCAGCGGCAGCGCGGTCAGCGGCTCGAAAGTGGCGTTGAGCAGCAGAACCCGACGTCGTCCGCCCAGCGGTGCGGCCGGCCCCGAACCCCCTGGATCGCGTCCCTTGCGCTGGCCGTGTACGCGGGTCACACGCCCGCCACGGCTCGGCGGCCCACTGGGCTGGGGCCCCTTGGGCCCGCCCGAGTGCGCACAGGACACAACCTCCGGCGCCTGCCCGGCCAATTCCAGGCCCGGCGCGCCGAAGGGGATCGGTTGTCGGTCTGGCACTCGACCACCTCCACCGGTTCAGCCATAGTCGACCACAGATCACACCCATCGCGCACGTGTGTTATCCGACGTGTCATCGACCGGTACCGTGGTGGCCGGTTCCGGCGCCCCCGAACGTGCGCATCGCCGCCTCCCGCCGAACCTTCGCCGGAGCGCGTGAGATCCACGTGACCAGGGGCGAAACCCCACGGAAAAGGAGTACTTCTCAGCCGTGATCGCAATGCTCAGCCAGCAGTCACCACCGACCCCGTTGCCGCTCTGCACCCAGGAGGCGGGCAGCTGGTGCCGCTGGGTCTACGAAGTGACCGGGAACGCGTGGCTGGCCGGTTCCGCGGACTGGCTGCTCGAAAAGCCGATCCGCATCCTGATGATCCTGATCATCGCCTGGATCATCCGGCTGCTCGCCCGCAGGCTGATCGACAAGGTGACCACGCTGCCGGAGAACAACGGCAGCAGCGGCAAGCTGCCCGCCATCCTCCGCCCGCTGCGCGAGCGCGCCCCCGAGATCCTCGGGCCGCTGGTCGCCGAACGCCGCCGCCAGCGGGCCAAGACCATCGGCTCGGTGCTCAAGTCGCTGACCACGTTCCTGGTCTACGGCCTGGCGTCCATCCTGGTGCTCGGGGAACTGGGCATCAACCTCGGCCCGATCATCGCCTCGGCGGGCATCGTCGGCGTCGCGCTCGGGTTCGGCGCGCAGAACCTGGTCAAGGACTTCCTGTCCGGCATGTTCATGATGCTCGAGGACCAGTACGGCGTCGGCGACGTGGTCGACCTCGGTGAAGCCAGCGGCACCGTCGAGGCGGTCGGCCTGCGCATCACCACGGTGCGCGACCTGAACGGCACCGTCTGGTACGTCCGCAACGGCGAGGTGCTCCGGGTGGGCAACTCGAGCCAGGGCTACGCCGTCGCCGTGGTCGACGTGCCGCTCAACTACAACGCCGACGTGAGCCGCGCCACCGCGCTGCTGGCCGAGGTCGCCGAAGACGCGGTCAAGGTCGAGCCGCTGGCCTCCGACGTGCTGGACTCCCCCGAGGTGCTCGGCGTGGAAGCCGTCACGCCCGAGGGCATGCAGCTGCGGATGACGGTGAAGGTGCGCCCCGGCAGGCAGTGGGCCGCCCAGCGCGCGCTGCGCGCCCGGATCATGAGCGCGCTGGAGGACGCCGGATTCGAACCGCCGCTCGGCCGGTTCTTCGGTGGCTCGAGCTCGGCGGCCTCGAACAGCCAGCAGGCATGATGGAGTGGTGGAGTTGACCCCAGTGACCCCGGAAACCCCGGAAACCCCGGACACCTCGGACACCTCGGAACCGAAGACGTTCTACGAGGCCGTCGGCGGCGAACCGACGTTCCGGTTCATCGTCGCGCGGTTCTACCAGCAGGTCGCCGAGGACGAGATCCTCCGCCCGCTGTACCCGGAGGAGGACCTCGGCCCGGCCGAAGAGCGGTTCCGGCTGTTCCTCATGCAGTACTGGGGCGGCCCGCACACCTACTCCGACCAGCGCGGACACCCCCGGCTGCGGATGCGGCATGCGCCGTTCAAGATCGGCCCGATCGAGCGCGACGCGTGGCTGCGCGCGATGCGGGTGGCCGTGGACGAGGCGAACCTGCCGAAGCCTTACGCCGAACAGCTCTGGGCGTACCTCGAAATGGCCGCACAGAGCATGATGAACAGCTGGATCTGAGGCGGCGCAAGAGAAAAGCGGACTCTGCCGGGCAGGGCGGGTGAGGCGGATGGAAGGATTGCGCCTTGTGCGCAGAGCTGCCGACAGCAAGGCGACCGACGCGGTCGACGCCCAGTGGTGGCGCGACAGCGTCTTCTACCAGGTCTACGTCCGCTCCTTCGCCGATTCCGACGGCGACGGGATCGGTGACCTCGAAGGGATCCGCAGCAGACTCGGGTACCTGGAACTGCTCGGTGTCGACGCGCTCTGGCTGACGCCGTTCTACCGCTCACCGATGGCCGACAACGGGTACGACATCTCGGACCCGCGTGACGTCGACCCGGTGTTCGGCGACCTGGCGGCCTTCGACCGCCTGGTCGCCGACGCCCACGCGCACGGCATGAAGGTCACCATCGACCTGGTGCCCAACCACACCAGCGCCGAGCACGAGTGGTTCCAGGCCGCGCTCGCCTCGCTGCCGGGCAGCCCCGAGCGGGAGCGCTACATCTTCCGCGAGGGCCTCGGCATCACCGGTGAGCACCCGCCGAACAACTGGGTCAGCGCGTTCGGCGGTCCGGCGTGGACCCGCGTGCCGGACGGGCAGTGGTACCTGCACCTGTTCGCCCCGGAGCAGCCCGACCTGAACTGGAACAACCACGAGGTGCACGCCGACCTCGAGCGCACGCTGCGCTTCTGGCTGGACCGCGGCGTCGACGGCTTCCGCATCGACGTGGCCCACGGCATGGCGAAACCGCCCGGTCTGCCGGACATGGACCTGCGGGCAGCCGGGGCCGACGCGCTGATCAGCGGCGAGTACCGCGACATCCCGGACCGCCGCTTCGACAACGACGGCGTGCACGAGATCCACCAGATGATCCGCAAGGTGCTCGACGAGTACCCCGGCACCATGGCGGTCGGCGAGATCTGGGTGTCCGACGAGGAGCGCTTCGCCCGCTACCTGCGCCCGGACGAACTGCACCTGGGTTTCAACTTCCGCCTGGTGCTGACCCACTTCGACGCCGACGCCCTGCGTGCGTCGATCGAGCGGTCGCTGGCGATCGCCGGCAGCGCCGGGGTGGCGGCCACCTGGACACTGTCCAATCACGACGTCTGGCGGCAGGTGAGCCGCTACGGCGGCGGCGAGCAGGGCGTGCGGCGCGCGCGGGCGATGGCGCTGGTGGAACTGGCCCTGCCCGGCGCGATCTACCTCTACAACGGCGAAGAACTCGGCCTGGCCAATGTGGACCTGCCGGTGGAGGCGATGGTGGACCCGCGGGCACGCACCGCGGGCCCGGACAAGGGCCGCGACGGCTGCCGCGTGCCGATCCCGTGGGAGGGCGACAAAGCCCCGTTCGGCTTCACCACCGCGGACACCGCGTGGCTGCCGATGCCCGATGACTGGGCGGACCTGACCGTGGAAGCACAGCTGGAGAACACCGACTCCACGCTGTCGCTCTACCGGCACGCACTCGAACTGCGGCACCAGCACCCGGCCTTCGACGGTGACGAAGTCGAGTGGTACGGCGCCCCGGCGGGCTGTTTCGCCCTACGCCGCAAGCCAGGCGGCCTGGTCTGCGCCCTGAACACCTCGGCAGCGCCGGTCGACCTGCCGCCCGGCGAAGTCCTGCTCTCCAGCGCCCCACTGATCGAGGGCAAACTACCGCCGGACGCCGCCGCCTGGCTCGTCTGAGCGTTCGCCTGTCGTTCTAGGTGGCGAACGCAAGGAGTGGGGCATTACTTGCGTTGATTGCAAGTAATGCCCCACTCATAGCATTGGGCTGAACCGTCAGCGGCCGTAGCGCGGCTGCGTCTGGGCGTTGAACACGTCGTACTTCACGGACTTCGCGGGCGCGGTGGCGCGGTCACGCACATCGAGCACGTCGAGGCCCTTCTGGATGTCCGACGAGTAGATGTAGCCGTTGTAGTAGTACGCCGACCACGAGCCGCCGGTGATGTTCTCGGTGGCCGACACCGGGCCCCGCTCCCACCAGGCGATCTCCTTCGGGTTCGCCGAGTCGGTGAAGTCCCACACCGAGATGCCGCCCTGGTACCAGGCCTGCACCATGATGTCGCGGCCCTTGACCGGGATCAGCGAACCGTTGTGCGCCACGCAGTTCTCCGTGTCCGCCTGGTAGCGCGAGATCTTGTAGTAGCTGCGGAACTCGAGCTTGCGGTCGTCGCCGGCACCGGTGATGTCGTAGATGCCGTCGGCGCCGCGGTTCGGGCCGATCTTCGCGTTGCAGGTGGCCACGCCGCCGCCACCGAGCTCGTCGGTGAAGATGACCTTGGTGCCCTCGTTGTTGAAGGTGGCCGAGTGCCAGAACGCGAAGTTCACGTTGTCCTGCACGCGCTCGATCACCCGCGGGTTGAACCGGTCCTTGATGTCGATCAGCACCCCGTCACCCATGCAGGCACCCGCCATCAGGTCCTTCTCCGGGTACGCGGTGAGGTCGTGGCAGCCCGTGGTGGCCGAGCGGCGCGTGCCGTCCGGGTTGTCGCCGCCGACGTTGCCGCCGTCCGGGAACAGCACCGGCTCGGCGATCAGCTTCGCGTCCTGCGGGGCCTTGTTCGGCACCTGGACGATGGACACCTTGTCGTGCGGGGGCTGGCAGTCCGGCAGGTTCGCGGCCGGGGCGTAGGACGAGATGTAGAGCAGCGTGGAGTCGGTCTTCTCGTCCGGCAGCAGCGTGTGGGTGTGCGAGCCGCAGTCGGTCTCGACCGCGGAGACGTAGCGCGGGTTCGCCAGGTCCGAGATGTCGAAGATCTTGATGCCCTCCCACGCCTGCGCGTTCGAGGCGGGCAGCGCGGTGCTCGTGCAGGAGTCGTCGCTGCGCGAGGAGTCGGTCGACAGGAAGAGCAGGTCGCCGACCACCGAGACGTCGTTCTGCGCGCCGGGGCAGAGCACCTGGCTGACGATCTTCGGCTTCGACGGCTGCTTGACGTCGTAGATGACGAAACCGTCGTAGTTGCCGACGATCGCGTGGTCCTGGGTGAAGGCAATGTCGGTGCCGAGGGCGGCCGTGGTGTTGAACGGCGCCTGCTTCGGGATGTTGGCGATCTGGCGGATGTTCGGGCTGTGCACGATCTGGTCCACCGGCGGGATGCCGGTCTGGGCCACCGCGGGAACTCCGGCCACGCCGGTGAGCACGAGCCCGGCCGCGCCGGCGGCCGCCACGAACACACGGGACAGGCGCCGGGTCCGGAAAATCCTCGTCACGATACGGGCCCCCAATCTTTGCTGGTCAACGGAGATTATTACCCCTTCGCGCAAGTGGTCGATAGCTACTTAAGACGGGGCCCACCCGACGGGACGTTGACGAAGGGCCCGGCCAGCCTGTTCGCTGGCGCCATGACACGAACAGTGACCGCCGCGGTCCTCGCGGGGCTCGCCTGCGCGGTGCTGGCGGGGTGCTCGAACGAGCCGGTCCCGGAGCCGCAACCCTCGGCGGGCGTGCTGATTCCCGGCAAACCGGGTGAGAGCGCCACCGCGGTACCCCCAGGTGAGGCCGCTCGGCATCAGCAGAACGTGACCCTCTCCGAAGCTGACGTGACCTATGTCACCAACATGATCCCCCATCACCGTCAGGCACTGGTGATGACCGCGCTGGTCGCCGAACGGGCGAGTGACGAACGGGTGCGCGGGGTGGCCGGCCGGATCGACGCGGCGCAGGGCGGCGAGATCGCGATGATGTCCGGGTGGCTGACCGAACACGGCAAGCCGGTCCCGCCGGAGGACACCGGCGGTCACGCGGGGCACGGTTCGCACGGCGGGCACGACCACGCCACGATGCCCGGCATGGCCACGCCCGAGCAGCTGGAGGCGTTGCGCGCGGCGAAGGGCACCGACTTCGACCGGCTGTTCCTGGAACTGATGATCCGTCACCACGAGGGCGCCCTGACCATGGCCGAGCAGCAGCTCGCGAGCGGCGTCAACGACCGCGCGCAGGAGATGGCGCAGGAGGTCATCACCGGGCAGACCGCCGAGATCGAGCGGATGCGCGCGATTCAGCTGCCGTAGCTCTCGCCTCCTGCGCCCGCGTCGAACCCGGCTTCGTAACCGTCCTCGTAGTCGTCGTCGTTGTCGGACAACGCCGCGCTGGCCACCCACCCGGCCACCGCGCCCGCCTGCAGGTACGGCGCGGCCCGGCGCCACCGCGACGGCTTCTCGTACGCCGGTTCGGGCCGCTCCTGGTCCGCGGGGCGCTCGGTCCGCCACGGGGTCTCCTCGGCGCGCACGCCGTCGAGGAACTCCCTGGTGGGATCCGGTTCAGCGGGCTTGTCGCGCTCGGTCATGCCCCTACGATGACACCAGGGCCGTCCCGGATCCACCGGAACGGCCCTGGTAACACCTCGGTAAGAACTCTCAGTGCGCGCCGAACAGCAGCGGCAGCAGGGCGTGCCGCCGCCGCACGATCGCGCCGTACCGCGCGTCCATCCGCAGCCACGAGTCGGTCGCGGTCACCCGCACCACGTCGTCGCTGATCGACGAGTCCAGGAACCCCATGCCGGACAGCGCGAACAGGCAGCGCATCTGGACCTTGACCTCCAGCTCGCCCCCGCTGACGGTGAGCACCGCCTGGTCCATCAGCGACGCGGGCGGGTTCCCGTGCGGCCCGGCGTTCTCCCTGGCCAGCGACACCCCGCGGTCGGCGAGGTCGGCGACCACGGTGACCGGCAGGTCGTCCACCGGCTGCCACCGCCCGGCGGCGGGCAGTTCGGAGTGCCACATCAGGTCCCGCGACGGTCCCGGGTCCATCCGCTCACCACCGGCCACGGTCAGCGCGGCGAGCAGTTCGGCCCCGGACACGGTGATGTCCGACGGGCTGATCTGCCCGGCCACCGCCCTGGTCGCCAGCACGTCGAACGGCGTGGCGACCCAGGCCTCGACCACGCCTTCGGTCCGGTTGCGCAACCGGACCGACACCTGGCCGTCGAGCCGGACGGCCCTGGCGACGAACGCGCCGAGGGTTTCGCGGTCCGCCGGATCAGCGATCCGCAGTTCAGGCATCGGGCTCCCCTAATCCACGCCGCAGGAAATCGCGCTCGTCCTCGGTGAGCCGGCGCGGGCGCTCGGTCTGCACATCGTAGGGCGCGAGCCTGGTCTCCGCGGTCACGGCCACCTTGTCCGCCTCGCCGGGCCCGGTGTGCACCCGGTAGGCGATGGTGAACGAGGAGTACCGCAGGTCGGTCAGCGTCATCTCGACCAGCACGTCCTGGTCGCCGACCACCACCGGTGCCCGATAGTCCACCTGCAGCCGGACCACCACGATGCCCTTGGCCAGTTCGGTCAGCCCGGCCGCGGCCGACTCGCCGAACAGCAGCGGCACCCTGGCCTCTTCGAGCAGCGTGACCATGTTCGCGTGGTTGACGTGGCCGTAGACGTCCATGTCCGACCAGCGCGGCCGGACCAGTGCGCGATGTGGCATCAGCGGACCGTGCTCCGCATCTGCCGGGCGGCCACCGAAAGCGTCGCCAGGTCGAGCCGGCCGGAACGCTGGATCTCATCCAGCGACACCCGCGCCCGCGCCAGGCGCGAGGCGTTGGTCTGTTCCCACTGCTCGATCTTCTGGTCGGCGGTGTCGTCGGAGTCGCTGTGCCGCAGCGCGTCCAGGGTGATCGCCCGCAGCGACGCGTACAGGTCGTCCCGCAGCGCCAGCCGCGCCAGCGCGTGCCAGCGGTTGCCCCGCTCCAGCGCGCTGATCGAGGTGAGCATCTTGTCCACGTTCAGGTGCTCGGACAGCGCGTAGTACAGCTCGGCGGTCTCGTCCGGGCTGCGCTCCACGTCGATGCCGACCTCCTGCTCGGCCAGCTCGGCGACCTCGGTGACGTCCAGCAGGCCGAAGGTGTGCAGCAGCACGCCCACCCGCCGGGCCAGCTGCTCCGGCACGCCGTGCGAGGTCAGCCGCTGGACGTCCTCGCGGACCGACTCCAGCTCACGGCCGCGCAGCAGCCCGCCGACCCGGCCGGCCAGCTGGGCCACGGTCTCGCCGAAGCGGTTGATCTCCGCGCCGACGGCCAGCGGCTGCGGCCGGTTGGTGAGGAACCAGCGCGCGGCCCGGTCGAGCAGGCGCCGCGTCTCCAGCATCATCTCGTCGGCGAGTTCCGACGGCACGACGTTGTCGAGCGCGTCGATCTCCCGCCACAGCGAGGGCAGGTCGTACACCGAGGTGACCACCGCGTAGGCGCGCACGGCGTCGGTCGCGGTCGCGTTCATCTCCTCGGCGAGGCGGAACGCGTACGACAGGCCCGCCCCGTCGACCACCTCGTTGACCAGCAGCGTGGTGATGATCTGGCGGTGCAGCGGGTGCTCGGCGATCGCGTCGCCGAAGCGCTCCCGCAGCGGCTTCGGGAAGTACTCGGGCAGCCGCCGCGCGAACACCTCGTTGTCCGGCAGTTCGCTGGCCAGCAGCTGGTCCTTGAGGTCCAGCTTCACGTGCGCGAGCACGGTGGCCAGCTCGGGCGAGGTGAGCCCCTTGCCCGCCTTCTCCAGCGCCTTGAACTCGGCCGGGCTCGGCAGCGCCTCCAGCTTGCGGTCGAGCTTGCCCTCGGCCTCGAGGTGGGCGATCAACCTGGCGTGCACCGACACCATCGGCGCCCGGTGCGCCCGGCTCACGCCGAGGACCGCGTTCTGCCGGTAGTTGTCCGCGAGCACCAGCTCGCCGACCTCGTCGGTCATCTCCAGCAGCAGCTGGTTGCGCTGGCCGGTCTCCAGCGTGCCCGAGGCGACCAGGTGGTCGAGCAGGATCTTGATGTTGACCTCGTGGTCGGAGCAGTCCACCCCGGCCGAGTTGTCCAGCGCGTCGGTGTTGATCTTGCCACCGGCCCGGGCGAACTCGATGCGGCCGAGCTGGGTCAGGCCCAGGTTGCCGCCCTCGCCGACCACCTTGACCCGCAGGTCCTGGCCGTTGACGCGCAGCGCGTCGTTGGCCTTGTCGCCGGCGTCGGCGTGCGACTCGGTCTCCGCCTTGACGTAGGTGCCGATGCCGCCGTTCCACAGCAGGTCGACCGGGGCCAGCAGGATCGCGCGCATCAGGTCGGCCGGGGCCAGCTTCTGCACGTCGTCCGGCAGGCCGAGCACCTCACGCACCTGCGGGGTGATCGGGATGGTCTTCGCGGCCCGCGAGTAGATCCCGCCGCCCTCGCTGATCAGCGACCGGTCGTAGTCCTCCCACGAGGACCGCGGCAGGTCGAACAGGCGGCGCCGCTCGGCGTAGGAACCGGCGGCGGCGGGGTTCGGGTCCAGGAAGATGTGCAGGTGGTTGAACGCGGCCACCAGCCGGATGTGCTCCGAGAGCAGCATGCCGTTGCCGAACACGTCCCCGGCCATGTCGCCGATGCCGACGACGGTGAACTCCTCGGCCTGGGTGTTCACGCCCAGCTCGCGGAAGTGGCGCTTGACGCTCTCCCAGGCACCCTTCGCGGTGATGCCCATGGCCTTGTGGTCGTAGCCGACCGAGCCACCGGAGGCGAAGGCGTCGCCGAGCCAGAAGCCGTAGCTGATGGCCACCTCGTTGGCGATGTCGGAGAACTTCGCGGTGCCCTTGTCCGCGGCGACCACCAGGTAGCTGTCGTCACCGTCGTAGCGCACCACGTCCGGCGCGGGCACGGTCCGGCCCTCGTTGAGGTTGTCGGTCAGGTCCAGCAGGCCGGAGATGAACATGCGGTAGCAGGCGATGCCCTCGTTGAGCTGGGCGTCGCGGTCGATCCCGGCGTCACCGGTCGGCGCCGGCGGGCGCTTGACCACGAACCCGCCCTTCGCGCCCACGGGCACGATCACCGCGTTCTTCACCGCCTGCGCCTTGACCAGCCCCAGGATCTCGGTGCGGAAGTCCTCGCGGCGGTCCGACCAGCGCAACCCACCACGCGCGACCGAGCCGAAACGCAGGTGCACGCCCTCGACGCGCGGTGAGTAGACGAAGACCTCGAACTTCGGGCGCGGCTGGGGCAGGTCGGGCACGCCCTGCGGGTCCAGCTTGAGCGCCAGGTACGGCCGCGGCACGCCGTCGGCCGAGGTGACGTGGTAGTTCGTGCGCAGGGTCGCGCCGATGACCGCCATCAGGCGGCGCAGGATGCGGTCCTCGTCCAGGCTGGTCACGTCGTCGATCAGCTTGGCGATCTCGGCGGCCTTCGCGGCGGCCTCGTGCTCACGCTGCTCGGCCTCGATGCCCAGGTCGAACCGGGTTTCGAACAACCCGACCAGCGCGGTCGCAATGTCGGTGTGCGCGAGCACGGCGTTCTCGATGTACTCCTGGGAGTACGGGCTGCCCGCCTGGCGCAGGTAGCGCGAGTAGGCCCGCAGCACCGCGGCCTGGCGCCAGGTCAGCCCGGCGCGCAGCACCAGCGCGTTGAACCCGTCGACCTCGCATTCGCCCTTCCACGCGGCGGCGAAGGCGTCCTGGAAACGGACGCGCACGTCGTCGACCTGCTCCTCGGACACCACGTCGAGCGCGCGCTGGTCCATGCGCAGGCCGAAGTCGTAGATCCACGAGCGCGAGCCGTCCTCGCGGTGCAGCTCGTACGGCCGCTCGTCGACCACCTCGACGCCCATGCGCTGCAAAAGCGGCAACACGGTCGACAGGGTCACGCCCTCGCCCAGCAGGTACAGCTTGAACCGACGCTCCCCCGGCTCGGCGTCGGCCGGCAGGTAGAACGACATCGCCAGGTCGTCCGGGCTGGTCAGCGACTCCAGCCGGCGCAGGTCGGCGAGCGCCTCTTCGGCCGTGTAGTCCTCTTTGTACGCCTCGGGGAACACCGAGGCGTAGCGCTGGCCCTGCTCGGTCGCCGACTCCTCGGCGATCGGGCCGCTGTCCCCGTCACGGCCGCGGCGCTCGGCCAGGATCGCCTCGACCATCAGGTCGTCCCAGCTGCGCACGGCGTCGTTCAGCCGCTCCTGGATGCGCAGGGTGTCCGGCTCCGCCCGGTTGCCGGGCTCGGTGTGGACGGTGAAGTGCACCTGGGCCAGCAGGGTTTCCCCGACGCGCGTGCTGAACTCGAGGTGTGTGCCTTCGAGTTCGTCGAGCAGCACCTCCTGCATCGCGACACGGGACTTGGTGCTGTAGCGGTCGCGCGGGAGGAACACCAGGCACGAGAAGAAGCGGCCGTACGGGTCGCGGCGCACGAACACCCGCAGGCGACGGCGGTCGGCCAGGGTGATCGCGCCGGTCGCGGTCGCGTACAGCGAATCGACGTCGGCGGAGAACAGGTCCGCGCGCGGCCAGTTCTGCAGCACCTCCAGCATGCGCTGCCCGGAGTAGGACTCCATCGGGAACCCGGCGCGGTGGATCACCTCGCGCACGCGGGAGGCGACCACCGGGATGTCCAGCACGTTCTCGTGCAGCGCGGTGGTGGTGAACATGCCGAGGAACCGGTGCTCGCCGGTCACGCCGCCCTTGGCGTCGAAGGTCTTGACGCCGACGTAGTACGGGTAGATCGGGCGGTGCACGGTCGAGGGCGCGCTGGCCTGGGTGAGCACCAGCAGCGACGGGTCCAGCGCCACGGCGGCCGAATCCGGCCCGGCGGTCAGGCTCCGCGCGGCGAGGCTGTCCTGGCGCAGCACGCCGAGGCCGGAGGCGAGCACCGCGCGCAACGCGGGCTCCTCACCCTCCACTGTGGTCGCCTCGACCAGCTCGTACTGCCGGTAGCCGAGGAAGGTGAAGTGGCCGTCGGCCAGCCAGCGCAGCAACGCGGCACCTTCGCGGACCTCGGCGTCGGGCAGCGACGGCGGCTCGTTCTCCAGCCCGGCCGCCAGCGACAGCGCCGCCTCGGCCATCTTCTCGGCGTCCTCGACGACCTCACGCACGTCGCCGAGCACCGAGGTCAGCCGGTTGTCCAGCTCACGGGCCCGCTGCGGGTCGGTGATGCAGTCGATCTCCAGGTACATCCAGGATTCCGCGGCCGCGCCCTCGGGCGGCTGGGCCACGTCGGCGTTCGCGTGCACCTCCCGCAGCTCGCCGGTGATCTCCCGGTTGACCACGACGATGGGGTGCACGATGCGCTGGACCTGCACCCCGGTGCGCGCCAGCTCGGCGGCCACGGAGTCGACCAGGTAGGGCATGTCGTCGGTGACCAGCTGGACCACGGTCGCTTCCCGGGTCCAGCCGTCCTCGGCGGTGGTCGGGTTGAGCAGGCGGACCACCGGGCGCCCCGGGACCCGCTGCTGGGCGAGCTGCAGGTGCGTGCGCACCGCGCCGACCAGGTCCGCCGCCTCGTCGTCGACGATCTCCTCGGCCGGGGTGTGCCGGAAGTACAGCCGGAGCAGGTCCTCGATGTCCGGCGCCAGTGCGGCGGCCGCGTCGACGAGCTCATCCCGGATCTGCTCGGGGCTGGCCGAGCGCCGCTGGCTCGCGCGCTCGGAGCGGTCCAGCGTGGTGCTGGTGCCCGCTCCGGACGGGGAGGATGCCCCGCCCACGCTGATCGAAGACGCCGTCGAACTCATTGCAGGCAACTCTCCCGTTCCCGACACCACGCTGTGTCTTTCGCTCGCCCCAGTATGGGCCTTACGCAGCAAGAGAATATGGCCTTCGCCAGAACGCGGGACGGGCACGGTAGGCGGGGAAACGTGCGTTCCCCGGCGTAGGCTGGCGGCGTCGATTCAGCCTTCGATTCAGTTGGTGGCAAGAACGATCCCCGGTGCGCGAGGCCACACCGAGGTCTAGCGAGGCACCTAGGCTTCGCCACCGGCCTGGCGGCGCCCGTGGTCGTATTCGCCGCGGCGCGAACTCCCGTTCACCGGCTGCGCCTGCTCGCCGTCGGACTGCGACCCCAGCCGCTTCACGAGCGCCGCGGCGCTGGACGTCCCCGCCCGGTGCTCGGCGAGCGCGAGGGCCAGCAGCTCGGCCAGCCCGGCATCCGGCGGCGGATCCTCGGACGGGATCACGAAGTCCGCGGGCGGTGCGGGCGGGGTGTACTCGCCGTTCGTGAGGTCGTAGTTGGGCCTGCCGTACTCGGAGGTGTACTCGTCCACCGGCGCGAGTGACGGTGGCAGGCGCAGCTTGGGCAGCCAGCCCTCTTCCTGCGCGGGCTTCTCGGGCTCCGGCTCCGCCCGCGGAGCCTCCTCGGGCTGTTGTTGTTGCTGTTGTTCCGCAGGCTTGTCCCCAGCCCGGCGGCGTCCACCACCCCCGCCTCCGGACGAGGACACCCCGAGCCGATCGAGCACGGACCGCGCCGCCACCGACCCATGCTCCGAGTCGTGGCGAGTCGTGATGTGCGGCTCCTCCACCTTGCGCGGCTCGGGCTCGGGCTGGTTCACCGTCGCCGTCATCGCCGGCTGACGCTCCTCCGCAGGCGGCGGCGCCAACATCGCCTCCGGCGGCAGCACCCGCCCCTGCTCGTACCGAGCCGTCTCGGCGAACTTCGGCGCCTCACTCACCGGCTGCACCTGCTCAGCCCGCGGCGCCTCCGCGGGAGCCTGCTGATACCGCACCGGCTCACCGGCGGGCTGGCTGTACTGAGCAGCCTGCTGGTAGCGCCCGGCCTCGGCCGCAGGCTGCCCGTACTGCGCTTGTTGATACGACGCTTGTTGATACGACCCCGTGCCGGCCGGCTGTTCGTAGCGCGCCGCCTCAGCAGCGGGCTGCGCATACTGCGCCGCGCCAGGCTGCTCATACCGTCGCTCAGCGACAGGCTGCTGGTACCGGGCTGCCTCGGCGCCGGGCTGCCCACCCTGCGGCGCCTGTTCATACCGAGCCGCTTCAGGCTGGCCGTACTGCGCCTCGGCCTGCGCATATCGCCCTGCTTCGGCGGCAGGCTGCTGGTACCGCACTGCCTCAGCGGGCTGCTCATACCGCACCTGCTCACCCGGCGCCTGTTGGTACCGCGCCGCCTCAGCAGCCTGCTCATACCTCGCTGGCTCGCCCGGCGCCTGGTGGTACCGCGCCTGCTCAGCGGACTGCTCATGCCGCACGGCCTCACCCGCAGGCTGCTGATAACGCGCCACCTCAACAGGTTGCTCATACCGCATCTGCTCGCCCGCAGGCTGCTGATACCGCGCCGCCTCAGCGGGCTGCTCATGCCGCACAGGCTCGCCCGCGGGCTGCTGGTATCGCGCCTGCTCGGCGGGTTGCTCGTACCGCACCGCCTCGGCGGGCGGCTGCTGGTATCGCACCGCCTCGGCGGGTTGCTCATACCGCACTTGCTCGTTAGCAGGCTGATACCGCGGCTGCTCAGCGGACTGTTCGTAGCGCACCGGCTCACCCGCGGGCTGCTGGTACCGCGCTTCCGGGGCCGCCTGCTGCTCGTAGCGCGAAGCCTCCGCAGCAGCCGCAGCCGCCGCCTCGTACCGGACCGCGCCATACGCTTGCTGGTACTGCGTCGCCACCGGCTGTTCAGCCGCGGGCTGCTGGTGCCGAACCTGCTCGACCCGAGCCGCCTCCGCGGGCTGCGGCTCGTACCGCGGCAGGGTCTGCGTCATCTCCTCCGCCGCCAAGCGCGGAGCCTCGACGCGGATGGTCTGCGGCCGCGGCGTCTCCGCGCGCTGCTGTTGCGCAGGCGGACGCGCCACCTCCCGCCCCGGAGGCGGCGTCGAGTCGGTGATGCGCGGGATGACCGTCGTTTCCGGCCCGGAAGCCCCACGCGGCGAGCGAGCGAGCACGTCGGTCAGATCGACCGGTGCCTGCTCCCCGCCACCGAACTCCCCGCCGAGCACGGCACAGGCCTGCCGCCGCATCCGCAGGTGCACCTGCTCGGCCGCGCGCGACCGCCGCAGGCACTCCAGTGCGTCAGCCGGCCTGCCCAAACGTTCCTCGACGTGCGCCAGCTCCAGCAACAGCTTCGCGGTCAGCGAGTGCAGCCCGTGCCGGTCCGCGTCATAAACGGCTTCCCGCAACAACGCCCCGGCAGCCTCGGGCGCACCCGTGCTCAGGTGCACCCGCGTCGCCACGGCGAGCCGCAGCCAGCTCGCCGGGCCGATCCCCCCGGCGCGAGGCGGTGAGTCGAGCACCGGCTCGGCGAGTTCGAGCGCCATCTCGATGTTGCCGCGGTCCAGCAGTGTGCAGACCAGCTGCAACACCAGCCGCGACCTCGCCAGCCCGCCATCGGCCGACGGGTCACGCAGCTGCTCGATGAAGCCCAGCCCGGTGCGCGCCGCGTCGGCGGCCCCGGTCAGATCACCGTGCCTGCGCCGGTGCCCGGACATGCCCACCCGCACCAGCGAGCGCATCACCAACCGTGAGTCGCCGTCGGAACTCTCGTCGGACAGGCACAGCCGATCCGCTTCGAGCAACACCCGGTCCAGCTCCTGCTTGCGCCCCAGCTGGGCCATGCAGCCCACCAGGTGGCACAAAGCCGTGGCCCGCTCGCCCGGCGTCAGACCGGGCTCGGCCAGCACCGGGCGCAGCAACGCCAGCCCGGTCAACGGCATGCCGACGCTGCGCGCGCACACCGCGAGGTCGGTCCGCAACCGGGCCGCGAGCAGCGAGTACCCGAGGTGCTCCGCCGACCGCAGCGCCGCCACGGTCCGCGCGGTCACCGACGCACGATCACCCAGCCGCACCCGCGCGAAGACCACCAGCGACTCCGCGCGCAGCCACGCCTGGTCCGAACCGGCGGCCTCGGCGAGCGAGGCCGCCCGCTCGCCGAGCACCAAAGCGAGTTCGGGCGCGCGCAACCGCAGCTCCGAGGCCCGGTCGAGGAGTTGCTCGACCGGCCGGATCTGGTTGCTGGCTACCACGGCACTCTCCGGTCGGTTGATCGCGGCGGTCGGGCTCGCCTAGTGCGGACTTCAGGCCTATCACGAACCACTCAGTCGCGGGTCAGCTTCCGGTGGGTGACCCGGTGCGGACGAGCCGCTTCGGCGCCCAGCCGCTCGATCTTGTTCTTCTCGTAGCCCTCGAAGTTGCCCTCGAACCAGAACCACTGCGCCGGGTTCTCGTCGGTACCTTCCCAAGCCAGGATGTGCGTCGCGACGCGGTCGAGGAACCACCGGTCGTGCGAAATCACCACGGCGCAGCCGGGGAACTGCTCCAGCGCGTTCTCCAGCGACCCCAGCGTCTCCACGTCCAGGTCGTTCGTCGGCTCGTCCAGCAGGATCAGGTTCCCGCCCTGCTTCAGGGTCATCGCCAGGTTCAGCCGGTTGCGCTCGCCACCGGACAGCACGCCGGCCGGCTTCTGCTGGTCAGGCCCCTTGAAGCCGAACGCGCTGACGTAGGCCCGCGACGGCATTTCGGTCTGCCCGACGTGGATGTAGTCGAGCTTGTCGGACACCACCTCCCACACCGTCTTCTTCGGGTCGATCCCGGACCGGTTCTGGTCCACATAGGACAGCTTGACCGTTTCACCGATCTTGACGCTGCCCGCGTCCGCATCCTCGAGCCCGACGATCGTCTTGAACAGGGTCGTCTTGCCGACACCGTTCGGGCCGATCACGCCGACGATGCCGTTGCGCGGCAGGTCGAACGACAGGCCGTCGATCAGCACCCGGTCGTCGAAACCCTTGCGCAGGTCGTTGACCTCGACGACCACGTTGCCCAGCCGGGGCCCCGGCGGGATCTGGATCTCCTCGAAGTCGAGCTTCCGCGTCTTCTCCGCTTCGGCCGCCATCTCCTCGTAGCGGTCGAGACGGGACCTCGACTTGGTCTGGCGCGCCTTGGCGTTGGACCGGACCCAGTCGAGTTCGGTCTTCAGCCGCTTGGCCAGCTTCGCGTCCTTCTTGCCCTGCACCTCGAGCCGTTCGCGCTTCTTCTCGAGGTAGGTGGAGTAGTTGCCCTCGTAGCCGACGACGCGGCCCCGGTCGAGCTCCATGATCCACTCGGCGACGTTGTCCAGGAAATACCGGTCGTGGGTGACGGCCAGGACGGCACCGGGGTAGCTGGCCAGGAACTGCTCCAGCCACAGCACGCTCTCCGCGTCCAGGTGGTTCGTGGGCTCGTCGAGCAGCAGCAGGTCCGGCTTCGACAGCAGCAGCTTGCACAGCGCCACCCGGCGGCGCTCACCACCGGAGAGGTGGGTGACCGGCTCGTCCGGCGGCGGGCAGCGCAACGCGTCCATCGCCTGCTCGAGCTGGGAGTCCAGTTCCCACGCGTCGCCGTGGTCCAGGTCCTCCTGGAGTTTGCCCATCTCCTCCATCAGCGCGTCGCTGTAGTCGGTGGCCATCAGCTCGGCGATCTCGTTGAACCGGTCGAGCTTGACCTTGATGTCGCCGAGGCCCTCCTCGACGTTCCCCCGGACCGTCTTCTCCTCGTTCAGCTGCGGCTCCTGCTGGAGGATGCCCACCGAGGCGCCCGGCTGCAGGAAGGCCTCACCGTTGCTCGGCTGGTCGAGTCCGGCCATGATCTTGAGAACGGTGGACTTACCCGCACCGTTCGGGCCCACCACGCCGATCTTGGCTCCGGGGTAGAAGGCGGTGCTGACGTCGTCGAGAATGACCTTGTCCCCGACGGTCTTGCGCACCTTTTTCATGGTGTAGATGAACTCGGCCATGCAAGCGATCGTAGAGCCGTCGTGCTGGCGCCTCGACGCCGGTCACCTCGGGGCGTGCTCGGCTGACCACCCGGTCAAGCCGCACTCATCCCCTCTCCGGGGGAGAGTGCCCTGCTCACCTCGCCTTCTCCGTTGTCCTCCCACAACGGCTCCGGCTGCTCCGGCCTGCCCTTGCGGCGGACCAGCGCGGTACAGCGGGTCAGATTCGGCCCGATCGCGTGGGCCTCGAGTTCGGCGATCGACTTCGACTGCCCGTCAGCGACGAACTCCCGGGTGTACAGCCTGCCGGAGACGATCACCGGATCTCCCTTGACGAGACTGCCGCCCACGCTTTCGGCGAGCCGGCGCCAGCAGGTGACCCGCACCGTCAGCTGTCTGCCGTCGACCCACTCCATGGTCTCCTTGTCCCGTCTGCGCTCGTGGCTGCGCAACCAGAAACTCGCCACGTGGTGGCCGTTCTCGCCGACCGATCGCGTGCTCACCTCGCTCAGCACCGTGCCCACGATCGTCAGCGGGGTTTCCCCAAGAGCCATGTCCTTCGCCCTCCTCGTTCGTCCGTGCTTCCAGGATGCGGCGAACCGGGCGGGCGTGGGTGGGGCGAGTGCGGATCTGTGGACAACCGGGTCGGGTGTGGACAATCAATCCCGAGATGAGCGTTCTTCACCGCGTTCTGACAACTGCTTCAGCATCGCGTTGTACGCGACCAGGTCCGCCTCACCGGTGGCGTCGGACCGCCGGTCGGACCGCTTGGCCTCGCGCTCGTCCGCCCGCGCCCACTGGACCAGCAGCGCGACCAGCACCAGGAGCACCGGCACCTCGCCCGCGGCCCACGCGATCCCGCCGCCGAGCCGCTGGTCGGTGAGCAGATCACCGGCCCACGGCAGCTTGAGCGCCTGGTAGAAGGACTCCCCGAGCACCGTCTGCGTGTTCATCAGGATCACGCCGAAGAACGCGTGGAACGGCATCGAAGCGAACATCATGCCGAGCCTGCCCAGCGGCGGCATGCGGCGCGGCGCCGGGTCGACGCCGATCACCGGCCAGTAGAAGACGTAACCCGACAGGATGAAGTGCGCGTTCATCAGCAAGTGCGCCCAGTGGTAGTTGAGCGCGGAGCCGAACAACCCGGAGAAATACAGCACGTAGAACGAGCCCACGAACAGGACGAGCGCGACCACCGGATGGGTGAGCGTCCGCGAGACCGGCGAATGCACGAACGCCAGCAGCCATTCGCGCGGCCCGGGCGGGCCGTCCTTACCGGCCGGCGGCAGCGCCCGGAGCGCCAGCGTGACCGGTCCGCCGAGCACCAGGAGCACCGGCACCACCATGGACAGCAGCATGTGGCTGCCCATGTGCACGCTGAACATCGCCGGGGCGTACCGGCCGATGCCCGACGAGGTCGCCACCAGCAGCACCGCGCACCCGGCCACCCAGGCGACCGTCCGGCCGACCGGCCAGGCGTCCCCACGCTGCCGCAACCGGCGCACACCCAGCAGGTAGAGCACCGCCAGTGTGAGCGCGAGGGTGCCGAAGACCAGGTCGAACCGCCAGTCCAGCAGCAGTCGCAGTGCGCTCGGCGGGCCGCTGAGGTCGTACCCGATGAGCAGTTCGGTGTTGGACGGCTGGGTGGTCACCTCCTGCGGAGGCGGCGTCCTGGCCAGCGCGGTGGCCAGCCCGATGGTGACGAACATGATCAGGATCTCGACGGAAGCGAGCCGGACCAGCTGCCCGCCGCCCGCGCCGTCGACGAGCCCGCGGACCCCGCGCTGCCGCTGCTGGTGGCCGAACACGCCGAGCACCAGCAAGCCGACAACCTTGGCCAGCACCAGCAGGCCGTAGTCGGTGGCCAGCAGGTCCGCGGGAGCCACCCGGATCAGCGCGTTGACCACGCCGGACACCGCCATCACCAGCCAGCACACCAGCGCCAGCCGGGAGAAGCGCTGCGCGGCCAGCGACAGGTGCGCGCCCCGCCGCCACCCCAGAGCCAGTAGCGCGACCAGGCCGCCGACCCACAACGCGGCGGCGACCAGGTGGTACAGCAGGCTGTTCGTGGCCACGTCGTGCGCGCCACCGCTGGCCGAGTGCCCGGTGACCGCCACCGGCACCAGGCCGCCGACAGCCAGGAAGAACAGCGTCGCGGTCCAGCCCCAGGACAGTACGAGACGGCAGCCGAGCGCGAGCAGCAACGCGATCAGCGCGGTGAACACCCAGGCCTTGGGCTGCTCGATCGCGTCGACCATCTGGAGCAGCGCCTGCGGGTCGAGCAGCTCGGTGACCGGTTGGCCCGCCGCGTCGGCCGCGGAGAAGTAGATGGACGCGACCGACGCGAAGAACCAGCACCAGGCGGCAATACCGGCGGTCCGCAACGCGGCGTAACCCTCCGGGCCGAGCACGCCCGACTTCTGCGGCGGCACCAGGAAGGCGGCCAGCAGCAGCGAGCCGACGCAGAGCACGGAGGCGGCCTCGGCGAGCACGCGGACGACGGTGATCCCATAGCGCGTGACCACGCCGGGATCGGCCAGCCCGGTGATCACCGATCCGGCCCCGCCGGTCAGCGCGACGAGCCCGGTGCCGACCACGACGGCGAGCAGGACCCCCACCGTGACCAGCGGGCCGACGTTACCTCGGGGAGCCGGAACCTTGCCGGTCGTCTTGGTCGCGGTGGATTCTTCGGGCACGACACGAGCGTAAGTGCAACGCTTCGCGGCCAGCTATCCGCCATCTGCTCGTCAGCGGCACGGCAGGATGGCGGGGTGCGGATCATCCTCCTGCGTCACGCCGAGTCACTGGGCAACGTCGACGAACTGGCCTACACCCGTATCCCCGACCACTCGCTGCCACTGACCGAACTCGGCCGCGAGCAGGCCAGGCGGGCCGGTCCGGCGATCGCCGAGCTGGTCGGTGAGGAGCCGCTCGCCGTCTACGTCAGCCCGTACGTCCGGACGAGGGAGACCCTGCGGCTGCTCGAGCTGCCCGCCGAGCGACTGGTGCACGAGCCGAGGTTGCGGGAGCAGGACTGGGGGAACCTGCAGGAGGCCGACGAGCAGGCCGTGCAGAAGCGGTTGCGGCACGAGTTCGGCCACTTCTTCTACCGGCTGCCGTTCGGTGAGTCAGGGGCGGACGTGGACGACCGGGTCGCCGCTTTCCTCAGTGAACTGGAGTCGCGGCGTCCCGATCCGCTGCACCCGAGGACCGTGCTGGTGGTCTCGCACGGGTTGACCATCCGGTTGCTCTGCCGCCGCCTGTTCGGCTGGAGCATCGAGCTGTTCGAGTCGCTGTCCAACCCGGCGACCTGCGAATACCGGGTGGTCGAGCTGGTGGACGGCCGGTGGAAGCTGGACCGCCCGTTCCAGCAGTGGCGCGACTCACCCGATGGCGCTGTTCAGCAGTAACTCCGCTCCCGCTCGCGTCGGCCGGCGCGCAGGGCGGCCACGGTCGCCGGGGCGATCAGGGCCGCGACCAGCGCGACCACGATGAACGAGGTGGACAGCGAGGTCAGCTGGGCGATGCCGCCGATGGCAGGCGGTCCGGCGAGGAAACCGGTGTAGGCGACCGAGGTGACGAAGGCGATCTCCCGCTCCCCGCCACCGCCGTCGGCGCGTTTGCCCGCCTCCCCGGCGAGCCCGAGTGCCACCGGGAAGGAAGCCGCGAGACCCGCGCCGGCCAGGGCGAAGCCGACGAATCCGATGACCGGTGAGCTGATCAGGGCCGCGGCGAGCAGGCCGGTCGCGGCGAGCAACGCGCCACCGGCGAGCACCGGGCGTTCGCCGACCTTGGCCTGGAGCGCGCCTCCGGTCAGCCGCGCGATCGCCATGGCCAGGGAGAAGGCGGCGTAGGCGAGCGCGGCCGGGCCCTCGCCGATGCCGTGCTCGGAGACCAGGAGCAGCGCCGACCAGTCGGCGCTGGCACCTTCGGCGATCGCCGAGCACAGCGCGATGGTGGCGAGCAGCCACAGCACGGGCCGCTTGATCGGCGCCACGGCGGACCGCTTCTCGGTGGGTCGGTGAGTCGGCTTGATGCCGGGCAGCGCGCGGACGACGGTGAGCAGCACCAGGATCGCGGCGAGGGCGGCCAGGGTGAACTGCCTGCTGGGCGACCAGCCGTTCGACGCGGCGAGCCCGGCGAACAGGGCGCCCGCCAGCGCGCCGAAGCTGAAACCGGCGTGGAAGCTCGCCATGAGCGGCTTGCCCGCCTCGCGTTCGACGAAGACGGCGCCCACGTTCATCGCCACGTCGAGCACGCCGATCGCGGCACCCAGCGCGAACAGCGTGAGCCCTAGCCACAGCACGGACGTGGCGAGCCCGAGCGCGGCGAGCATCAGCGCCGCGGCGACCGTGGACAGGGCCATGACCAGGCGCGCGCCCAGCCGCTCCACCAGCCGCCCGGTGATCGTGGCCGCGACCAGGAGTCCGACGCTCGCGCCGAGCAGGGCGAGCCCCAGCGACCCCGGCACGGCGCCGACCTGCGTGGACATCGCGGGCACCCGGGGTGCCCACGAGCCGAGCGCGCAGCCGTTCAAGGCGAACACGACGAAAACCGCGGTGCGTGCGCTGACCATCCCGCTCCTTCTCCGGTGAACCTGTTGCCCCAGCGTGACTTAAGCGCTTCAGAAAGTCCAGCGGATTCGGTCGGTTAGCAGGCGGGGCGAGCGTCCACAAGACCCCGCTTCCGGCCTGTGGATATCCACTACCCGTCCGGGTGACCGGCCCCCACTTGTCCACAGATCGCCGTTTCCCCACTGACAAAGCCACCGTCCACCGGCCATCGTGGAGCCAACACCAAATCCACCGGAAAACACCGGAAAGCAGGGGGAAGAAATGACCAGGACCATCAAGTCACTCCGCTCGCGACTGCCGAAGATCCTGTTGCTGGCATCGATCGGCGTGTTCGGCATGAGCAGCCTCGCCCACGCCTCGGCGCCGGCCGCACCGGAGCCGGGATCACCGCAGGTCACCTGCCAGAAGGGCGAGTTCTGCGCGTGGACCGAGGAGCACTACGGAGGTGAGCTGGAACGCATGGATCTGCGCACGGTGAATCCCGAGGAA
Source organism: Amycolatopsis magusensis (assembly GCF_017875555.1). Classification (GTDB taxonomy): domain Bacteria; phylum Actinomycetota; class Actinomycetes; order Mycobacteriales; family Pseudonocardiaceae; genus Amycolatopsis; species Amycolatopsis magusensis. The sequence continues at coordinate 3,324,966 of NZ_JAGGMS010000001.1, read as the reverse complement.
TGCGTTCCGCTGCTCACCGATTTCACCGCCTATTCCTTCGTCAACCGCATGGATCGCATGGTGACCGTGTACCAGGGAGAGGACTGTTCCACCGAAGGCGATTTCACCACCTATCCGGGCGGCGGCACCTATGTTCCGCAGGCCCCCTTCACCGTTCGCGCCATTCAGGTGTGGAACTGATCCGCGGCTCCCGCGGCGTCCCGCCCCCGGGACCGCCCCGCCGCGGGTGAACCCCGGGCCGCCGACCCCGAACGCGGCCCGGTGTGGCCCGCCGGCGCGCGTCGACTCGACTCCGAGGCGCGGCGCCGGCGGGACCCGAACCGGATCCCGGCGGACCACCAGGAGCAGTCCGCGTCCCCCGCACGCGGACGTCCGCCGGGATCCGGCCAGGGGTGATCTTGCTCTCCCGGCCCGGTGACGCACAGTGCGTCGCCGGACGACCGTCCACCGTAGCCAACGGCGGAATATCGGCTGCCCACCCGCGTTACCGCGGCAGCCAGAATGCGGTTAATGTTTACCAATAGAGGGCGTGTGATCGAAAATCGCGCACGCGGATCTGGCAGGAAGCTCACCCGCACGGACAGGAGATCGCGATGCCTCACCGCACCGGCCGCGACCTCCGAAGACAGCTCCGACCAGCGAGAACCTAGTTCTCGGGCACCCCAGGAGCCGTCGGGCGGGCACTCGCCCGCGTAGTTCGTGCGGACACCCTGAAACGATTCGACTGCAACGAACGATCGAGAGGGTGGCGGCGACTAAGCTGCTGGCGTGCACGAGGCCAGCAGTGGCATCGACGCAGGCCCTCGTAGCTCAGCCGGATAGAGCAAGAGCCTTCTAATCTCTAGGTCGCAGGTTCGAGTCCTGCCGGGGGCACCAGCCAGGCGAGTTGATCGCCTGCATGTGAAGCGATCGACCAGGGAGAGCACCGTGCTCTCCCTGGCGATGACAGATCGTCATTTCGTCGTGCGCCGAGTCCGGCCGCGCCCATTCACTGAATCTCCCGGCTGACGCGACGCGCGCCCAGCCGGTCACCCTCTGCTACCCATGAGGAGCTGAACGATGAACTCCAGCAACCCGCCGTGTGGCCGGCGGGCAGGCAACCGGGCCGCTCGTGCGGCGTTCGAGGACGCCAGGCGTGCCGGTCTCGCTCAACGGCACCTGCGCAAGCTCCACTACCTCAGCCGTCACCCGCACCGCGCCAGACTCCCGCCGGAGTCGTCCGAAGCGCCCAGTCACCCACCGGTCGCCTGACGGGGTGAACGCATCCGGAACGCGACGACCAATGTGAGGAGGACGACCACGGCCATGGCGAGGAAGGCGTCGGAGAACGCCGCACCTTCGTGACTGGTGAACCAGGGATTCAGCGCGCCGCTGCCGCTCTGCTGCCCCGCGGTCACCAGTACCCCGAACAGGGCCAAGCCGGTGCCGACACCGCCGGGTGCCGACGCGGTCGGCCATGCGGCCGATCAACGGTGAGAGAAAGGCAACGGCGATCCCAGCCTGGATTACCGCCAGGGCGCCCGCGCCTGTCGAAGAGCACGAGCGAGACGGGCGCCACCACGAGGCTGGCCCAGGACGAAGGTGCCGAGAATCCGGCGATCTGTGCCTGGTGATGCCGAAGAGCAAGAGACCGGCGCCGAGGCCCAGAAGGATGCCGCCGGGTAGGTCGAATCGTCCGGTGGCTGCCGGTGGTCCGCCAGGGAGCACCGGCAGCGCAGCGGGAAGCAGGACCAACGCGGCTACGAGCATGAGCCAGAACAACGCGGGCCAGCCGAGGAGCTGACCGATTCCGCCGCCGATGGCGGTCCGGCGGCATGAGTTTGGTGACGGCGATGATCGAGAGCACCGGGATGGCGGCCGCGCCCACCCCCATGATGACCCGGCCGAGCACGAGCACCAGCAGGTTCGGGGCGAATGCGCAGACCAGGCTCCCGACGGCGTAGGCCACGAGGGCGAACCGAACAGCCGCTGCAAGCTCACCGGTCCGAGATGCGGCAATCAATGCAATCGCAGTTTGACGGGGCCGTCAGTCAGGTTGCTCGTTTTCCGGGACGGTCACAGTGGGGGTGGACACTTGGCGCCGGGTCACCGGTCGTCACTAAGATCGGTTCGGTGCCCAGCGGAGACAGACGGACCTTGATCAGCACGCTGGTGGCATTGGCACTGGCGGTCGCCGCGGTGTTCACCTTGGGGGCGACCGGCACGGTCACCTTCGGCGAAGACCCGGTCGCCGGGCGCGCGGAGGCGATCCTCGCCGAGATCCCGGGGCCGGAGACCGGGCCGGTCTGCCCGCTGGACAAGCGGTACGTCGACGAGCAGGTCGCCGGACTGCGACCGGACGTACTGGCGGCCTGGGAGCAGTTGCGGGCGGCGGCCGGGGCGAAGGGCATCCAGTTGTGCGTGAACGACAGCAAGCGCAGCCTGGCCCAGCAGCAACGGGAGTTCGACCAGGCGGTGGAGAAGTTCGGTACCGCGGAACTGGCCGGGCAATACGTCCTGCCGCCGGAGAAGTCGATGCACGTGCAGGGCATCGCGGTGGACATCCAGCCGCTCGCGTCCGCTGCCTGGGTGGAACGCAATGGGCCCGCGCTCGGGTGGTGCCGTCGTTATGAGAACGAAGAATGGCATTTCGAATACAGCCCGGAATACGCGGTGTCCGGGTGCCCGGCAATGCTGCCCAGTGCGACGGGCAGCTGAGTTGCCGGGCGCCCGCTCACCGGTGGATCAGCACTCGTAGGCCGAGGTGAAAACAGCGTTGCCGTAGTCGACAGCGGGCTCGTAACCGGGGTGGGCGTACCAGGTGCCGTTGTTGGACTCCAGGCACCAGCGGCGGTTGGTCGTGTTCGACCAACTGTGGATGTGGTAGTTGCCGATGCCGACGCGGGCCCAGCCGTTGCTGCAGGTCTTGGAGCCGGAGTAGTTGTAGCCGGTGTGCACGCACAACTCGGCGATCTGCGCCGACGGGGTGGTCGACGCCGAGGCGGCGGGCGCGCCGAGCACGATCGGCGCCAGGGCCGCGGCGGCGGACAGGGCAACAGCGTATGTTTTTTTCATGCTATCCCTCCAGCAGACTCGTAAAGCGAAACTAAGCGATATTCGGAGAGGCGGTCAACGAGCTTCAACAATGCCTGAAGCCGACCAGTGAACCGCCTTCGTGGGCGAGCACGTTTTGCGTTTGACCAGTGCCGATCAATTCGGCAAAAGTGGTCTTTGACGGCGGCTTCCGTCAATGGGCGAACACTGGCTGAACGGCCGTCGCCCGGGCGGACCAGCACTTCGGCGGCCTCACCCTCGGAGCGACACGAATACGCTCCGTGACAGCGGGTTCCGCCCCGTGAGCACCAGGGAGGTTGCCTCCGGTGGCTGTGGAGCAGATCACAGCAGGCAATTCGCTTTCCGGCACCGGGATCGAGTTAGATGACCCCTTGCCCCGCCCGCGAGCCGAGAAAGAACACTGTTGGCGACCGAGACCCGCTTCCGCACCGACATCCAGGCACTACGGGCCATCGCCGTTCTCGCCGTGGTGCTCAACCACCTGTGGCCGCTCGGGCTGACCGGCGGGTATGTCGGTGTCGACGTGTTCTTCGTGATCTCCGGCTTCCTGATCACCGCGCACCTGCACCGGGAAGTCGACGGCACCGGCCGCATCCGGCTCGCGAAGTTCTACGCGCGGCGCGCCCGGCGGCTGCTGCCCGCGGCCCTCCTCGTGCTCGCCTTCAGCGCGGTGACCGCCTACTTCCTGCTGCCCTTCCCGCGCTGGGAAGCCAATGCCGGGGAAATCCTCGCCAGCGCCTTCTACGTGGAGAACTGGCTGCTGGCCGCCAATTCGGTGGACTACTCGGCGCTGTCCGCCTCGGCGAGCCTGGCCCAGCACTACTGGTCGCTGTCGGTCGAGGAGCAGTTCTACCTGTTCTGGCCGCTGTTGCTCCTGCTGCTGTTCCGGCTGCGCGGTCGTCGTGCGATGGCCGCCGGGATCGCGGTCGCGGGCCTCGCGTCCCTGGTCTACTGCGTGCACCTCACCGCGGTCTCGAAGGCCGCGGCGTACTTCGTCACGCCGGTGCGCGTGTGGGAGTTCGCCATCGGCGCGCTGATCGCGCTGGGCGCGGCGAAGCTGCGACTGTCCAAGAAGCACGCGGGCATCGCCTCGGGCGTGGGGTTCGCGCTGATCATCGGCTCGGCGGTCTTCTTCGACCACCACACCCACTTCCCCGGACTGTTCGCGCTGCTCCCGACGATCGGCACCGGGCTGGTCATCCTCGCCGGGCCGGAAACCCAGTGGCACACCAGGTTCACCTCCGTGCGGCCGGTGCAGTTCCTCGGCGGCATCAGCTATTCGCTCTACCTGTGGCACTGGCCGTTGATCGTGCTGGCGCCGTTCGCGCTGGGTTCGCCGAGCCTGTCGCTGTGGCAGCAACTGGGGCTGCTCGCCGTCTCCGTGGTGCTGGCCTGGCTGACGAAGGTCGTGGTGGAGGACCGCGGCATGGCGTGGCGGCCACTGGCGGAGAGTTCGAAATTGACGCTCACCGCGGTGGTCGCCGGGATGGCCGTGATCGCGCTGGCGTCGACCGTTCTCACCTGGGCCTACGACAGCCAGGTCAAGCAGAGCGAACTGGCCGCGAAACGGGAGACCGCGAAGACCTGCCACGGCGCGGCCGCGATGGTGCCGGAGAACGAGTGCGAAGCGCCGTTCGGCCCGGCCAAGGTGCCCTACCTGGGGCCGTCGAGCGAATACCACCAGCGACCGCCCGAATGCGGCGAATGGCTGGGCACGCACCTGGCCGGGGACAAGAAGACGGTCAGCGTCTGCGACTTCAGCGGTGGCAGCCCGCAGCCGAAGGTCGTCTGGCTGGTCGGTGACTCCCACGCGCAGCAGTGGCAGGCACCCGTGTTCGACCTGGCGCGCGAGCACGGCTGGGTGGTCAAGCTCGGTTTCCTCGGCGCCTGCCCGATGGCCGACATCTCCTACCGCGGCTTCCGCGGTGCCATCGGCGACACCGATGTGCCGAAGTGCACGCACTGGTCGCGGGATCTGGCGTCGGCGATCGCGGTCGAGCGGCCCGCGTACGTCTTCACCTCGTTCTACGCCCGGCAGGAAACCGCCGACGACGGCAGCGGGCGGCCACAACTGGCCCAGTACCGCGAGGGTCTCGACACCTACTGGAGCGCCTGGACCGCCGCGGGCGCCCAGGTCTACGTGCTCGCCGATCCGCCGTTGAACGGTGATGTCCGCGAGGCCGACTGCGTCAGCATCAACTCCCAGCACCCCGCCGCCTGCGCGGTGGAGCGCAGGCTCGCGCAACCACCGGACCCGCTCACCGAAGCCGCGCGCACGAGCCGGAACCCGGGCGTCAGCCTGATCGACCTGACCGACTACTTCTGCGACGCGAACCAGTGCCACGGCGTGGTCGGCAACGTGGTCGTCTACTACGACTCCGACCACCTGAACCGCGAGTTCGCCCGCACGCTGACACCGATGATCGCCGCGGAGGTCGGGCTCACGGAGCGGTGAGCTTCGCCTCTCACGCCAGTGCCAGGGTTCTAGCGTAGCCAGTGATCCCGTTGTCCCCCGGAGGAGATGATCATGACCTTGGTCCATGGCACCGCCGATGCCCGGTTCGCCGCCGTGCGCGCCACGTTCGAGCAGCACGTCGAGTCCGGTGAGGAACTGGGTGCCTCGCTCGTGCTCGACCTCGACGGCGAGCGCGTGGTGGACCTCTGGGGCGGTTACCGCGACCAGTCGCGGACCACGCCGTGGGACGAGCACACGATCACCAACGTCTGGTCCTCCACCAAGACCGTGACCAGCCTGGCCGCGCTGGTGCTCGCCGACCGCGGGAAGCTGGACGTCTACGCGCCGGTCGCGCGCTACTGGCCCGAGTTCGCCGCGAACGGCAAGGAGGACGTCGAGGTCCGGCACCTGCTCTCGCACACGTCCGGAGTTTCCGGCCTGGAGCAGCCCGCCGTCGTCGAGGACCTCTTCGACCTCGAGGGATCGACCGCACGCATGGCCGCGCAGGCGCCGTGGTGGACGCCGGGCACGGCTTCCGGCTACCACGCCGCCAACTTCGGGCACCTGATCGGCGAGGTCGTCCGCCGGGTGAGCGGGAAGTCGCTGAAGCAGTTCATCGCCGACGAGCTGGCCGGCCCGCTGGGTGCCGACTTCCGGCTGGGTGCCGAGGAGGCCGACTGGCACCGGATCGCCGACGTGGTCCCGCCGCCCCCGTTGGAACTGGACTTCGCCGCGCTCGGGCCGGACAACATCATGGTGAAGACGCTGAGCGGACCGGCGATCGATCCGAACGTGGCCAACACCCCCGCCTGGCGGCAGGCCGAACTCGGCGCGGTCAACGGCCACGGCAACGCGCGTTCGCTGGGGCGCCTGCTTTCGGCGATCCCGCGCGGCGGCACGGTCGACGGGGTGCGCCTGCTCGGCCAGGAGACGATCGAGCTGATCTTCGACGAACAGGCCAACGGCGTGGACCTCGGCCTGAGCATCCCGCTGCGCTGGGGCATCGGCTTCGGCCTGCCGCGCCTGGACGTGCTGCCGTGGATCCCGGAGGGCCGCATCTGCTTCTGGGGTGGCTGGGGCGGTTCGATGGTGATCATGGACCTCGAGCGCCGGATGACCCTGACCTACATGATGAACCGGATGGCGCCGGGCATCATCGGCTCGGACCGCAGCGCCGCCTACACCAAGGCGGTCTACGACGCGCTGGGCTGACCGACCGGGAGGCGGGCGCAGTGGCGGCAGGCGCGGGCCGATGCCGCCACCACCCCGTGCGACACCACGGTCAGCAGTGCGGCGGGCAGCACGAGCGGCCAGCCGGCGGCCGGTGCCGCGATCGCCAGCACCACGGTGGCCAGCGGCATCGCCACGCTGGCGGTGGTGCCGGTCCACGCGGCCACCAGCGGCAGCAGCGGCGGCATCGGCAGCCGCCGCGCCAGCGCGCCGGTGGTGATCAGGGTGAGCCCGGCGGCCAGCACGGCCGTCACCCCGATCGCGGCCAGCACCTGGGCGGCTTCCGGCAACTCACGGCCGCTCCACACGGCCAGCCAGCAGACGATCAGCACCGGCACGGCCACGGCCACCATCCGCGCGGTGGCGCGGGTCTGCCCGATGGTCAGTTCACGCTGACAGCTCGGCACCAGTTCCTCGACGGTGCCGAACTCGCGCACCGCCAGCTCCGCGGCCTCCCGGGACGTCAAGCCCGCACCGGCGTGGTCCGCGACGGCGTCCGCGAGACCGTCGCGAATCTCCTCGACCAGCCTGGCCTTGACGCGGGCGGGACCGTGCAGGGCGGCCGAAAGCGCGGCGGCGTACTCGTCGACCGGATCGCTCACCGCGCACCCCCTGGGTTGAGCACCGAGCCTATCGCCCTGGTGAACGCGGCCCACCCGCTGCGTTCGGCGGTCAGCGCGCGCTTGCCCGCCTCGGTCAGTTCGTAACACCGGCGCCTCCGCTCCCCCTCCGCCTGCCAGCCGCTGCGCAGCAGGCCGAGCCGTTCCAGCCGGTTCAGCGCCGGGTAGACGGTGCCCGTGCGCAGCTCCAGCGCACCGCCGCTGCGCTGCTGCACCGCGGTGATGATCGCGTAGCCGTGCAGCGGTCCCGGTTCGAGCACCGCCAGCAGCAGGCCGTCCAGGTGCCCGCGCACCGCGTCCGCCCTCATAGGTAGACAGCCTACCTATCGATGCAGTAGGAAGGGTACATATTGGCAGCCTACATATAGAGGGGTCCCGTTGACCAAGTTCCTGCTGTCCGTGCACGTGCTCGCCGCCATCCTGGTGGTCGGGCCGATCGCCGTGGCCGCGTCGCTGTTCCCTCGTTACGCACGCGCCGAAGGCGGCGGCGGTGCGCTGCTGCACCGGATCTGCCGCGGGTACACGGTGGTCGGCATCGCGGTCCCGGTGTTCGGTGTGGCCACCGGCGCGGCGCTCGGCGTGCTGACCGACGCCTGGCTGCTCGTCTCGGTGGTGCTGACCGCGGCCGCGGCGGGCATCCTCGTACTGGCCATCGTGCCCGGCCAGCAGAAGCTGCTCGACCTGCCGGAAAAGGCCGAGCCGGGCCGCATCGCGACCCGGCTCAGCATGCTCACCGGTGTGTTCAACCTGCTCTGGGCGGTGGTCGTGGTGCTGATGATCGTCCGGCCGGGCTCGACCACCGGCGCCTGAGCGTCAGGGGATGTAGACGCCGAAGTCGGCGTTGGCGGTGGCGAAGTCCTGGAAGCCCATGCGCGCCCCGGCCGCGCGGGTCACCGTGCCCGCCGCCTGCACCCCGCCGTTGACCTTGAGGTAGACCGAGCCACCGCTGTCGCCGCCGCGCGCACCCGGCTGCCCCTGCTGCTGCTCGACCTCGACGAGGTCCTCCGCGTCCTGCCAGAAGAACAGCACCTTCAGGTCGCACACCGGGTTGCCGGTCTGCTCGGCGCTGGTCACGCCGCTCTGGCAGAGCAGCTGGCCGACGAAGACGTGCGTCCAGCCGAGCACCTGCTCGGTGGTGTTGCTGCCGCCGTTGCCCACGTACATGCGGTTGCTCGCCTGCGACGTGGGGATCAGGGCGATGTCGTGGTCGTTGTGGCCCTGGCCGACGTTGCCGATGAACTCGCCGACGCCGTCGGTGATCCGGTGCCCGTTCTGACCGCAGTGCTCGGCGGTCAGCACGAACTGGTTGCCCGCGCCGTTGCGCACGCCGAACCCGGCCGTGCAGATGGTGCTGGCGGTCTGGTTCCAGGTGCGCGCGCCGCCCTTCCACGGCGGGGAGTCGTCACCGCGGGACACCGGCGCCAGCGGTTCCTCGTGCAGCACGCGCAACGGAACTCCCGCGACCGAGTCCAGCGCGCTCATCGTTGTCGCGACACCGGGTTTCGCGGCGAGCACGAGCCCGCTGCCGTCACCGGTGCTCTTCACGCCGTACGCCCCGGAATCGGGGTTCTGCTGCAGCCACAGGTTGACCCGGTCGGCGGCGACATCGAGTTCGCGTTCGCTGTAGGCCGCGGAAGCGACCCGCACGGGCGCGAACCCTCTGGCCACGCTCAGGGCTTCGTCGACCGCGGGTGTGGTCGCGCCCTTCCACCACAGCACCACATCCGAGGCTTCGAGCACGATGCCCGCGTAGCCGTCGGCGGAATCGGCCAGCCGGGCGCGCAGCGCTTCGGCCGCCCGGACGAGCGGTTGCTGGTCCAGCACCCGCTGTTCGGCCGCGGTCAGCGTGCGCACGGGCTCCGCCTGCGCGGCCGGCAGTGCCGAAACCGCGGTGAGCACGGTAAAACCGAGGGTCAGTGCGCTGAGTTTCTTGGACAGCACGGAATGCACGGTTCGCTCCTGGGGGACGGGGAGGGGAAACGAGCTGCACCGGCGCGGGTAACAGATTGGCACGAAACGGGTCTGTGGCGTGGAAAAGCACCGTCTTCCGACAAAACCGGCCAGACGAAAGTCGGATGGATCGGCACCCTAAACCCGGGGGTCGACGTGCACCTTCGGCCCGGGCCCCGGTGGGCGCGCGCCGGCCAGCACCCCGGCGACCTCGTCGAGCCCGACGGTCGCGGCGACCAGCGGCCGTGGATCGACGTGCCCGCTCGCGTAGTGCCGGATCGTCTCGGCCAGACCCGGCGAGGCGCTCAGCACGCCGACCGCGGTCACGTCCTTGAGCACCAGCTCGCGGGTGTCGATCCGGCTCGGCCGCCCGGCGAGTCCGATGTAGACGACCCGGCCCGATGGTTCGACCACGTCCAGGGCCCAGGCGGGCAGCTCGGCCGCGTTGGCGGCGTCGACCACCGCGTCGAACGGCAGCCGGGGCAGTTCGTCGGCGGTCCACACGCCGTCGAAACCCAGTGAACGCACGAAATCCAGGGATTCCGGGTGGTTGCCGACCAGGTGCACCTCGGCACCCGCCGCCCTGGCGAACATCGCGGTGAGCAGGCCGATCGTGCCCGGCCCGAGCACGAGCACCCGGGTACCGGGCCGCGCGTTCGCCGCCCGCGCCGCCCGCAGCGCGTTGCCGCCGGGTTCGACCAGGGCGCCGAGCGTCGCGTCGACCGAATCCGGCAGCTCGTGCAGCGAACTCACGGGCACCGCCAACCGTTCGGCGAGCGCACCGGCGCGGCCACCGCGGATGCCGACCTCCTGCCTGTCCGCGCAGACGTGCTGGTTGCCACCGAGGCACCGGCGGCAGTGCCCGCAGCCGAGCATGGTGTCGCCGATGACCCGCCGCCCCAGCCACGCGCGGTCGACGCCCTCGCCGACTTCGGCCACCGTGCCGGTCCATTCGTGGCCGATGCGCACCGGGTAGCTCGCGTGCCCGTCCGCGAGGTACTGCATCTCGCCGCTGAAGAACTCGGCGTCCGTACCGCAGACCCCGGCGCGCTCCACCGCGACCACGGCCTCACCCGGTGCCGCCACCGGTGGTTCGACCTCCAGCACCGACGCCTCGCCCGGCGCGGTGACGGCGAACGCCCGCACCCGTCAGCCCCAGATGAGCGCCGCCGTCTCGACGATGCGTTCCAGCTTGGCCTTCTGCTCGTCCAGGGTCAGGTCGTTGCCCTCCTCGGTCGAGGAGAACCCGCACTGCGGTGACAGGCAGAGCTGGTCGAGGTCGACGTACTTGGCCGCGGCGTCCACCCTGGCGCGCAGGGAATCCACGGTTTCCAGCTCGCCGCGTTTCGTGGTGACCAGGCCGAGCACGACCTGCTTTCCCTTGGGTACGAAGCGAAGCGGCTCGAACCCGCCCGAGCGTTCGTCGTCGAACTCGAGGAAGTAGCCGTCCACGTTCAGCTCGTTGAACAACGCGTCGGCGACGAAGTCGTAGCCACCGGTGGCGATCCACGACGAGCGGAAGTTGCCGCGGCACAGGTGCGTGGTCACCCGCAGGCCGTCCGGGCGGTCGCGCAGCGCGGCGTTCATCGTGGCGATGTTGCGCACGTGCTGCTTGTCCGGGTCACCGCCGGCCCTGGCCACCATCGCCCGCTGCTCGGGATCGTTGAGGTAGGCGAGGCTGGTGTCGTCGAGCTGCAGGTAGGTGCAGCCGAGCCCGGCCATGCCGGCGATCTGCTGGGCGTAGGCGGTGGCCAGATCGGCGTAGAACTCCTCGAGGTCCGGGTACGCCGTCTCGTCCACCGCGGCCCGCCCGCCGCGGTAGTAGACCATGCTCGGCGACGGGATGGTCTGCTTCGGCGTCACCGACTCGTCCACAATGGACTTGAGGTAGGTGAAGTCGTCGGCGAAGACCACCTCGTTCAGCCCGATCCGGTCGTTGACCCGGAAGGCCGACGGGCTGAACTCGAGGTCGCCCTGCTCGTTGTGGAAGGTGACGTGCAGTTGCTCGTCGCTCTTGCCGATGCCGCGCAGGCGGTAGATGAAGTCCATGTGCCACGAGCCGCGGCGGAACTCCCCGTCGGTGGCCGACCGCAGCCCGGCCGAGCGCTGCAGCTCGACCACCTTGCGGATGGCCTCGTCCTCCACGGTCCGCAGCTCGACCGCGGTGATCTCGTTCTTGGAGTGTCTCTCGCGGGCGGTTCGCAGGGCTGGCGGGCGCAGCAGGCTGCCCACGTGGTCGGCACGGAACGGCGGTGTCTCGCGCGGAGTCATCACCCCATCGTCGAGCAGGCGCGCGCACCGATCAACCCCCGCGCGGCTTCGTCGAGGTCGGGGAGAACTCCGCCCGGTGCTCGGCGGCCCACTGGCGGAACGTCCGCGGCGGGTGCCCGGTGAACCGCTCCACCGTGTTGTTGACCGGGGCGGGCATGGTGATTGCCCGTTCGGCGCTGTCCATCACCGATTCGAGGACGCGTTCGGGCATCCAGGGCTCGCGGCGTTCCTGGGCCTGTTGCCTGGTCAGCGCGTCGACCGTGAGCGAGCGGCCGAGTTCGCCTGCCAGTATCGCGACGATCTCCGCCTGGGTCAGCGACTCCGGGCCGGTGAGGGCGAGCGTGGTGCCCGGGTAGCGGTCGGTGGTGAGCAGTTCGGCCACCACCTCGGCGATGTCGTCCTCGTGGATCGGGGTGAACTGGCCTTCCGGGTAGGCGATGCCCACGCGGTCCCCGCTGCGAATCTGCGCACCCCAGTCGCGGCTCGCGTCGGTGGCCAGCCAGCCCGGGTAGATCACCGTGTACCGCAGTCCGGACTCGCGCACCGCCTGCTCGGACGCCAGGTGACCGAGGCGGATCGGGTTGTCGGGCGCGCCTTCGTAGACGTCCGGTGAGGACAGCAGCACGACGTACCGCACCCCGGCTTTCGCTGCTGCGGCAAGGAATTCCGTCGGCGCCACGCGGGTCGGGTAGAGGAAGATCGCGTCGACTCCCGCCAGTGCGGCGTCCGCGTTGTGCGGCTCGACCAGGTCCAGTTGCACGGGCTCGACGTCGTCGGGCAGCTCGAGACCGGTCACGTCTCGAGCCGATGCCCGCACGTGGTGGCCGCGCCGAGCCAGCTCGGCGACCACCCGGCTGCCGATGTTGCCCCGCGCTCCGGTGACGAGAAAGATCATCACATTCCCCTTTGTCTGCGAAACACCTTTGCAAGCAAAGGTATATCTGCGGGCGCCAGGGGTGTCAACCACGCGGAAGCCGCCCGTGTGCGGCGAGCGGCTTCCGGCGATCGGTTACTTGGCGGCGAGCGCGAGCTCCGGCTCGGCCACTCGCGAACGCTTGACCACCCCGGAGACCGCGACCAGCAGGCCGAGCACGGCGATCCCGGTGACCACGACCAGCGCGGGCGTCAGGCCGTCGAGCACCCCGGCGCCCTCGCTACCGTTCGCGGTCAGCACCGCGGTCACCACGGCGAGGCCGATGGCGCCGCCGACCTGGACCGAGGTGTTCAGCAGCCCACCGGCGAGGCCCTGCTCGTTGTCGCTGATCCCGGCGGTGGCCTGGATGTTCAGCGAGGAGAACGCCAGCGTGAAGCCGATGCCGAGCAGGATCATGCTGGGCAGCACGGCACCGGCGTAGCTCGAACCCTCGTCGATCCCCAGGAACAACGCGTAGCCCGCGACGTGCGCGGCGACGCCGGCGAGGATGGTGCGCGGCGTGCCGACGCGGTCGATCAGCGGCTCGATCTTCGGCGAGCCGAAGGCGACGATCAGGGCCGCGGGCAGGAAGCCGAGCGCGGTCTGCAGCGCGGACCAGCCCAGCACCGACTGCAGGTAGAGCATCACGACGAACTGGAAACCGATGTAGGCGCCGAAGAACAGCGCGCCCCCCAGGTTCGCGCGGGCGAGCGGGCCCGAGCGGAGGATGCCGAGGCGCAGCAGCGGGTGCTTCGAGCGCTTCTCGATCAGGACGAAAGCGGCCAGCAGCCCGATGGCGAGCGCGAAGGAGATCAGCGTGCGCGGCGAGGCCCAGCCGATCTCGGGCGCCTCGACCACGGCGAAGACCAGCAGCAACGAGCCGGCGGCGCCGGTGATCGCGCCGGGGAAGTCGTAACCGCCCCCGGTTTCCCGGCTGTAGCGCGGGATCAGCTTGAGCGCGGCGACCAGCGCGGCGAGCGCGATCGGCACCGGGAGCAGGAAGGTCCAGCGCCAGCCGACCTCGGTGAGCAGGCCGGAGAAGACGAGCCCGGCGGAGTAGCCGCTCGCGCCGAACACGGCGAAGATGCTGATCGCCTTGTTGCGCGCGGGGCCCTCGTGGAACGTCGTGGTGATGATCGACAGCGCGGCGGGGGCGGTGAACGCGGCCGCGAGACCCTTGATGAACCGGCTCGCGATGAGCAGAGGACCGCTGTCGACCAGCCCGCCGAACAGCGACGCGACGGCGAACACCGCGACCGCGACGAGGAAGACGCGGCGCCGGCCGAGCAGGTCGGCGGTGCGGCCGCCGAGCAGGAGCAGACCGCCGTAGCCGAGCACGTAACCGCTGATGATCCACTGCAGCGCACTGGTGGAGAGGCCGAGTTCGGCCTGGATGGACGGGAGGGCGACGCCGACCATCGACACGTCGAGCGCATCGAGGCCGACGACGGTGGAGACGGTCAGGAGCACGCCCCACAGGCGTGCGTCCCACCGGGTCGAGGAGGTGGACAGGTGCGCGGAAGAGCTCATGACCGAGGAAGATACATGCGTGCGCATCTAATGCCAACGCATTAAATGCGTTTGCATCAGATTCGTGTGCATGTTATCTTGGGGCGGTGAGCGATGTGGCCGAGCGAACCCTGGTGCAGGAGTGGCACGAACTGTTCGCGCGGCACGCCGTGGTGTTCAACGCGCTCGAGTGCCGGCTGCAGGAGCAGCACGGGATCGGCATCAACGAGTTCGAGGCGCTGGAGCGCCTGGCCACCTGCGACTACAAGTGCCGGGGGACTGACCTCACCGAAGCGGTGCACCTGAGCCAGAGCGCCACGTCCCGGCTGGTGGCCCGGCTGGAGCGGGAAGGCCTGGTGGAACGCGCCATCTGCGACCAGGACCGCCGGGGCATCTTCATCTCCCTCACCGACGCCGGCCGCCAACGCTACGCGGAAGCCAAGCCCACGCACCGCGCCGTCCTTGCCGACACCCTCCCCCGCCACTGACACCCACCTCCACCAGCCGAGTCTCACGTTCAGGCAGCCGAACCCCACACTCAGGCAGCCGAACCTCACGTTCGCGCACGCGAAACCCGCGTTCAGGCAGCCGAACCCCACGCTCACGCACGCGAAACCCGCACTCCGGCAGCCGAACCCCACGCTCACGCACGCGAAACCCGCACTCCGGCAGCCGACTTCCACACTCGGGTTGCTGAAGTCCGCCTTCAAGCAGCCGAGTTCCACACTCGAGTTTCGGCTGAGCGCGATGGGCGCTTGAGCTATGAGGACGGCTCCGCTCCAAGGTGGAGTTCAGCTGCCCGAACGCAGAATTCGGCTTCCTGAACGTGAGGTTCGGCTTCCTGGGTGTGCGGTTCAGCTTCCTGAGTGTGGGACTCGGGCTCCCGAGCGTGGGAGTCGGCCACCTGTGCGTAGAACCCGCGTACTCGAGCGTGCGGGCTCGCATGCCCGAACGTGGGAGCCAGGCGCCTGAACGTCGCACTCGCGTGCCGCAGCGCGCGAGGGCTCGGGTGCCCGATGTGGAACTCGGGTGCCTGAACGCGGGGTTCAGGCACCCGAGGGTGCGGGTCGGCTGCCCGAGTGTGAGGTTCGGGTGCGTGAACGTGGGGTTCGGGTGCCTGGGTGTGGGGTTCGGGGACGTGAGTGTGGGGTTCGGGGCGTGAGTGTGGGAGTGGGGTTAGAGGTGGGGGACGGCGGTTACGGGGCGGTGGTTGAGGGGTTGGGTGGGGCGGCCGTTTCCGGTGGTGAAGAGGGACTGGAAGCGGGTGATGGTGGCTTGCGAGACCGTGAGTTCGGCGGTCAGGAACCACTGGACGTCTTCGCTGAACGGGTACGTGGTCAGCGAGCCGTTGTACCGCAGGGTGCTCAGGTTCGACGGCAGCAGGGATTTCAGGTCGACGTCGTGGATCGCGACCGGGCTACCGCATTCGGGGGCCAGGGTGGCCAGCACCGTGTCCACTGTGGACGGGGTGCCCGCGCGCAGGGGGACGCCGATGACCAGCAGCCTGCCCGCGGCGCTCCGGTGGACGAAGTGCATTTCCAGCGGGTCCGCGTGCCCGGCGAAGCGGTGCTCCGAGGGCGTGTGGAAGTGGAACTGCTCCAGTTCGTAGCGCACCCCGGCCACGGTCACGTGCCCGGCACCCGGCGTCACCACGGCTTCCTCGGTCTCTTCGTGGTGCCGCGTGGTGCAGCCAGCCGGGTCGGCCGCGTCTTTCCGGACGTATTCGAGTTCCAGCTCCGAGTGCCCATAAGCGACGTTCAGCCGCGGCTGGTGCGGGTCGAACTTGATGGCACCCGGGGTGACGTTGATCGGGCTCTGCATCGGCAGCTGCGACTGGGCGGCGGTACCGCCGGCGGTCAGCGTCGCCACGGCGAGCCCGAGCGGAAGGAGGATGGCGGTGAAACGTCTGCGTATCACGCTCGGAAACCTTTCGGGGACCCGAAGTCGGTTCACTCTTCAGGAGGAACTCGATCAGGAGCCCATATCCTTCTCCGCTCTCGCTCGTTCCCGCAAGAACCCGTAAGCCGGGCAATTGCCCTCAACTCCACCAATTCGCCCGCTTCTTTCCGCCTTCCGGAAGTGATCTGCGCAACACTGGCCCGTACTGCACAGTCAACAGAACAGCCGTACTGTCCGATTTGTGGTTGTTCTTCCTGTACTCGCCTCCATGCTGCTGGCCCTGCCCGCCCCGGTGACTCCGGCGGCCGCACCCCAGGCCTGTGACGGCGTGACCGTCGCCGTCGCGCTCCCCGGTGAACTGCTGGTCCGCTGCTCGAGCGGGACCACCGCCCGCGAGGCCCTCGACAACACCGGCCTCGACATCCAGACCGGCCGCAACACCGGCGGCTACGACGAGCCCGACTACGTCTGCCGGATCGACGGCTACCCCCGGGCCGACGACTGCGCCGGCCACGAGGACGGCGACCCGTACTGGAAGGTGTGGCGCGTCGGCATCGACCCCGTCGCCTGGCGCGCCTCCCAGACCGCCAGCGGCCCGGCCGCGGTCCCGGTCTGCCCCGGCGGCCTCGTCGGCTTCAGCTTCGGCGGGCAGATGCCGGTCGATCCCACCGCCGTGGTCACGACCCCCGGCTGGCTGCCGCCGAACTGCCGCTGAGCCGGGCGACCGGCGTCCTCACCTGCTCCACGGTCACCCACACCGCCAGCACCAGCGCCGCCAGCATCACCATGGCCAGCACCCGGAAGTCCACAGTGGCCAGTGCCGATCCCGGCGTCAGGTACGGCAGGTAGGAGAACAGCGACGCGAACTGGGTCAGGATCGGCAACGGCCACAGCACGCGCGGCAGGCAGAACGCGGCGACCACGGTCAGCACGTCGGCGAGGAAGAAGTACCGCTCGTGCATGGCGGGTAACAGGAACGGCACCAACAGCGACGAAACCGTTGCCAGCAGGACGATCCGCGTGGTGGTCAGCTCGGTGGCCCTGGCCAGGACGGCGATGATCCCGCCGAGCACCAGCAACCCGGTCAGCGCCACCCCCACCGCCTTGAGCACCGCGGTGCCGGACGCCCCGGTCAGGAACTGGTAGGCGTTCGGCGCGTTCAGCGTCAACTGGCCGTACGTTTCGGTCTGCGTGGCGTAGATCGTCAGCAGCGGCACCGGATCGGCGCCGATCAGCAGTGCCGGGACGTCCAGCACCAGGTAGACCCCCGGCACCAGCAGCAACGCGCGCCACGGGACCCGCTTGCCGAGCACGAGCACCAACAACACCGGGAACAGGAAGATCGCCTGCAGCTTGAACGCCAGCGCCAGGCCGAAAAAGGCACAGGACAGATACGGGCGGTGACGCAGGGCGAAGTACAAGCCGCCGAGCGCGAAGGCGGAATAGCTCGAATCCGCCTGTGCCCACATCGAACTGTTCAGCACCACGGTCGGCAGGAACACCACCACCGCGCCCGCCGCCACCGGCCACCAGCGCCCGGGGTAGCGCAGGTCGACGATGCGGTAAGCGAAGTAGGCCAGTACGAAGTCGAACACCACCGAGATCGCCTTGATCCCGATCAGCGGTGGCACCGGCAGGTAGCTGAGCACCACGAGCAGGTACAGGTACGGCGCGTTGTAGTTGGCGAACTCGTGCCGCAGCGCGCGCCAGCCGCCGTTCTGCTCGATGAACTCGTACCAGCGCAGCAGGAACGCGTTGTAGTCCCCGGAGCGGTGGTCGAAGAACAGGGTGCGCACGGTGACCGCCGCCAGCACCAGCAGCACCAGCGCGCCGATCTTCTTTGCCATGGCGGTCAGTCAAGCGCGGCCCGCTGTGAACCGGCTGTGCGCCGGATGTGCGCCGGGTGTGCGCCGGCTCAGCGGAACAGGTGCTCGATCCGGCTGGAGATCGCGGAGACCAGCGGGGCGAACCGGGGACGGCCGCCGAGCAGGGACTGCACCTTGGACCAGCGGCTCAGCGTCAGCTCGGGGTGCGCCGTGCCCGGCACCCCGCGCTGCAGCGCGCGCATGTCGTCGGCGAGCAGGTTCAGGTTGTCGTCGATGACCTCTCGCTTGGGCACGTCTTCGCGACCGGTCTGCGCACGCAGCCGGTCGAGCAGCACCAGTAGTTCGGTAGCGGAATCCGCGGTCGTCCCGGCCTCGATGCTGATCACCCCGCTCTCGCGCCGACGCCGAGCACAGACGTTACCGCGCGCGAAAAGTCGAGGGAACAGGCGGCGAGAAATCACTGCCACCACTATCGAACGGTTACTCACCGCCACCGGGCGGGGTCCTAAGCGGACTGTCCGGTTTGGTGCCGGGAGTTGCGGTGTCCTCTTCGGACGGCGGAGGGCGAACGGGTGGAACCCAGCGGAACGGACGGGTCGGGGGTCAGCCCGTTCCACCGGGGGCTGTGGGAGCGGTGGCGAACCACGCGCTGGGGTCGGCGTCGGTCTCCGGCCACGGCGTGCCACCGCCGTCGCCCGCGCACCGGCATTCGTGAAAGAGGCAGGTCCAGGCGTCGGAAAAGCGCCTGCCGCACCACCGGCAGGTCCGGAAGACCCGGCTGACGAACTCGGCGGGGCTCTCGCCTTCCCCGCGTCGTGGCTCCGGTCTTTCGCCTGGCACCAGCACCTCCCTGTGATCGCGTCCTCACGCTAGGCGCGTCATCAGGGGGTTTTGTGCACCAGGAGTGCACACCGGGCGGGGTCTACCCGGTTGGGGCAACGCCCATTCGCCAGGCCAGCCCGCGCAATTCGCGGCCGCCGGCATCACGGCGCGCGCTGCCGAGCAGGTCAGCCACGGCCTCCCGAGCGAAAACATTGTTTCGGACCTTTTGCGGCGCCAGCTCTTCCGCTTTCAGCATTGCCGAAAGTCCTTGTTCGCGGGTCTTCCGCTCAGTGAGCAAACCGCGACCCAAATCCATCCAATAGGCTGATTGCCGCGCCCGCGAAACCCCGACCGGCCGCACCTCGCGCGCCAGCTCCGCGACCCCGGCGCCCAGCCCGAGTTCGAGGCCGATGGTCACCTGCCAGATGCCGACGTTGGTCCGGCCGAAGTTGGTGTCCATCCACGGGCTCACGTCCGGTCCGAGCCGCCCGGCCAGCGCGGCGGCCTCGGCCAGGTGGGTCCGCGCCTGCTCGGCCTGACCGCGGGTGGCCGAGGCCAGTGCCGCGGTCAGGTGCGCCAGCCCCGCCGTTTCGGTGCGCCCGCCGGGCATTTCGGCCACCCGGACGGCCAGTTCGTACTGCCGCTGCCGGTTCGCCCCGGACAGCAACTGGGCCCGCTGGTAGGCGGCGTAGGTGGTCCACACCGGGTCGTCCAGCCGCTCGGCGGCCTGGTGCATCCGCTCCACCGCGAGCGCGGGCAGCCCGGCGAAGCCGAGGTCGTGCACCAGGTAGGCGGCGGCCTTGTAGGTGCCGATCAGGCCGATCAGCGCCTCCCGGCGGTGCGCCGGGTCGGCCGAGACGACCAGCAGCTCGCGGATCAGCCGCGGGATGAGCACCACCTGCGCGGCGAAGTCGGCGTCCGGCCGGAGCACCTTGTTCAGCCGCCGCACGTCCGCGGTCACCTGCGGCCACGGCCGGACCGGCTCTTCCGGCACCTCGCCGACCCACCAGCCGGTCAGCGCCGCCTCCACCTCCGGGACCCCCGCCCGGATGTCGTCGTCCACCGGATCCCGTGCCACGTAGGGCTTCCCGGTCAGCTCGGTGGGCGAGACGCGCAGGGTGCGGGCCAGCGCTTCGAGCACGCGCCTGCTGTTGACCGGCTTCTCGCCGCGCTCGATCTGGCCGAGGTAGGTGAAGGAGTAGCCGGAGAGTTGCGCCACCGCCCGCAGGCTGAGCTGACGCCACCCGCGAATCTCCCGGAGCCGCCGCCCCAGTTCCGTCGCGGGTTCCATCGCCCTACGCCACCCTTCGCTCGAAGCGCCACCACCTCCAGGGTAGCCAGCCCTAGATCAGGTGAACACTCCCACTGGGTTACTACGCGTGGTCATCCGGGTACACACGATCGCGTAAAGTACGCGCCGCTGACGCTTCTACGACGCCGACGCGACGGCCGCGCCGACATCGGAGAGACGCGGGTTCGGGCGGCCAGTGCCGGTCTCGATCAGCTCGCGCAGGCTCGTGCCGATGTAGTGCGTCCAGGCGCTGAAGCAGATGTCGTAGCACTCGTAGGCGGGCACCAGGCCGTGGTGGGTGAAGCGGACCTCGGTGCGCTCGCCGGCCGGCACGACCTCGAAGTCGATCGTGGTGCCCACCCATTCGGTCTTGTCCTCGGTGAACTGGAAGTGGTTCTCCAGCACCAGCCACGAGACCTTCCGGCCGGGCACGACGTCGGTCACCCGCACGCGGCAGGTGTGCAGGTCGCCGTTGCGGTAGTCGAATTCGCCACCGACCCGGTCGGTGTCGCCGTCGATGTCGGCCGACCACCAGCCGCGGACGTCGACCACGGCGGCGAAGACCTCCGCCGGGGCTTTGTCCACGGTGATACCGGTGGTGAAAGCGGTGTCGCTCATCGGTTTTCTCATTCCTTTTCGAGGTGGGATTTCAGTGCGTCCAGCTGGCCGTCCCAGTCCCGCGCCAGCGCGGCCAGGAACTGCTGCGCCACCCGCATCGGGGCCGAGCGCAGCCGGTACCGCACCCGGCGGCGCTCCCCCGGCTCGGCCGTGACCAGCCCGGCTTCGGTGAGCAGGGCCAGGTGCTTGGCGATCGCCTGCCGGGTGATCGGCAGGCGGCCGGCCAGTTCCGTCGCGGTGGCCGGGCCTCCGGCCGCCAGCGCGGCGAGGAGGGCGCGCCGGCTCGGATCGGCCAGCGCGGTGAAGACCTGCTCGGCGACGGCCTCCGGATCAGGCTGCGGCATCGAGGTAGGTCACCAGTTCACCCAGTTCGGCCGCCCAGCCCTGGGTGTTGCCGTCGAACGCCTTGCGGTAGGCGTCGTCGGTGAGCTGGGCGAAGCCGCTCTCGATCACCGTCAGGCGGGTGCCGGGACCGGCCGGTTCGAGGGTGAACTCGACGTAGGTGCGGCGCGGGTCCTCCTCGGGCAGGCCGTAGATGTGCCAGGTGAAGCCGAAGACCGACGGCTCCTCGACCCGTTCCACCCGCAGCTTGGCCTGGTCGCCGCTGTCCCACTTCAACTGCCCGGAGCCGCCGGGGCGCAGGTCGATCGACGCCTCGTTGCCGAACCAGGCGCCCAGTCCTTCGGCCGTGGTGATCGCCGCCCAGACCTTGGCCGGGGGCTGCGCGACCTCGAGGGTCCGCTCGATGCGATCGGGGAAAGCCATGGTGTCCTCCACTAAGTAGCAACCGATTGGTTGCGACTCTATGGCAACCAAACGGTTGCGTCAACCTTCTAGGGTTCGACCCAGCGGCAGCCTGGCTAGCCTCGCCCCATGGCGCACGTGGTGGTCCTGGCCAGCGGCAGCGACGGCGACGTGCTGCCCTACCTCGGCCTGGGCAGGCGGCTCACCGAAGCCGGGCACCCGGTGACCGTGGCGGCGGTGGAGCGGTTCGGCAAGGCGATCACCGGAGCCGGACTCGGCTTCCACCGGCTGTCCTCGACGGATCCCCGTGAGGTGACCGCGACCAGCCGGAAGTCACCGATGCGGTTGATGGTCGACGGCCTGTGTGAACAGGTGCCGGAAATGATCAACGCCGCCGAGGGCGCCGACGTCCTGCTCTGTCCGATGTCCACGTTGGTCTTCGGCAGCAGCCTTTCCGAGGCACGCGGCATCCCGTGCCTGGCCGTGCCGTTGCAGCCCGCCGCGCCGACGCGGGAGAGTTCGCCCGCGTTGTTCGGCGGCCGCGACCTCGGCCCGTGGCTCAACCGCGGGACCGGCGAGCTGTTCGTCCACTTGGGACCACGGATGTTCGCGAAACCGCTGGCGGATCTGCGATCGCGGCTCAGTCTGAAGCACAGACTCAAGCCGGACCCGCATCAGCGCATGCTGCACGGGGTCAGTCCGAGCGTCGTACCGCGCCCGCGGGACTGGCGGCCGGAACAGGAATTGACCGGCTTCTGGTGGCCGCACGCCACCACCGAACCCCCTGCCGAACTGGTCGAGTTCCTCGACGACGGCCCGCCCCCGGTCTACTTCAGCTTCGGCAGCGTGGTCGCGCGCCAGGCCGGTCGGCGGCAGCAGGCGATCAGCGAAGCCATCCGGCACACCGGGGTCCGCGCGATCGTCCACTCCGGATGGGGCGACCTGGCCGCCAGCGGCGACAACGTGCTCGCCGTCGGCCACGTCCCGCACGAATGGCTGCTGCCGCGCGTCGCCGCCGTCGTGCACCACGCCAGCGCCGGGACCACCGCCGCGGTGCTGCGCGCGGGCGTGGCCTCGGTGCCGGTGCCGTTCTCGAGCGACCAGCCGTTCTGGGCGAACCGCCTGGTCGCGCTGGGCGCCGCGCCCGGGGTCCTCCCGGCGCGCAAGCTCACCGCGGGCGCGCTGTCGGCGAAAGTCGCCGAGGCGGTCGGGAATCCTGCCTACACTGAACGAGCCGCGGCGGTCGCGGCGAAGCTGCGGAACGAGGATGGAGCCGCGCGCGTGATCGAAGTCGTCCGAGAGGTCACCGGCGGATGACCGCACGCAGCGCTCGCAGCTGGCGGCGAGCCGCCCGCAACCGGTCCGCCGGCGGCGCGGGCATGTACACGCCGCAACGCCGCAAGCTGTTGGCGGACCTCACCGGAACCGTGCTGGAGATCGGCCCCGGCGCCGGCGCGAACGCCACGTACTTCCCGCGCGACGTCCGCTGGCTCGGCCTCGAACCGAATCCCTACCTGCACGACCGCCTGCGAGAGCAGGCCAAGGGCGAGGTCATCGGCGGCACGGCGGAGGAGATCCCGCTGGCGGACCACAGCGTGGACGCGGTCGTCGGCACGATCGTGCTCTGCTCGGTCGAAGACCAGCACCGGGTGCTCGCCGAGATCGTGCGCGTGCTGCGACCCGGTGGGCGGTATGTGTTCCTGGAGCACGTCGCCGCGCCGGAGGGCACCTGGTCACGCCGGGCCCAGCAGGCCGTCGCGCCGGTCTCGCGCTGGCTCGACGGCGGTTGCGACCCGGCACGCGAAACCGGCCGCGCCATCGACGCGGCCGGGTTCGAGCGGGTGGAGACCGAGGAATTCCTGCTCCACGGCCCGTTCGGGGTGAAGATCCCCCACCTGACCGGCTGGGCGGGCACGGCCAGGTGAGGGCAGGGCTCACATGCCGAACTTGGACCGCACGTCGGCGACGATGAGGTCGTGGTCGATGCTCAGCGCGACCATGGCGCCCAGTGCGGCGCTGGTGACCGCGTGGATCCACGGTGACGGCCAGTTCGGCAGGCGGGCGGCCTCACCGGCGGCGTAGATCCGGTCGACCGAGGTGTGCCCGTGCTCGTCGATCCGCACCGAGCCGTCGTCCATCAGTTCGCAGCCCAGCGCTTCGGCGAGTTCGCCGTGCGCGTCGAGCGGCGTCTTCAGGAACATCGCGTCACGGGCGACGGTCTCGCTCGCGATCCGCACGCCGGTGAGCCGCCCGTCGGCGCCGGTGACCTGCTCCACCGGCTCCGTCCGCACCTCCACCTCGCACACCTTCAGCGCGGCCGCCGCTTCCTCGTCGAAGTCCGGCGTGCCGTTGGTGAACAGCACCACGTCCGGGCTGTACCGGGTCAGCTGCACGGCCAGGTGCGCGGCCGAGGTTTCCGCGCCCAGCACGGCCAACTTCTGCCCGCGCACCTCGAACCCGTGGCAGTACGGGCAGCCGTAGACGCCCTGGCCCCACAGCTCGGCCACGCCGTCGACCTCGGGCAGCCGGTCGCGGCGGCCCACGGTCAGCAGCACGCTGTGTGCCTGCTCGGTGGTCTCGTCGGCGAGTTCCACCAACGCGCCCGCCTCACCGGCCGAGATCGAGGAGACCGCCACATCGCGAATGGTCACCGATTCGTACTTGGCCAGGTCCTCCCTGGCGATCCGGCGGAACTCGGCCGGGTCGATCCCGTCCCGGCTGAGGAAGCCGTTCATCGCGTGCGCCCGGGCGTTGCGCGGCTCACCGGAGTCCACCACCAGCACCTTCCGCAGCGCGCGGCCCAGGATCAACGCCGCGTTCAGGCCGGACGGCCCGGCCCCTACCACGATCACGTCGTACATTCTTCTCCTCTAATTCCGGGACTAGTCCGGGATCCGGGTGCCGAGTTCGCGGGCGATGCGCTGCACGCCGGGGGAACTCAGCACGGTCTGGTGGTTGCCGGGCACGCCGATGATTTCGAGACTGCCCTTGACGGTGTTCTCCCAGCCGTACGCGGGCTGGGTGATCGGGGTGTCCGCGGCGCGGAAGAGCACCACGTCCCCGTGGTACCTGGCGGCACGGTGGGAAACCAGCGCCACGATGTGTCGCTTGTGGACTTCCCGCATGCGCAGCAGCCGGGTCGCGTCGAGCCCGGCGGGCAGCGCGTTGACCGCCGCCGCCTGTTCCATCGCCGCGCGGATGGCCTCGTCGGGGGTGAGTGCGCGCAGGTGCTCAAGGTCCAGCGGCACACCGGCGAAGAACTCGGCGATCACGTCGACGTCGTCCACGTCGCCGTCGACCAGCTCGGGTGCCACCGAGTCGATCATCGCGACCAGCTCGACGCGCTCGCCCTCGTCTTCCAGCCGGGCGGCCATTTCCAGCGCCACCACCCCGCCGAGTGACCAGCCCGCCAGGTGGTACGGGCCGTGCGGCCGGACCGCGCGCACCTCGGCGAGGTAGCGCTCGGCCATCACGCCGATGCTGCCGTCGGCCTCCTGCCCTTCTTCGAGCCCGAGCGGTGCCAGCCCGTAGAACGGCCGGTCGCGGCCGAGCCGCCGGGCCAGTTCGCCGTAGCAGAGCACGCTGCCACCCGCCGGGTGCACGCAGAACACCGGCGTGCCCTCGCCCGCGGTGATTTCGACCAGTGGCCGCCAGGCCGCGCCGCCCCCGCGGACCAGCCCGGCCTCCTGCTCGACCGTGCGGGCGGCGAGCTGGTCGGCCAGCGTGATCTTCACGTCGAAGGCCCGCTGCACCTCGGTCGCCAGCCGGATGGCCACCAGCGAATCGCCGCCCAGCTCGAAGAAGTCGTCCAGCACGCCGACGCGTTCGACGTCGAGCACCTTCTCCCAGGTCCGGGCCAGCCGCAGCTCGACCGCGTCCCTCGGGGCCACATAAGGCTTTTCGGACAGGTGGGCGCCGCGCGTGGCCCGGAGCGCCTTGCGGTCGACCTTGCCGGAGGTGGTCATCGGCAGGGCGTCGAGCACGGTCAGCACGGACGGCACCATGTGCGCCGGCAGCTTCTGCGCGAGCTTCTCCAGCAGCCTGCCGCGCAGGTCGGCGCCGAGTTCCTGGCGCACCGGCATGTTCGCGGGCTCCAGCAGGTCTTCCGCGGCGGCCGGTGGGCGGAAGTCGGCCCGCGGCTGCCCGGCCCGGCGCAGGAGCACGTCGAACGCGCCGTCGGGATAGCCTGCGGCCCAGCTGATCTCGACCTCGTACCCGCACGAACGCCCGAGCGCGCGCAGTTTCTCCGGATCGACGGCATCCCCGTCGGTCCCGGCGAGTGCCTCGCTGATCGTCGCGTCCCCGGAAGCACCGAGCAGGCGCTGCCAGCGGTCGTGGTGCCGCCGGACTCGCGCGTTCGGCACGCGGGCGAGCGCGATCAGCTCCCTGGCCCCACCGCGAACCATGGTGGCCACCGCGTCCCAGGTCAGCTCGCCGCGCTCCCAGTCGAGCCAGCGCGCGTCCACCTGGACGTGCGGGGTGGCCGCCTTCTCCAGCACCACGTCGTACCGGAACCGGCTCAGCTCGTTGTCGTACGAGCCCTCCTTCGGGCTGATCTCGATCCGCCCCAGCTCCGGCACCTTCTCGCGCAGGCGGGTGAAGAAGCCGGGATCGACGAGCAACTCGTTCTCCACCCGCGCCAGGTGCCGGACCCGCTGCACCACGTCCGCCGCGAGCACGTCACCCGGCGCCTGCGCCACCTGCACCGAGGCGTGCAGGGTCTCCAGGAGCCGCAGGTTCCGCACGTCACCGATGAACATCGCACCGCCGGGGACCAGTGCCTCCATCGCGCCGCGGATGACCTCGACCAGGTAGGCCACGTCGGGGAAGTACTGGGTGACCGAGTTGAGCACCACCACGTCCACGCTGTCCGGCCGGATCCCGGCGAAGTCGACCGCTTCGCGCTTCTCCAGCACCACGTGTTCGTCGCCGTGCTCGGCGAGCCTGCCGCGCACGTAGTCGATCGCCGTCGCCGACATGTCGGTGCCGTGGTAGGCGCTGACCTTCGGCGCGATCCGGGTGAGCAGGATGCCGGTGCCGCAGCCGATCTCCAGTACGCGTTTCGGTTGCAGGCCGAGGATCCGGTCGACCGTGCGGTCGCGCCATTCGAGCATTTCGCCGGTCGGGATCGGCTGCCCGGTGTAGCTGGACAGCCAGCCGGCGGTGTTGAAGTCGGCGTCGACCTCGATCACCGGCTCGGTGTAGATCTGCTCGTACAGCGACTGCCACTGGTCGACGTGCCGCCGCAGCCAGGGCGCCGAGGACAGCGACTGGTCGGTGACCGCGGTGAAGTCCGGCTCCACGAACGCCGCGAGCACGTCCTGGTCGGCCACCACGACCGCGTGCTTGACCATCTCGTCGGCCTGCAGCACGGCCTCGATCTCGCCGGGTTCCACGCGCTGGCCACGGATCTTGACCTGGTCGTCGTTGCGGCCGAGGAACTCGATCTCGCCGTCGGCACGCCAGCGCGCCAGGTCGCCGGTGCGGTAGAGCCTGCCGCCGTCGGAGAATGGATCCTTGACGAACTTCTCGCGCGTCAGCTTCGGCCGGCCGAGATACCCCCTGGCCAGCCCGATGCCGCCGAGGTAGAGCTCACCGGGCACGCCGATCGGGGTCTGCTGCCCGGCGTGGTCGAGGATGCGGCAGGTGGTGTTCGCGATGGGGCGGCCGATCGGCACGACCGGATCACCGGCGTGCTCCGGCAGGCACTGCCAGTACGTCACGTCGATCGACGCCTCGGTGGGACCGAAGAGGTTGTGCAGTTCGGCTCCCGAGGTACCGAACAACTCGAAGAACCGGTCACGCAGGTCCGCCGTCAGCGCTTCACCACTGCAGAACACCCGCTTCACCGAAGGCAGGTCGGAAACCCTCTCGGCGGCAAGGAAGTATCGCAGCATCGACGGTACGAAGTGGAGGGTGGTGACGCCTTCGTCCCGGATCAGTTCGGTCAGGTAGGCGGGATCGCGGTGGCCGTCCGGCTTCGCCAGCACCATGCGCGCCCCGGTCATCAGCGGCCAGAAGAACTCCCACACCGACACGTCGAAGGTGTACGGGGTCTTCTGCAGCACCACGTCCGCCGCGCCGATCGGGTACTCGGCCTGCATCCAGCGCAGCCGGTTCCACACCCCGCGGTGTTCGAGCATCACGCCCTTGGGCCGGCCGGTGGACCCGGAGGTGTAGATGACGTACGCCAGGTCGGCGGGCTTGCCGACACCCGGATCGGTCTCCGGACCGTCGAGCTCGGCGACATCCAGTGCCAGCACGGGACCGGGCAGCCGGTCACGCAGGTCGTCCTGGGTGAGCACCAGTTTCGCGCCGGTGTCGCGGACCAGGAACTCCAGGCGCTCAGCCGGGTATTCCGGGTCGAGCGGCACGTACGCACCGCCCGCCTTGAGCACGCCGAGCAGCGCCACCACGAGTTCGACCGAACGCCGCATCGCGACGCCGACCACCTTGTCCGCGCGCACGCCCTGGCCGATGAGGTGGTGCGCGAGCTGGTTCGCCCGGCGGTCCAGCTCGGCGTAGGTGAGCTCGGATTGTCCACATCGGACCGCGATGGCGTCCGGCGTCGCCGCGGCCTGCCGGGCGATCACCTGGTGCAGGCACTCGGGTTCGCCGTAGTCGACCCCGGTGTCGGCCCACCGCTCGAACAGCTCCGCCTCGGGCGCGGTGAGCAGGCCGATCTCCCCGACCGCCCGGGTTTCGTCGCCAGCGAGTTCCTCGAGCAGGCCGCGCAGGTGCCCGAGCAGCCGTTCGGCGGCCCCGGCGTCGATCCGGGTCTGGTCGAACCAGACCTTCAGCGTGGTCTCCGGGCCCGGGATGATCACCACGGTCAGCGGGTAGTTCGTCTGCTCCATGCTGTGCAGGTCGGCCACGCGCAGGCGGCTGACGCGTTCGAGCACGGAGAAGTCGGCCGGGTAGTTCTCGAACACCAGGATGCTCTCGAACAGCGGGACCCCGGCCGGGACCTCGCTCCACTCCTGCACCTTGGTCAGCGGGCTGAACTCGAACTGGCGCTGGTCGATCTGCGCCTGCTGCAGTTCGCTGAGCCAGGTGCCGAGCCGTTCCCCGGCCGGGCACGTGACCCGGGCGGGCAGGGTGTTGATGAACAGCCCGGCGATGTGCTCGGCCCCGGCCAGGTCGACCGGGCGGCCCGAGGAGGTCACGCCGAACACCACGTCCTCGGTGCCGGAGTACCGCGAAAGC
Source organism: Amycolatopsis magusensis (assembly GCF_017875555.1). Lineage (GTDB taxonomy): Bacteria > Actinomycetota > Actinomycetes > Mycobacteriales > Pseudonocardiaceae > Amycolatopsis > Amycolatopsis magusensis. Next base: position 3,296,558 of record NZ_JAGGMS010000001.1, on the reverse strand, counting down.
AGCAGCGACCAGGCGGCCTGGAACAGGGTGTTCACCGTCAACCGGCGGCGGCGAGCCACTTCTTCCAGCTTCGAGCCCAGTGCCGCGGGCAGCACGATCTCGCGGCGGTCGTAGTCCTCGTCCCGGCGTTCACCTTCGGACGGCCGGTCCACCCCCAGCGCCGTCGGCTCGGAGACCCCGGCCAGCAGTTCGCGCCAGTACCGTTCCGCGGCTTCGAGATCCTGCTTCTGCAGCCATTCGATGTAGTCGTGGTACTGGCGGACGGGCGGCAGTTCGGGGGTCCGGCCGTCGCACAACGGCACGTAGATCTCGAACAGCTCACGCAGCACGCCCGCCGAACTCCAGCCGTCCAGCAGCAGGTGGTGGAAGTTCCAGACCACCTGCCACGCCTCGTCTTCCAGCCGGAACAACCCGACGCGCAGCAGTGGCGCACGGTTCAGCTCGAACCCGTCCTCGCGCTGCTTGGCCAGCAGCGCGGACAACCGCTCGGCCTGCTTCGACGCATCCAGGTCACGCCAGTCCTCTTCGGACCACGGCAGCTCGATCGAGTCGAACACCACCATCAGCGGCCGGTCGAGGCCCTCCCATTCGACCGCAGAGCGCAACGCCTCGTGCCGGTCGACCAGCCGCTGCCAGGATTCCCGGAAGGCAGCCGGATCCAGCTCGCCTTCGAGCCGGACGCTGAACTGTTCGAAGTAGACCCCCGAACCGGGCGCGGACAGGGTGTGGAACAGCAGGCCCTGCTGCATGGTGGTGGCCGGGTACAGATCGCCGACCAGGCCGTGCGTAGCGGTGATCCTCGCCAGCTCACCCGCGCCGATGCGGGCCAGCGGGAAGTCTCCGGGCAGGTAGGCGCGGGCTGCGGACTCGCCGGCCGTGACGGTCAGCGCGTCCAGGTGACCGCGGATCTCGGCGAGCAGGATGTCTACTGTGGACTGCTCGTAGCAGGCGCCGGGGTAGGTGAGTTCGAGGGTCAGTGCGCCCTCGTGGACCGCGGCGTTGATCTCGACCGGGTGGTGCCGGGTGTTCGAGGGTGCGTGCGCTCCCGCCGAATCATCCAGCGCCAGGGTGAATTCACCGCCGCTCACACCGTCGAGCTGGCCGAGGAAGTTGAACAACACCGCCGGATTGCCGGGCAGGCGATCACGCAGCAGGCCGTAGCCGAGACCGTTGTTCGGCGCCTCCCGCAGGGCGTGCTTGACCGCGCGCACCGCGTCGACCTCCTGGGCCGCGCCGACCGGCAGGTGCACCGGCCGCATCACGGTGAACCAGCCGACCGTCCGCGAAAGGTCGATGTCGTCGAACAGTTGCTCGCGGCCGTGGCCTTCGACGTCGACGGTGATGCCGGCGTCACCGGTCCAGTCGGTGAGGCCCTGTGCGCAGGCGGTCAGCACCAGCTCGTCCACCCGCGCCTTCATCCGGCGCGCGGTCTCGGCGAGCCGTGCTGTCGCCTCGGCAGGCAGCGAGATCCGCCTGGTCACGGCGGTTTCCTGGGTGTCGGGACCTTCGTAGTCGATCGGGAGCGGGGTGATCGTGTCCACCACGCCGCGCCAGTAGTTCTCCTCGGCGGACACGTCGTAGGAGGCGAGCCGCTCGGTCCACTGCGCGAAGGCGGTGGTCTTCGGCGGGAACTCGCCCTGCTGTGTTGTCTGCTCGGGGGACGACCCCCGGACCCCCGAACTGCCGAGGTAGGCCCGCTCGAAGTCCTCGACAATGAACCGCCAGCTCACCGCGTCCACCACCAGGTGGTGACAGGCAAGCACGAGCGTGGTGCCGTCGACCGCCGCCTTCAGCAGCGGGCCGTGTTCGATGTCGAGACCGGTGTGGGCCGCCCGGACCGGGTCGTCGCTGACCACCACCGGTACGTCGATCTCGTCGATGCCGACCTGACAAGCGGCTCCCCCGGTGAACCGCGAGCGAAGCACGTCATGCTGCACGAGCACCCGCTCCAGCGCGGACCGCACGCGTTCCGGGTCGAACTCGGTGCGCGAGCGCAGGGTGACGCCCTGGTTCCACTGGTCGCGCACCGGCAGGTCCAGGTCGAAGAACCAGCGCTGGATCGGCCCCAGCTCGACCGGCCCGGTCACCGGTTCCTGCGGCGCCAGCACGGCGGGCCCGTGCCCGGCCACCTCGACCAGCCGGGCCACGGTCTGCTCACGGAAGACCTGCGCCGGAGTCAGATGGATACCGGCCTGCGCGGCCCGCGACACCATCTGGATCGACAGGATCGAATCGCCGCCGAGGGCGAAGAAGTTGTCCAGCACGCCGACGCGTTCCACGCCGAGCACCTCGGCCCAGATCGCGGCGAGCTCCTGCTCCAAAGAGGATCGTGCGGGGATGAACTCCTCACCGCCCTGCCAGACCGGCTCAGGCAACGCGCCACGGTCCAGCTTTCCGTTGGAGGACAACGGAAGCCGGTCCAGCATCGTGACACCGGCCGGGACCATGTACTCGGGCAGCCGCTGCCGCACCCAGTCACGCACCTCGTCCGCGTCGACCGCGGGCACCACGTACGCGGCGAGCTGCTGCTGTCCCTCGACCTCGTGCACGGTGACCGCCGCCTCGCGCACGGCCGGGTGGGTCAGGATGACCGACTCGATCTCCCCCGGCTCGACGCGCTGACCGCGGATCTTGACCTGGTCGTCGTTGCGCCCAAGGAACTCGATCACCCCGTCGGCACGCCGGCGTGCGAGGTCACCGGTCCGGTAGAGCCTGCCCTCGGCGAACGGGTCGTCGATGAACTTTTCGGCGGTCAGTTCGGGACGGCCGAGATAGCCCCGCGCGACCGCGACACCGCCCAGGCAGAGTTCACCCGGCACGCCGACCGGGACCTGCTGCCCGGCCTGGTCGAGGATGCGGCAGTGGACGTTCGCGATCGGCCGCCCGATCGGCACCACCGGGTCACCGGCGTGCTCCGGCAGGCACTGCCAGTACGTCACCTCGATGGACGCTTCGGTGGGCCCGAACAGGTTGTGCAGTTCGGCGTCGAACAGCTCGAAGAAGCGGTCGCGCAGTTCCGCGGTCAGCGCCTCGCCGCTGCAGAACACCCGCTCGACCGACGGCAGCTCGGAAACCCCGTCGGCGACCAGGAAGTACCGCAGCATCGACGGCACGAAGTGCAGCACGGTGATGGCCTCGTCGCGGACCAGGCGGACCAGATAGTCCGGGTCCTTGTGCCCCTCGGGCCGCGCGAGCACCAGCTTCGCGCCGACCATCAGCGGCCAGAAGAACTCCCACACCGACACATCGAAGGTGTACGGCGTCTTCTGCAGCACCACCGCCGAGGCGTCCAGGTCGTAGTGGTGCTGCCCCCAGCGCAGCCGGTTCCACACACCCGCGTGCTCGACCATCACGCCCTTGGGGTTGCCGGTGGACCCCGAGGTGTACATGACGTACGCGAGGTCGGTCGCGGTGCTGCGCGGGCCGGGCGCGACTTCGGGGTGCGACCCGTACCACTCGCGGTCCATGACGAGCACGGGCACGGCGTCCGGCAGCCCGGCACGCAGGTGTTCCTGGGTCAGCACGAGGGCCGCGCCGGTGTCGCGGAGCATGAACTCCAGCCGGTCCACCGGGTGGTCGGGGTCCAGCGGCAGGTACGCGCCGCCGGCCTTGAGCACGCCGAGCATCGCGACCACCAGCTCGGTCGACCGGTGCAGGCACAGTCCCACCACGCGGTCCACGGTCACGCCCTGGCCGATCAGGTGGTGCGCGAGCTGGTTCGACTGCCGGTCGAGTTCGGCGTAGGTCAGCTCCTCGCCTTCACACCGGACGGCGATGGCGTCCGGCGTCTTCGCGGCCTGGCGCACCACGAGGTCGTGCAGGCATTCCGGGGCGCCGAAGTCCACCCCGGTGTCCGCCCACTGGTCGAGCTGCCGCCGTTCGGGCTCGGTGAGCAGGCCGATCCCCGCGACCGGGCGTTCGGGGTCGCCGATCAGCTCCTCGATCAGCGTGCGAAGGTGCCCGAGCAGGCGTTCGGCGACGTCTGCGTCGATCCGGGTCTCGTCGAACCACACTTTGAGCTTGGTCTGCGCGCCGAGTTCGATGAGCAGGGTCAGCGGGTAGTTGGTCTGCTCGATGCCGAACAGCTCGGTCACCCGGAGATCGCGTACCTCGTCGAGCACGGAGAAGTCGGTCGGGTAGTTCTCGAACACGAGGATGCTCTCGAAGAGCGTGCCGCCCGAGGGCACCTCGCTCCAGTCCTGCACCTTGGCCAGCGGGCTGAATTCGAACTGCCGCCGCTCGGTCTCCTCGCGCTGGAACTCCGGCAGCCAGTCGGCGATCGTGCGCTCGCGCGGGATCTTCACGCGGGCGGGCAGAGTGTTGATGAACATGCCCGCGATCTCTTCAACGCCGGGCAGCTCCACCGGGCGCCCCGACGAGGTCACGCCGAACACCACGTCGTCACTGCCGGAGTACCGCGACAGCAGCAACGACCACGCGGCCTGGAAGATCGTGTTCACCGTGAGCCTGCGCTGCCGCGCGACCTCGTCCAGCCGGGTGCTCAGCGAAGCCGGGAGCACCAGTTCGCGCCGGTCGTAGTCGTCGTCACCGCGGAAGCCGTCGGCCGGACGGTCGACCCCGAGCACGGTCGGCTCCGTGACCCCGGCGAGCAGATCGCGCCAGAACCGTTCCGCGGCACCGAGATCCTGCTGCTGCAACCAGCCGATGTAGTCGCGGTACTGCCTCACGTTCGGCAGCCGCGGTTCGTCGCCCGCGCAGAGCGCCACGTAGATCAGGAACAGCTCCCGCAGCACGGCCGCGGAACTCCAGCCGTCGAGCAGGAGGTGGTGGTAGTTCCAGACCACCTGCCAGGCGTCGTCGGCCAGCCGGTACAGGCCGACCCGCAGCAGCGGCGCGCGCCCGAGGTCGAAACCCTCGACCCGTTCCGCCGCCAGGGTTTCCGACAACCGGGTGGCCTGCTCGGCCTGGTCCAGTCCGCGCCAGTCCTCTTCGGACCACGGCAGCTCGATCCGGTCGAACACCACCAGCACCGGGGTGTCCAGGCCTTCCCACTGCACCGCCGAGCGGAGCACGTCGTGCCGGTGCACCAGCCGTTCCCAGGCACCGCGGAAGGCCTCGGCGTTCAGCGAACCCTCCAGGCGCACACTGAACTGTTCGAAGTAGACCCCGGAATCCGGCGCCGACAGGGTGTGGAACAGCAGGCCCTGCTGGACCGGGGAAAGCGGGTAGATGTCCTTGATGGTCCTAGGCACCGGCGTTTCCTTCCATCTTGGCCATGAGGTCTTCGAGTGCCTGCTGGCTGAGCCCGGCGAGCGGGAAGTCACTGGTGTGCGCGGCCGCGGCGTCCGCGTGCTCGTGACCGGCCAGCGCGTCCAGCCGCCGCCGGATGCCGTCGAGCAGTTCGCCCGCGGTGGCGTCGCTGTGCCGTTCGGTCGAGTAGGTCAGGTCGAGCACCAGTTCGGTCTCGTGGATGCCCGCGTTGATCTCGAGCGTGTGGTGGCGGGTGTTCTCCGGCGCCTGCGCGGCCCCGGCCCACGCCGGGTTGTCCAGCAGCAGCCGGAACGCCGAGTCGCCGGTCGACTGCTGGTCGACCTGCCCGAGGTAGTTGAACAGCACCGGCGCGTCCGGCAGGCCGAGTTCCTCCCGCAGGAGCCCGAAACCGAGGCCGTTGTCCGGTGCCGCCCGCAACGCCTGCTTGACCACGCGGACGGCGTCGGCCGCCTCCGCTTCGCCCACCGGCAGGTGGACCGGGCGGATCACGGTGAACCAGCCCGCGGTCCGGGACAGGTCGATGTCGTCGAACAACGGCTCGCGGCCGTGGCCCTCGACGTCGATGGTGATGTCGGCGCGGCCGCTCCATTCCGCCAGCCCTTGGGCGCAGGCGGTGAGCACGAGTTCGTCGGTGCGGGCCTTGACCCGGCGCGCGCTGTCCACCAGCCCGGCGGTGACCTCCGCGGGCAGCACCAGGCGGCGCGTGACCGCGCTGGCCTGCACATCCTGCCCCGCGCGGTCCACCGGCAGCGGGGTGATCGTGCTCGCCACCTCGCGCCAGTAGTCGGCCTGATCGCTGACGTCGTACTCGCGCAGGCGTGATGTCCACTCCGCGAACGAGGTGGTCTTGGGCGGGAACTCACCTTGGTCGGTGTAGGCCCGCTCGAAGTCCTCGACGAGGAACCGCCAGCTCACCGCGTCGATCACCAGGTGGTGGCAAGCGAGCACGAGCCGCTGGGCGTCGTCGAGGTCGACCACCACGGCCCGCAGCAGTGGCCCGTTTTCGATGTCCAGCCCGGAGTGCGCGGCCTTGACCGCCTCGGCCATCACTACGTCGGGGTCGCGTCCGCTGCCGTCGACGAGTTCGACCGGCACCTCGTCGGCTTCGAGCTGTTCCTGGACCCACTCGACCCCTTCGCGGGCGAACCGCGACCGCAGCACGTCGTGGTGCGCGAGAACCCGGCCGAGCGCCTGCCCGACCAGCTCGGGGTCCAGTTCGATGCGGGAATCCAGCACCACGCCCTGGTTCCAGTGGTCCTGGTTCTCCAGTTCCAGGCCGAAGAACCAGCGCTGCACCGGCCCGAGTTCGACCGGTCCGACCACCGGGCCCTGTTCGGCGACCACCACCGGACCCTCACCGGCTACCTCGACCAGCCGCGCCACGGTCTGCTCGCGGAACACCTGCGCCGGCGTCAAGTGGATACCGGCCTGCGCGGCCCTCGACACCATTTGGATCGACAGGATCGAGTCACCGCCGAGCGCGAAGAAGTTGTCCAGCACGCCGATCTCGTCCAAGCCGAGCACTTCGGCCCAGATCGCGGCGAGCACGCGTTCCTGGTCGGAGCGCGCTTCGACGAACTCGTCGGCCGCCTGCCAGACCGGTTCGGGCAGCGCCGAGCGGTCCACCTTGCCGTTGGCCGACAGCGGCAATCGGTCGAGCACGGTGATCCCGGCCGGGACCATGTACTCCGGCAGCCGCTGGCGCACCCACTCGCGCACTTCGGCGAGGTCGACCTCGTCGGCGACCACATAAGACGCCAGCCGCCCGCCGTGCACCACGGTGACCGACTCGGCCACCTCCGGGTGCGCGGACAGCACCGAGTCGATCTCGCCCAGTTCGACGCGGAAGCCGCGGATCTTGACCTGGTGGTCGACCCGGCCAAGGAACTCGATCACGCCGTCCGCCCGCCAGCGGCCCAGGTCGCCGGTGCGGTAAAGCAGGGCACGCGGGTCGTCGGAGAACGGGTCAGGCAGGAAGCTCGCGTTCGTGCGCTCTTCGTCTCGCCAGTAACCCCGGGCGACCCCGATTCCGCCGATGCACAGCTCACCGGCCACACCGACCGGACACACCTGCTGGGCTTCGTTCAGGATGTAAAAGCGCTGGTTGGACAGGGGGCGGCCGTAGGGAATGCTCGTCCAGCTCGGGTCCACGTGCGTGATCGGGTACGAGATCGACCAGATGGAGGCCTCGGTCGCGCCACCACCGCTGTAGATCATCATGTCCGGGTTGATCGCCCAGACCTTGTCCGGCAGGGACACCGGGATCCAGTCGCCGGAGAGGAGCCCGACCCGCAGTGAGGCCAGGGTGGCGGTGTTCGCCTCCGGCGCCTCGACCAGCAGTTGCAGCAACATCGGCACCGAATCCCAGACGGTCACCTCGTGCCGGTCGACCAGCTGAACCCAGTGCGACGGGTCCTTGACCCCGTCCGGTGCGGGCAGCACCAGAGCCGCCCCGACGGCCAGTGGGCCGAAGATGTCGTACACCGACAGGTCGAAGCTCAGCGACGCCAGCCCGAGTACGCGGTCTTCCGGGGTCACGTCGAACCGCTGGTTGATGTCGACCACGGTGTTCAGGACGCCGATGTGGTCGATCATCACGCCCTTGGGCACCCCGGTCGACCCGGACGTGAAGATCACGTACGCCAGGTCGGTCGGAGCCTGCACCACCTCCGGCATGTCCGCGGAGAACTCCGACAGTTCCTCCACGTCCAGGTTCAGCCGGGTCACACCCGAGGGGACCTCGATCTCGGAGGCGGTCAGTACCTTCGTGACACCGCCGAGTTCGATCAGTTCGGCCAGTCGCGCCTGCGGCAGGCCCGGGTCGAGCGGCAGGTAGGCAGCGCCCGAGGCGACCACCCCGAGCACCGCGGCGACCTGATCGGCGCACTTCGGCAGGCAGATGCCGACCAGCTCGTTCGGGCGTGCCCCCTGCTCCCGCAACCACCAGCCGATCCGCGACGACCGTGCCAGCAACTCGCGATACGTCAGCTCGCCGTCATGCGCGATGACCGCCGTCGCCTCCGGGAAGCGCGCTCCCGCAGACCACACGCCTTCGTGCACACACCCGGCGGCGGCGTCACCGAAGTCGACTTCGGTGTCGTTCCACTCGTGGACCAGCTGGTGCCGCTCGGCCTCGGTCAGCAGCGGCACCTCGCCGACCGCCCGATCCGGCGCCGCGACCACGCCGTCCAGCAGCACGCGGAAGTGCTCCAGGAACCGGTCGACCGTGCTTTCGTCGAACAGATCGGTGTTGTAGTCCACCGAAACCAGGAACCCGTCCTCGGCTTCGGCGACCATCCAGGTCAGGTCGAACATCGACCAGTTGCGCTGAACCGTCGCGGGCTCGACCACCAGCGAGTGCAGCTCGATGGCCTCGCCTTCGCCCACCTGCAGGCGGTTTCCGGCGCCCACGGCCAGCGGCGCCAGCCCCTCGTTGTCGAAGGCCTGCGCCCGCTGCATCACGAACATCGTCTGGTAGAGTGGCGAATACGACGAGTCGCGTTCCGGCGCGAGCCGTTCCACCATCTCGGCCATCGGGAAGTCCTCGTGCTCGAACGCACCCAGGACCACCTCCTGCACCTGACGCAACGTGTCCTCAAAGGACATCTCGGCGGTGAAGTCGGTGACCATCGGCAACGGGTTGATGAAGTAGCCGACCACGTTGTCGATCTCCGGCTGCCCGCGTCCCGCGGTCGGTGACCCGACCACGATCCGGTTCTGCCCGGTCTCGCGGTGCAGGAACAACTGGTACGCGGAGAGCAGCACCACGAACGGCGTCACCCCGAGCCGGGCGCCGAGTTCCTTCAACCCCTCGGAAATCTCGGCTCCGACGGTGAAGACCCGGTTGGCGCCACGGAATGACTGGACCGCCGGGCGTGGGCGATCCGCGGGCAGGGCCAGCACCGGTAGGTCGCCGTCCAGCCGCTCGCGCCAGTACTCCCACAGGCGCTCACCGTCCGCCCCGGCCAGGAGTTCGCGCTGCCAGTCCACGAAGTCGGCGTACTCGACCGCCGGCGGTGGCATGGTGGCCTCGCCCCGGTATTCGAGCGCCAGTTCCTCCAGCAGCACCACGCACGACCAGAGGTCGACCACGATGTGGTGCGCGCAGATCAGCAGCACCGACTCGCCGTCGGGCCGCTCGAACACCCGGAGGCGGACGGGGGCACCACCGTCGAGCACGAACGGCCGGTCGGCCTCGTCCGCCACCATGCCGTCGAATTCGGCCACCTCACGGGCGTCCACCACGTCGAAGTCGGCGGCAGCGTTCGGATCGACTCGGTAGTACGGGCCCTGATCGTCCTCTCCGAACACCGCACCGAGCAGGCTGTGCCGGGAAACGACCGACTGCCAGGCGGTTCGCAGCAGTTCGACGTCCAATGGGGACAGCACGCGCATCGCGGTGGCGACGTGGTAAGCACCCGACTCGTCGGCGAATCGATAAATGGACCAGAGCGCTTCTTGTCCACGCGAGAGCCGGGAGGCCTCACCGGGCGCACGTTCGCGCCGCCGGATCGCCGAATGCTCACCGCCGACCGTCGCCGCCAGGCGCGCCACGGTCTGCTCGCGGAACACCTGCGCCGGGGTCACGTGGATCCCGGCTTGGGCCGCGCGCGACACCATCTGGATGGACAGGATCGAATCGCCGCCGAGCGTGAAGAAGTTGTCGTGGATGCCGACGCGCTCGACACCCAGCACCTCGGCCCACACCGCGGCCAGCGCCTTTTCGGTGGCCGAGCGCGCTTCGACGAATTTGCCGTCGGACTGCCACACCGGCTCGGGCAGCGCCGAGCGGTCGACCTTGCCGTTGGAGGACAACGGCAGCCGGTCGAGCACGGTCACGCCGGACGGCACCATGTACTCGGGCAGGCGCTCACGCACCCACTCCTGCAAGGCGAACACGTCGGCCGATTCGGCGACCACATAGGACGCCAGCCGACCGCCGTGCACCACGGTCACCGACTCGTCCACCGCCGGATGGGCGGACAGCACCGAGTCGATCTCGCCCAGTTCGACACGAAAACCACGAATCTTCACCTGGTGGTCGACGCGACCGAGGAACTCGATCACGCCATCCGCACGCCAACGCCCCAGGTCACCAGTGCGGTACAGCAAGGCACGCGGGTCATCCGAGAACGGGTCGGGCAGGAAGCTCGCGTTCGTCCGTTCCTCGTCACCCCAATAACCCCGGGCCACACCGATGCCGCCGATGCACAGCTCACCGGCCACACCGACCGGACACACCTGCTGCGACTCGTTGAGGATGTAGAAGCGCTGGTTGGACAGCGGACGACCGTAGGGAATGCTCGTCCAGCTCGGGTCCACGTGCGTGATCGGGTACGAGATCGACCAGATGGACGCTTCCGTCGCGCCACCACCGCTGTAAATCCGCATCTCCGGGTTCAGCGCCCACACCTTGTCCGGCAGCGACACCGGGATCCAGTCGCCGGAAAGCAAGCCCACCCGCAGCGAACGGATCTTGTCGCTGGTGGCCTCCGGCGCCTCCACCAGCAGTTGCAGCAACATCGGCACCGAATCCCAGACGGTCACCTGGTGCCGATCGATCAACTCCACCCAGTGCGACGGATCCTTCACCCCGTCCGGCGCGGGCAACACCAACGCCGCACCAACTGCCAACGGGCCGAAGATGTCGTACACCGACAAGTCGAAACTCAACGACGCCAAGCCGAGCACACGATCTTCCGGGGTCACCTCGAACCGCTGATTGATGTCGACCACCGTGTTCAGCACCCCGAGGTGATCGATCATCACGCCCTTGGGAACTCCGGTCGAACCCGACGTGAAGATCACATACGCCAGATCCGTCGGCGCTTGCACCACCGGCGGCATCTTCGCCGAGAACTCCGCCAAGTCGGCAATGTCCAGGTCGAGTCGGGTCACGCCCGTGGGCACCTCGACACCGGAGGCGGTCAGGACCTTCGACACGCCACCGAGTTCCATCAATTCCGCCAGCCGAGCCTGCGGCAACCCTGGGTCCAGCGGCAGGTAAGCCGCGCCCGACGCCACCACGCCCAGCACGGCCGCGACCTGATCGGCGCACTTCGGCAGGCACACGCCCACCAGCTCATTCGGCTGCGCGCCCTGCTCCCGCAACCACCAGCCGATCCGCGACGACCGTGCCAGCAGCTCCCCGTACGTCAACTGCCCGTCATGTGCGATGACCGCCGTCGCCTCCGGGAAGCGCGCTCCGGCCGACCACACGCCCTCGTGCACACACCCGGCCGCCGCAGAACCGAAGTCCACGTCGGTGTCGTTCCACTCGCGGACCACCTGGTCCCGCTCGGCCGCGCTGAGCAGCGGCACCTCGCCGACCGCCCGATCCGGCGCCGCGACCAGGCCGTCCAGCAGCACTGCGAAGTGGCCGAGCAGGCGGTCCACGGTGTCCGCGGTGAGCCGGTCCGGGTCGTGGCGGGTGCGCAGGGTCAGCCGGTCCAGCGGCTCCACCACCAGCGCGAGCAGATAGTTCGTCTGTTCGTAGGACTGGTGGTCCGAGACCCGCAGTGCTTCGTCGACCTGGAAGACCGACTCGTCGAGCAGGTAGTTCTCCACCACGAAGATGTGGTCGAACAGCGGCGTGCCCCCGGCCACGTCGCTCCACTCGTGCACCTTGGTCAGCGGCGTGTTCTCGTGCCGCCGGCGCTCGGTCTCGACCCGCTGCAGGTCACGCAGCCAGTCGGCGACCCGCTGTTCGGCGGGCACCCCGACCCGCGTCGGGAGCGTGTTGATGAACAGGCCGATCATGCGCTCCACTTCGGACACTTCGGCCGGGCGCCCGGCGGAGGTGACCCCGAAGACCAGGTCCCGCTGGCCGGAGTACCGCGACAGCAGCAGCGACCAGGCACCCATCAGCACGGTGTTCAGCGTGAGCCCGTGCGCACGCGCGAACTCGCGGACGCGGTCCGACAGGTCCTCCGGCAGCTCCACTGTGGACTCGGCTGCTTCGGGACGGCGTGCGGTCGAAGCGATGACCTGCTCGATGCCCAGCCGGGTCGGCTCGATGAACCCGGCCAGGTGGGTCCGCCAGTACTCCTCGGCCGCACCGAGATCCTGCGCTTCCAGCCAGGCCACGTAGTCGCGATAGGACGGTGCGGTCACCGCAGGTGGCTCGTCACCGGCCACCAGCGCGCGGTAGACGGCGAAGAAGTCCTCCAGCACCAGCGCCGCGCTCCACCCGTCGAGCACCACGTGGTGGTGCGACCAGACGAGTTCCCAGGTCTCGGCGTCGGTGCGGACCAACCGCAGGCGCATGACCGGCGCCTCGGACAGCGTGAACCCGGCCGTGCGGTCCTCGCGCAGCAGGTCGCCGAGGTCGTCGCGCTCCTCGATCACGATCGGCGCGGCGACCCTGGCGTGCACCACCTGGTACGGCGTGTCGAGGTCCTCCCAGGCGAGGGCGGTGCGCAACGCCGGATGCCGCTGCACGGTCCGCTCCCACGCCTCGCACAACGTGGACACCCGCAGTTCGCCGGAAAGCCGCAGGCGGATCTGTTCGATGTAGACACCCGAGTCGGGCGCGGACAGCGTGTGGAACAGCAGACCCTGCTGCATCGGCGTCGCCGGGTACAGGTCGTCGATCGGCCCGTGGTCCGCGGTGATCCGCTCCAGCTCGGCCTCGGTGACCTGCGTGAGCGGGAAGTCCTCCGGGATGGCGGCGGGCCGGGTCGCCTCGGTCAGCGTCGCCAGGTGCCGCCGCACGCCTTCGAGCAGGGCGTCGATGGTGGCCGCGTCGTGCCGTCCGGCGGAATAAGTGAAGTCGATCAGCAGCTGCTCTTGGTGCAGTCCGGCGTTGATCTCGAAGGTGTGGTGACGGCGGTTCTCCGGCGCGTACCCGGCGTCGTTGGCCGCCGGGTCGTAGCGCAGGGTGAACGCCTCGCCCGCCTGGTCGATCTGACCCAGGTAGTTGAACAACACCGGCACCGGGGGCGCCACCGGCAGCAGGTCGGTGGTGAAGCGCAGCACGCCGTAGCCGATGCCCTGGTCGGGCGCCGATCGCAGCGACCGCTTCACCGCCCGCAGCGCACCGATCTCGTCGGCACCCCCGACCGGCAGGTGGACCGGGCGGATCGCGGTGAACCAGCCCGCGGTCCGGGACAGGTCGACGTCGTCGAACAGCGCTTCGCGGCCGTGGGCCTCGACATCGACGGTCACGCCTTCGCGGCCCGTCCAGTCGGTGAGCGCGCGGGCCCAGGCGGTCAGCACGAGTTCGTCCGGCCGTGCCTTGAGCCGCCTGCCCGCGTCCAGCACGGACGCGGCGGACAGCAGCACGCGTCGCGTGACCGCGCTGCCGTGCACGTCGTCGCCGGTGCGGTCGGCGGGCAGCGGACTGACCGTGCTCAGCACTTGGCGCCAGTATTCGACCTGGTCGGTCGCGTCGTAGCCGGCCAGCCGCGAGGTCCACTCCCGGAACGAGGTGGTCTTGGCGGCCGGCTCGCCGAGGCCGAGATAGGCGCGCTCGAAGTCCTCCACGACGAACCGCCAGCTCACCGCGTCGATCACCAGGTGGTGGCAGGCCAGCGTCAGCGTGTTCCCGTTGATCGCGGCCTGCAGCAGCGGCCCGTTCTCCAGACCCAGCCCGAGGTTCGGGTCACCTTCGACCACCTTGACGGCGGCCTCGGCCAGCTGTTCTTGCTGCCACTGACCGTTTTCGCAGGTGAAGCGGGAGCGCAACACGTCGTGCCGGTCGAGCACGGTCTCCAGCGCCTGTGCCACGCGTTCGGCGTCCAGTTCGACGCTGGATTCGAGCATCACCGTCTGGTTCCAGTGGTCGCGGTCGGCCAGGTCGAGGCCGAAGAACCAGCGCTGCACCGGCCCGAGTTCGACCGGCCCGACCACCGGGCCCTGTTCGGCGACCACCACCGGACCCGCACCGGCCACCTCGACCAGCCGGGCCACCGTCTGCTCACGGAACACCTGCGCCGGAGTCAGGTGGATGCCGTGCTGGGCAGCCCGCGACACCATCTGGATCGACAGGATCGAATCACCGCCGAGCGAGAAGAAGTTGTCGCGCACGCCGACGCGTTCGACGCCCAGCACGTCGGCCCAGATCGCCGCTAGCACTCGCTCCTGCTCGGACCGGGCCTCGACGAACTCGTCGGCCGCCTGCCACACCGGCTCAGGCAACGCCGAGCGGTCCACCTTGCCGTTCGACGACAACGGCAACCGGTCCAGCAGCGTGACCCCGGCCGGGACCATGTACTCGGGCAGGCGCGAGTGCACCCAGTCCCGCAGTTCGGCCGGGTCCGCCGTACCGACCACATAGGACGCCAGCCGCCCGCCGTGGACCACGGTCACCGACTCGTCGACGGCCGGATGGGCGGACAACACCGAGTCGATCTCGCCCAGCTCGACGCGGAACCCACGGATCTTCACCTGGTGGTCGACGCGGCCGAGGAACTCGATCACGCCATCCGCCCGCCAGCGTCCGAGATCGCCCGTGCGATAGAGCAGAGCACGCGGGTCGTCGGAGAACGGATCCGGCAGGAAGCTCGCGTTCGTGCGCTCTTCGTCTCGCCAGTAACCGCGGGCGACCCCGATGCCGCCGATGCACAACTCCCCCGCCACGCCGACCGGGCAGGGCTCCTGCGCGCTGTTGAGGATGTAGAAGCGCTGGTTGGACAGCGGACGACCGTAGGGAATGCTGGTCCAACTCGGGTCCACGTGGGTGATCGGGTACGAGATCGACCAGATGGAGGCTTCGGTTGCGCCACCACCGCTGAAGAGCCGCATCTGCGGGTTGAGCGCCCACACCTTGTCGGGCAGCGAGACCGGGATCCAGTCACCGGAAAGCAGCCCGATCCGCAGGGAAGCAAGCGTTTGCGCACTGGCTTCCGGGGCTTCGACCAGGAGCTGCAACAGCATGGGCACCGAGTCCCAGACGGTCACCTGGTGCCGATCGATCAACTCCACCCAGTGCGACGGATCCTTCACCCCGTCCGGCGCGGGCAACACCAACGCCGCACCCACCGCCAGCGGACCGAAGATGTCGTACACCGACAAGTCGAAACTCAACGACGCCAGCCCGAGCACACGGTCTTCCGGAACGACATCGAAACGCTGATTGATGTCGACCACCGTGTTCAGCACCCCGAGGTGATCGATCATCACGCCCTTGGGGACCCCGGTCGAACCCGACGTGAAGATCACATACGCCAAATCCGTCGGCTCCTGCACCACCGGTGGCATCTCCGCCGAGAACTCCGACAGATCCGCGATGTCCAGGTCCAGCCGCGTCACGCCGGACGGCAGTTCGAGGCCCGAGCGAGTGAGGACGTGCGTCACCTCGCCCAGGTCGATCAGCTCAGCGAGCCGGGCCTGCGGCAGTCCCGGGTCCAGCGGCAGGTAAGCCGCACCCGACGCCACCACACCCAGCACGGCCGCGACCTGGTCGGTGCACTTTTCCAGGCAGATGCCCACGAGCTGATTGGGTCGCGCGCCCTGTTCCCGCAGCCACCAGCCGATCCGCGACGACCGCGCCAGCAGCTCCCGGTAGGTCAGCTGGCCGTCGTGTGCGATGACCGCGGTCGCGTCGGGGAAGCACGCCCCGGCGGCCCACACGCCCTCGTGCACCCGCCCGGCCGCGGCGGCACCGAAGTCCACCGCGGTGTCGTTCCACTGCCGCACCATCAGGTCGCGTTCCGCCGGCGCGAGCAGCGGCACACGGTCCACACCACGCTCCGGCGCCGCGGCCACCCCGTCCAGCAGCACGCGGAAGTGCTCCAGGAACCGGTCGACCGTGCTCTCGTCGAACAGGTCCGTGTTGTAGTCGACCGAGACCAGGAACCCGTCCTCCGACTCGGCGACCATCCAGGTCAGGTCGAACATCGACCAGTGGCGCGGCACCGTCACCGGCTCGACCACCAGCGAGTGCAGCTCGATCGCTTCGCTTTCGCCGACCTGCAGGCGGCTGCCCGCGCCCACGGCCAGCGGCGCGAGGCCCTCCTGGTCGAACGCCTGCGACCGCTGCATCACGAACATCGTCTGGTACAGCGGCGAATACGAGGAATCGCGTTCCGGCGCGAGCCGCTCCACCATCTCCGCCATCGGGAAGTCCTCGTGCTCGAACGCGCCGAGCACCACGTCCCTGACCTGCGCCAGGACGTCCTCAAAGGACATACCGGCGGCGAAGTCGGCGATCAGCGGTACGGGGTTCACGAAGTACCCGACGGTCCGCTCCAGCTCACTCCGGCCGCGCCCGGAGATCGGCGAGCCGACCACCACCCGCTCCTGCCCGGTCTCCCGGTGGAGCAGCAACTGGTAGGCCGACAGCAGCACCACGAACGGCGTCACTCCACAACGGACACCAAGCTCCTTGAGCCGTTCGGTCAGCTCGCGGCCGACCCCGAACACCCGGCTGGCACCGCGGAACGACTGCACCGGCGGACGCGGGCGGTCACCGGGCAGCGCGAGCACCGGAAGATCGCCGGAGAGCCGGTCACGCCAGTAGTCCCACAGCCGGTCGCCCTCGGGGCTCGCCAGCAGTTCCCGTTGCCAGTCCACGAAGTCGGCGTACTCGACCGCCGGACGCACCGCTTCGGCCGCACCGCCGTACTCCAGCGCCAGTTCCTCCAGCAGCACCACGCAGGACCACATGTCGACAACGATGTGGTGCGCGCAGATCAGCAGGACCGACTCGCCGTCCTCGCGCTGGTAGACGCGCAGCCGCACCGGCACGCTGTCTTCGAGCACGAACGGGCGGTCGGCTTCGTCGGCGAGCACGCGTTCGAAGTCTTCCTGTTCCCGGGCGTCGACGCACTGGAAGTCGATGGCATAGCCGGGCCGGTAGAACGGGCCGCGGTCGTCCTCGCCGAAGGTCGCGCCCAGCAGTCCGTGCCGGGAAACCACCGCTCGCCAGGCTTCCTCGAGCGCGTCAGTGTCCAAAGGCGACAGGATGCGCAGCGCGGTGGCCACGTGGTACGCGCCGGACTCGGCGGCGAACCGGTGGATGGACCACAGCGCTTCCTGACCGCGGGAGAGGCGGGAAACCTCGTCGGCTCCGCGATCCCGGCGTGAAATGCGGTTCGCCAGTCCGCCGGCGAACCGCAGCGCGACGTCGTCGGCGAGCGTCTCCACACTTCGTCCGTCGAAGAGCAACGTCACCGGGATATCGATCTCCCAGTGCCGCTGGAGCAGCGCTTTCAGCTCCATTCCCATGAACGAGTCGATGCCGTACGACCGCAGTTCCCGGCCGGTGTCGAGTTCGTCGAGGTCGATTCGCATGACCTGGGCGAGCCAGCGGTGCAAAGCCGCGCGAATCGCGTGCTGCCGATCGTCTTCGGCCATTTCCCGGATCTCGGCACCGGTCGGCGGTGCCAATCGCGGCGGGCGCAGTTCACCCGCGCTGAAGGTCCGCATGCGCACACCGGTCAGTTCGGCGACCACATAACCCTCGGCGTCCAGCAAGCCGATGTGGAAGAGCGCCATCCCGGGCAGGTCCTCACCGGCATCGGTGCGCACCACGTGGGTCCACGCGACCGTGGCACCCTCCCGGTGGATCTCGAACCGGTCGATCCCGCCGAGGTACCAGCCACCGTTTTCCCGAGGACTGAGAAGTGCGAACGCGGGTTGCAGCGCCGCTTCCAGCATGACAGGGTGTAAGCGGTAAAGCTCGGATTCGGCTTCGGAAACCGCGGAACGCACGGCACCCAGCATTTCCTGGGAGCCACGCCAGGCCGTTTCCACGCAGCCGAGCGCGGGCCCGCAGGAAATGCCGAGATCCGCGAGATCGGCGTAGAACTCGGCACGCGAAACGGGCTGCACACAGCGGCGGCGGATGTCGGTCAGCGAAATCGGGTCGGCGGTTTTCTCCGCACTGCTGCCGGGCGCGAACAAAGCCTGCACGTGCACGGTCCGCGCCCAGTCGGCGCGGTGGATGCGCACCCCGTACGCGCCGGTCGAGTTCTGGTAGAGGTCGGCCACCAGGCCGACCGTGGAGTTCTCGTCGTGGTCGGTGTGCACCACCGGCTCGGGCAGGCGCACCTCGACCATCGCTTCGCCCTGCTCGGCAATCGCCGCGGTGGCCCCGGCGATCTCGAGCACCACCGCCGACGGCACGACCGGAACGCCCGCCAGCCGGAGTTCCCGCAGGTAGGGCACGGACTCGGCGTCCAGCTCGGTTTCGATCCGGTCAAGGGAGCGCATCAGGTCCCAACCCCATTCCTCTAGCCCTCGCGTGCAGGTTCAGCGGCCGCGCAGCAGCGGGTGCGCGGCACGCGGTTTGACCGGCCGGGTCGCCGGTGCCGGCCGGTGCAGGCCGATCGGCCACCGCTCGTGGTGCTCGAACGGCGTGGCAGGCAGGTGCGTCAGCGGCCGATCGGCGCCGAGCGCGGCCCAGTCGACCTCGACGCCCCGGCAGTGCAGGCCGCCGAGCAGCCGGGACAGCCCGTCACCGGCGAAGTCGCCGCAGAAGCGGATGGTGAAGTCGTGGTCGGGGACGCCCTGTCCGCCCAGGTGCAGCGGGGTGTCGGGCTCGCCGAACTCCCCGTCGAACTCGTGGGGGTTGATCGCGCCCGCGACGGCGGCCGCGGCCAGCTCGCCCGAGCCGTGGCCGATGACCAGGTCCGGGTAGATGCCCCACTCCGCCAGCAGGGTCGCGAGCGCGTACTGCGGCACGAAGCCGGGCGCGTCGATAGTGCCGTCGAGGTCTTCGACGATCAGCTCCAGTGCGGGAATCCACCGGCACAGGGCGTCGAACCAGTCACCGCCGGGCTTGTCGTCGGTAAACTCGAACGCGAGCACCGGTGCGTCCGCAGCCACGAACTGCTCGGCTTCCGCGAGGTTCTCCAGCAGTTCTTCGTGGCTGGAACCCACCGAGAAGAGCCGGTGCGGGTAGTGCGTGCGCGCGACCCGCGCGGTGTGGGCGATGTCGGCGAGCGGAACTTCCGGGTTCTCACGCAAAAAGCTTTGATACCGCAGGGACAGGCCGGTCAGCGAGGACGCCGAACGAGCCGACAGCACGAGTACTTCCGGGCCCTCACTTGGTTCGGCGACCTCCGCGGCCGCGGAGCCGACCACGAGGTGCACGTTGTTGCCGCCATACCCGAAGGAGTTGATACCCGCGATCCGCGGACCGTCCCAAATGCACGGTTCAGCCGGGATCTCCACTCCGTCCCCGAGCCGGACCTGCGGGCTCAGCCGTTCGACCGCGACCGGCGGAATCCAGCCGTGCCGCAGCACCAGGATCGTCTTGATCAGCGAGATGACGCCGGAAGCCGCTTCCAGGTGCCCGATACCCGCCTTGACCGAGCCCAGCCGCAGCGGTGTCTCGCGCGCGCCGCCGAAGACCCGGGACAGGGCGCCGACCTCCACCGCGTCACCGATGGCGGTGCCGGTGGTGTGCGTCTCGACGTACCCCACCTCGGCGGGCTCGACGCCCGCCTTGCGCAGCGCCAGCCGGACGACTTCCTCCTGTCCGGCCGCACTCGGCGCGCCCAAGCCGTTGCCGCGCCCGGAACCCGCCATCGCGGACCCCTTGAGCACCGCACGCACCGGCCCCGGCTCGTCACCGCGTCGCAGGACCACCAAGCCGCAGCCCTCGCTGCGCACGAACCCGTCGGCAGCTTCGTCGAAGACCTTGCTGCCACCGGTCGGCGAGAGCAGGCGGGCGTGCGAGTTCGCGATGTCCACTTCGGGCGACAGGCACAGGTTCACCCCGCCCGCGATGGCCAGGTCGCATTCGCCGTCGAGCAGGCTGCGCATCGCCTGGTGCACCGCGACCAGCGAACCGGAGCACGCGGTGTCCACCACCACGCTCGGGCCACGCAGGTCGAAGGTGTAGGACAGCCGGTTCGCCAGCAGGCTCAGCCCACCGCCGACCAGCGAGTAGATGTCCACTTCGGCCGGGTTCTGCAACAGCATCCTGGCGAAGTCGCTGTTGCCGGCGCCGATGAACACGCCGGTGCGGCTGCCCGCCAGGTCCGCCGGGACCAGCGCCGCGTCCTCCAGCGCCTCCCAGGCGACCTCCAGCACCAGCCGTTGCTGCGGGTCCAGCCGTTCCACCTCACGCGGGGTGATGCCGAACAGCTCGTGGTCGAACCGGTCCACATCGGACAGCAGGCCGCCCCAGCGGGAGCAGGTCTTGCCGACCACACCGGGTCGCGGGTCGTAGGTCGCTTCGACGTCCCAGCGGGAGGACGGCACTTCGCCGACTTCGCTGCGGCCCTCGCGGATGAGCCGCCAGAACTCGTCCGGTCCGGCGATGCCGGGCAGGCGGCAGGCCATCCCGGCCACCACCGTGCCGGTCATCGCGCGTCCCCGGTCCCCTCGCCCGCTCGTTGTTCGACCAGGTGGCGGGCGAGATCGCGGATGGACGGGTATTCGTACAGCGCGGCAGCGGGCACTGGCACGCCGAGCAGCACCGAGAGGTTGCCGGTGAACTCCGCGCCCCGCACCGAATCCAGGCCTTGCGTGCTGAACGGCTGGGCGCGGTCGATCGCGGCACTGTCCGCGCCGAGCACCCGGCCGACGTTCTCCGCGAGCAGGATCTCCATCGCCTCGGCGGTGCCGGACCAGCCGTCCTCGAGTTCGACCGGACCGCCCGAGCGCTCACCCGTGCTCGCCCGCCACTCGTGCAACGCCTCCAGGCTGCCCGCGAGGAACCGCGCGCGGCAGGCACGGCGCTGGATCTTGCCGCTGGTGGTCTTCGGCAACGCGGTCGGCTTGGTCAGCACCACCACGTCGACGGTGATCTCCAGTTCCTCCAGCACTCTCTTGCGGACCGCTTCCACGATCGCTTCGAAGTCGCTGTCCCGGCGGGTGCGGACCTCCTGCACCACGACGAGCCGCTCGACCCCGGCCACGGGCACCGAGAACGCGGCCGTGCCGCTGGCGCGGTTGCGCGGGTGGCACGGGCCGACCAGGTGCTCGATGTCGGACGGCGCGTAGTTGCGGCCGCGGATGATGATCAGGTCCTTGTACCGCCCGGCGACGTAGAGTTCGCCGTCCTGCACCAGGCCCATGTCGCCGGTGCGCAGGTAGTGCGCGTCGCTGCCCGGCAGGGTGGCGCGGAAGGTGCGCTCGGTTTCCTCTTCGCGGTTCCAGTACCCGGCGGGCAGGCTCGGGCCGGTCACCCAGATTTCGCCCAGCGTGCCGTCGGGGCAGCGGTCGAGCCGTTCCGGGTCGACGATGGCGAGTTCGTGGCCGCCCAGCGGGACACCGCAGCCCACCAGCCGCTTGCCCGCCGCTTCCGGCTCGTCGGTGTCCCAGGTGCGCTCGATGACCACCGGGCGGCTGCCCGAAAGCGGAACCGCGGCAGCCAGCGTCACCTCGGCCAGGCCGTAGCAGGGCCGGAAGGTTTCGGGCTGGAAGCCGCGGGGCGCGAACTTCTCGGTGAAGCGCTCGATGGTCTCGGCACGCACCGGCTCGGCACCGTTGCAGGCCTGGCGCCAGCTCGACAGGTCCAAACGGGACAGTTCCTCGTCGGTGACGCGCTCGACGCAGAGTTCGTAGGCGAAGTCCGGCGCGGCCACCATCTCACCGCGGTAGGCGCTGATCGCTTCCAGCCAGCGTGCGGGCCGGGTGACGAAGTCGCGCGGGGTCATCAGCACGGCGTGGTAACCCATCACCGCGGGCATCAGGATGAACGCGATCAGGCCCATGTCGTGGAACGGCGGCAGCCAGGACACCGCCACGCTGTCCGCGGTCAGCTCGAACCGGTCGTACATGTGCCCGACGTGCCGCACGATGTCGCGGTGGCGGACCATCACGCCCTTGGGCGCACCGGTGGAGCCGGAGGTGTACTGCAGGAAGGCGAGGTCTTCGCCGCCGATCTCCGGCGGGGTCCAGGAGCCGGTCAGCTCGTCGTCCACCGTGTCCACGTCGAGCACGAGGAAGTCGCGCTCTGCCACGGTTTCGGCGAACCGCTCGGCGACCGTGGCCGCCATGCCACCCGCGGTCAGCACCGCGCCGGCCCCGGAGTCGACCGCGATCGCCGCCAGTTCCCGCGACCGGCCGTGCTGGCGCGGCGGGTAACACGGGACGGCGGTGGCCCCGGCGTAGAGGCAGCCGAAGAACGCGGCCACGTAGTCCGGGCCGGGGTTGATGGCGAGCAGCACCCGCCCGCCGGCCAGGCCGTCCGCCTGCAGGCGGGCGGCCACGCGGCGGGCGGCGGCGTCGAGACCGGCGAAATCGTAGCGCGCGCTTTCGCCCTCACCGTTTTCGAGAAAGGTGAAGGCGGGTTTTCCCGGGGTCGCGTCCGCTGTTCGGCGGACCGCGTCGACGACGGTGGAAAACGGCATGGCACGGCCCCTGTCCCCAGTGGTGGATCGGTTTTACGAGCGCGGTTCACCCAGCGGCAGCACGACCCGGCCGTAGCTGCCGTTGATCAGGTAGGCGGCCCCGGTGTAGAGCCCCAGCAGGGCCGCCACCAGCGCGAATACCCCGCCCACCAGGTCGACGGGCGGCGCGACGGCGTACTGGCCGATGGTGATGAACAAATACATCAGCGTGGTCAGCACCAGCAGGCCGAACACCGCCCGGTTCTGCCGCCGCGCGGCGACGGTGACGAAGAGCGCCACCAATCCCCACGCCAGGGTGAAACTACCGGTGGCGGCAGTGACAGAATTACCAAAGTTCGCCACCAGTTGCGGCAGGAACAGCCAGGTGTAGAGCGAGTAGCTGAGCCAGAACGCGGCGAACGAGGTGAAGGTGACCGCGGCGAAGAAGTTACGCTGGGAAAACGCCCAGATGCCGGCGATGAACTGCGCTACCCCACCGAAGAAGATCGCCGTCGGGAACACCGCGACGATGAAGTTGAACGACACCAGCCCCGCGTGGAACACCGCCAGGATGAACAGGGTCGTCGAGAAACAAAGGTAACCCAGCGCCAGGTAGGCCGAACTCGGCCTGCTCGACGGTGCCGGTTCGGGAATGGGGGCTTCGACCGGCGACCCGGCCTGCCGGGGCTCGGACTGGACTGTGGTCATGGGGTTCGCCTTCCGCCGCGGGAAATCGCCGCGGGAGGGCCCGGACCGGTGCTACCCCCAATGCGGCGTTCCTCGATTCGATGCGGCCGATGCTAGGGCGCCGGAAGACGGAACCGAGAGCTACGAAGGCGCGCCCCATTCGTTTCAATCCGTCACCCCGTCGGCGCGCCCCGGACGGGGCGCCCCATCCGGACCGGCGCTCTCCCAGAGCACGCTGAGCATCCGGTGCAGGTTCGCCCGGTCGTCCCCGTCGAGCGGCGCGAGCAGGTCCTCGGCGAGCTGGTGCTGGGCGTCGAACAGGCGCGACATCCGGGCGCGGCTGTCCGCGGTGAGCCGCAGCAGGGTGGCGCGGCGGTCCTCGGGATCGGGCTCCCTGGTGATCAGCCCGTCGCGTTCGAGCGCGTCGACCATGCTGGTCACCGAGCGCGGGCTGACGCCGAGGTCGCTGGCGAGCCTGCCCATCCGCGCGGGCTCCAGCTCACTGACCGTGACCAGCAGCCGGGCCCTCGCCTCGGACAACCCGATGGTGGCCCCGAGCAGGCGGTCGGACTGCAGGCACAGCCGGCGCGAGGTGTCGAAGAGGAGCGCGACGATGTCCCTGGCGGGGACCTCGTCGCGCACGGTGCCGGGTTGACGACCGGAAGCGGGGGCGGACATACTCCCGATATTAGTGTACTTCCTCACTATCTACTAGTTCACAATGAAGTCCACGACGAAGTAACACCAGGAAGGGGCTCGCCATGTCCGACCAGACACCGGCGCTGGTGGTCGACGGCCTGTACAAGCGCTACGGCGACGTCGAGGCGGTCAACGGGCTGAGCTTCTCCGCCCGGCGCGGCACCGTGCTCGGCCTGCTCGGGCCGAACGGCGCCGGCAAGACCACCACCGTGCAGATCATTTCCACGCTGCTCCCGTTCGACCGCGGCACGGTCACCGTGCTCGGCAAGGACGTGGTGCGCGACGCCAGGGCGCTGCGCTCCGAGATCGGCCTGACCGGCCAGTACACCGCGCTCGACGAGTACCTCACCGGCTACGAGAACCTGGAGATGATCGGCCAGCTCTACCACCTCAGCGCGGCCGACGCCAAGCGCCGGGCGAACGAACTGCTGGCCCGCTTCGAACTCGTCGAAGCCGGGAAGCGGCTGGTCAAGACCTACTCCGGCGGGATGCGGCGGCGCCTGGACCTGGCTGCCAGCCTGATCGTGAACCCGGCGCTGCTCATCCTCGACGAGCCGACCACCGGCCTCGACCCGCACAGCAGGCTGACCGTCTGGCAGATGGTCCGCGAGCTGGTCGCCGGGGGCACCTCGCTGCTGCTGACCACGCAGTACCTGGAAGAAGCCGAGGAACTGGCCGACGACATCGTGGTGATCGACGGCGGCACGGTGGTCGCGCAGGGCACCCCGGATTCGCTGAAGACGCAGGTCGGCGGCGCGCGCCTGGAGGTCCACCTGGCGCCGGACAGCCGGACCACGGTCGCGCTGGAGGCGCTCGAGCGGTTCAGCACCGCGCCCGCCGAGGTGCACCCGGAGACCGGGGTGATCACCGTGCCCGCGCTCAAGGAACCGCGCCTGTTGGCGAAGGTGATCCGCGAACTCGACGACCAGGAGATCGAGGTCGAGGACGTCCGCCTGCGCGAACCGACGCTCGACGAGGTCTTCCTGACTCTGACCGGCAAGAACGC
Source organism: Amycolatopsis magusensis (assembly GCF_017875555.1). Taxonomy (GTDB): domain Bacteria; phylum Actinomycetota; class Actinomycetes; order Mycobacteriales; family Pseudonocardiaceae; genus Amycolatopsis; species Amycolatopsis magusensis. Next base: position 3,271,706 of record NZ_JAGGMS010000001.1, on the reverse strand, counting down.
CGCCCCCGCCGAACCGCAGCAAGCCTGAGCCCGACCGAGGAGACACCGTGACCACGGCCGAATCCCTCGCCCCCGTCCGCCCGCTCCAGCGCGGCCGGCTGCAGTGGGCGATCACCGACACCCTGGTGCTGACCAAGCGCAGCCTCCGCCACATCCCCCGCATCCCCGACCAGCTGATCTTCGCCACGGTCAACCCGATCATCTTCGTGCTGCTCTTCCGCTACGTCTTCGGCGGCGCGATCGGCACACCCGGCATGACCTACCCGGACTTCCTGATGGCGGGCATCTTCGTGCAGACCGTCGCCTTCGGGGCGGTCAACTCCGGCGTCGGCCTGGCCGAGGACATGCACCGCGGGCTGGTCAACCGGTTCCGCTCACTGCCGATGGCGCCGTCGGCGGTGCTCACCGGCCGCATCCTGGCCGACGTGGTGCGCAACTCGATCATCATCGTCACCGGCGTGCTGATCGGCCTGGTGGTCGGCTTCCGGCCGACCGCGGGCATCGCCGGCTGGGTCGGCGCGATCGCCCTGTTGCTGCTGGTCAGCCTCACCTTCTCGTGGGTGTCGTCGACGATCGGGCTGATGGTGCGCAACGCCGAGGGCGCGCAGTCGGCCAACTACATCTGGCTGCTGCCGCTGACCTTCGCCAGCAGCGCCTTCGTGCCGACCGAGTCGATGCCGGCCGGGCTGCGGGTCTTCGCCGACTACCAGCCGATCACGGTGATCGTCGACGCGGTCCGCGGTTTCCTGCTCGACGAGCCGCTCGGCTGGCGCGGCTGGGGTGCTTTCGCCTGGTGCGCGGTGATCGTGGCGATCTGCGCGCCGCTCGCGGTGCGCAAGTTCCAGCGGCGCGCGATGAACTGAACCCGTTCCCCGCGAACACCCACCAAGCCCTCCCGCTCATCATGTGGGAGGGCTTGGTTTTCGCTGTGCCGCCGTGTTGTTGTGAGTGGCGGGCCCACGCCGTTGAACAATGGTAAGGCGACATTTCCGGCGGAACTGCTACCAAGAGCGATTGCCTGATTACTGCATACCACAGCGCTTACCCGAAGAACAGAGGAAATCTCTCACACCTTCGGGGGTAGGAATGAAAATCAATCCTGCTTTGGGGGCAGGCGTTGTGAATGGGTGAATCCGATGAATCAGGAGAGCTCGAAGAGCATTTCGGTCATCGCTGGGGCTGGAGTGGACATCCGCATTCTCATCGTTGGGCAGCACGAGGTGGTGCGGCGCGGGATCGAGGCGATGCTGCACTCGATCGCCAACGTCCGGAACGTGCTGAGTTGTACCGACCACGACGAAGCCGGGCGGCTGATCGCCGCGCACCGGCCCGACGTACTGGTGGCTGGCCTCGGGGGTGGCCCAGGACTGGAGCCGCTGCTGGAGCAGGCGCGCCGCGCGCGCGCCAAAATCCTGTTGCTGATGCGCGATCCCGGTGAGGCGGAACTGTCGGCCGCCGCGCAACTGCCGGGGGACGGCTACCTGGTCGAGGCGGACCTGACCGTCCCGGTGCTGGAGGACACGCTGCACCGGCTGCTGGTGGACCAGGTGCCGATGCCCTCGGCGATGGCCCGCGAACTGCTGCACCGGGCGGGCCGCGGCAGGTCCGCGGTGCCGACCCCGCGCGGCACCTACCACTCGCGGCTGACCCGCCGCGAACTACAGGCGCTTTCGCTGCTGGTGGAAGGGATGAGCAACAAGCAGATCGCCCGCGGGCTGGAGATCTCCGACCACGCGGTCAAACGGGTGATGGCCAGCATGCTGGTGAAACTGAACTGCGCCAACCGGACGCAGGCGGTGGCACTGGCGCTCAAGGGCGGCCTGGCCGGCGCCGGCACGAGATGACGGGGGTCGGCATGGATTTCAGCCTGCTCTACTTCGCCAACCGCGAAGTGACCGATCCGCCGAAGGAGTACGACCTGCTGCTCGATTCGGCGCGGTTCGCCGACGAGCACGGGTTCACCGCGCTGTGGTTGCCGGAGCGGCACTTCCACCCGTTCGGCGGCGCGTACCCGAACCCGGCGCTGGCCGCCACGGCGCTGGCCGTGTCGACCAGCCGGGTCCGGTTGCGGGCCGGGAGCGTGGTGTTGCCGCTGCACGATCCGCTGACCGTGGTCGAGGACTGGTCCTTCGTGGACAACCTCTCCCGCGGCCGGGTGGACCTGGCGCTGGCCACCGGCTGGAACGCCAACGATTTCGCGCTCGCGCCGGACCGGTACACCGGGCGGCGCGAGTACGTGTTCGAACACCTGGACACGCTGCGCGACCTGTGGGCGGGCAAGCCGATGACCCGGGTCAACGGCGAGGGCGCGGACGTGGAAATCACCACGTACCCGCGGGCGGTGCAGCCGGACTTGAATCTCTGGCTGACCTGCTCGTCGAATCCGCAGAACTTCGCCGACGCCGGGGCGCGCGGGATCAACGTGCTGACCGCATTGCTGTTCCAGGAGGTCGACGACCTGGTGCCGCGGATCGAGGCCTACCGCGAGGCGCGGGCGGCCGCCGGGTTCGACCCGGACGCGGGCACGGTGACGGTCATGCTGCACACCTTCGTCGGCGAAACCGACGACGCCGTCCGCTCGACGATCCGCGAACCGTTCCTCGGGTACCTCGAGTCCTCTGTGGACCTCTGGCGCAGCAAGTGGCCGGAGCTCAACGACGCCAAGCAGGGCAACCTGCTCGACCACGCCTTCGAGCGCTATTTCCGGTCTTCGGCGTTGTTCGGCTCGGTCGCGCGGTGCGCGGACTTCGTGCGGAACCTGTACGAGGTGGGTGTGGACGAGGTGGCTTGCCTGATCGACTTCGGCGTGCCGGACCAGCTGACGCTGTCGTCGCTGGAGTACCTGAACCAGGTCCGGCTGGCGGTCGACACACCGGGAGGGCTGCCATGTCGGTGACCACCGCGTACGTCAGCGATCTGCCGCTGGAGTGGACCTCGCCGGTACTCACTTCGCGTTCCCCGGTCGAGCCGGGGGTCGTGCTGTGGGACCTGGACCTGGTCCTGCTGCCTTCACGGCGGCTGGACCGGGAGGCGCACCGGGTCGCGTTCGCCAGGGTGGTCGGGAAGCGGCCGGTGCACGAACCGCCGATGCTGGACCAAACGGACCCGCTGTACGCGGTGGAGCTGTTGTGTCAGAACGGCTTCGCCCGCATCGGCGCGCGGCGGACATTGCCGGTCTATTTGCCCGCTTTGACGACCGCGTACCGCGCCCTGGCGAAGCGGCGGCCCTGGCTGCTGCCTCGCCCGTGCCCGGACGCCTTCGCCCGCCTGCGCCGGAGCGCGACGGTGCCGGGCGCGTTCATCACGACGAAGCTGCGGCCGAACGCGCTCCTGACCCTCTCGGCGACGGGTTTGGACCAGTACCTGGACCCGTCGGCGGGTGCTTTTGGCTCGGACCATGTGGACCGGGCGAAGCTGGCCGAGATCGCGCTGGCGAGGGCGGAACGGAAGTACGGCGTGGAACGGGTAGGCGCCGTCTTGTAGGTCTGGTTGATGGGTTCCTGGCGGCGCGGGCCTTTTACTTTTGCGGCCCGCGCTGCCAGGGCTACCGGGGCTGCCCGCGCTGCTTGGGCGCGGCGGCTAAGCGCCTGACCCCTCGCCGGTCTCGATGTGCAACGCGGTCTGCTCGGGCCCGGCTGCCTGCGCACGCCCGGCGTCCTCGGCGATCTCGTCCTTCTCGGTGTCGAAGGGCAGGCCGTCCTGGGTCGGCTGCAACTGCTGGGCAGGCGCTTCGGTGTCCCCGGTGGCGACGTCCGGATCGTCGGCCCAGTCGTCGCGATCGCCCAGCTCAAGCCCCTCGTTCTGCTCGGAACGCATGGCGCGCCCTCCTCTCACTCTTTGCCTGAACTACCACTTCGAGGGTGGGGCGAAACCCTCCGGGCGGGGACACAAATGTGGCTTTGGGGGCGGAATGCGCCCCCAAAGCCACATTTGTGTCCGCAGCCGTCCACAGGAGCCCGGTTGTCCACAGGGGTGCCGCTGACCAGCTACTTCGAGGGGTGGGACGGGATAGGATGGCTGCAGGGGCCGCCCCCGAGGGCGGGTGGGGGGCCGGTCTGGGAGGGCTGCGCGCAGCAGGCGGCATCGGGGCGTGAGGGGCTGGCACGGGGGCCGTGCGTCAGTTGAGGCGGCTTTCGAGTTGGTGAGTACCGGGTCGTTGATCGTCGGCCGCGTGGCAGTCGCTCAGCTGAAGGTGTTGGTCAGTTCGGCTACCAGGGTGGCGGCGTGTGCGCTGAATGCGACGTGGGCGTTCGGCGTGCCGGTGGCGTTGGGGCGGGTGTCCATGACGGTGCGGCCCACGGTGAGCGTGCTTTCCGTGTCGACGGTGACGTGCACGTGCTGGGTGCTGACGATGTCCGGGCGCACCAGGTAGGCCGTGCAGACGGCGTCGTGGACCGGGGCGGCGTCGGTGGCGGAGATGCCGCTGCCCGCGCTGTAGGCATCGATGCGCCGGGTGATGAGGTCCGCGGCGGCGGCGCCCGCCGGGGTGCCCAGTGCCGCCATCGCGGCGCAGTTCGCGCGCGTGACCAGCGCTTGGTGCGTGGCGTCCAGCGGGACCAGTGTCAGCCGTTCGAAGCCTGCGCTGAAGACCATCGCGGCGGCTTCGGGATCGGCCCAGATGTTGAACTCCGCCGAGGCCGTCACGTTGCCGTGGGCGTGCGCGCCACCCATGACGACCAGCTCGTCGACCGCGTCCACCAGCGAAGGGTCGATCGCGAGCACGGTCGCGATGTTGCTCAGCGGACCCACCGGCACCAAGGTCAGCTGCTCGGTCGCCGACCGCAGGGTCTCCAGCAGGTACTCCACCGCCGTGACGTCCTGCGCCTGGGACCGCGCCTCGGGCAGCGGGAGCGAGGTGCCGTGCATGTCACGGGCGGTGTCGCGCTCGTAGTGCTTCTGGCCGGGGAACCCGCGCCGGGCGATCGGGTGCGCCAGGCCCGCGTACACCGGCATGTCCGAGCGCCCGATCACGTCGAGCACCCGCAGCGTGTTGTCCGTGGTGTTCGCGAGCCCGACGTTGCCGCTGACCGTGGTGACGCCGAGCAGCTCCAGGTCCGGGTGCAACGCCGCGTGCATGATCGCCACGGCGTCGTCGGTGCCGGTGTCGACGTCCAGAATCAGCCTACGTGCCAACGAAACCCCGTTCCAACCGTGGCCGGACCGCGCGTTCCACCAGCACCGGGACGAAGCTCAGCACCCGGGCACCGGCGAACCGGCCCGCCTCCTGTTCCACGCACCGGTGCACGGCCCGCGCCGGGACGTCGGCATAGTCCCGGGAGAGCCGTTCCTCCAGCGCGCGCAGCTGCGCCGACAACTGTTCTCCGTGTAGATCATCCATGGTCGTCACCCGAACCGGTTACCCGCGTCACTGAACCCAGGATGAACGGCCGGTGAACGCCAGGGGCGAGGTTTCACCGGCGACCGAACGGGAACGCCTGATCCATGCGATTCGGGTACACACTGATGACCGAGCAGGCCGGCCCCAAGGAGCTGGTCCGCTTCGCCGGAGAAGCGGAGCGGGCCGGGTTCGACTTCGAGGTGATGAGCGACCACTACTCGCCGTGGCTGGACGAGCAGGGTCACGCGCCGTACGCCTGGAGCGTGCTCGGCGCGGTCACCCAGTCGACCGAACGCGTCGAGCTGATGACCTACGTGACCTGCCCGATCATGCGCTACCACCCGGCCGTGGTGGCGCAGAAGGCGGCGACCGTGCAGTTGCTCGCCGACGGCCGGTTCACCCTCGGCCTCGGTGCCGGCGAGAACCTCAACGAGCACGTCGTCGGCCAGGGCTGGCCACCGGCCAACGTCCGGCACGAGATGCTCGGCGAGGCGCTCGACATCATCCACGGCCTGTTCGACGGCGGCTACTTCAACTACGCGGGCAAGCACTACCGCGTCGACTCCGCCAAGCTGTGGGACCTGCCCGAGACCAAGCCCGGGATCGGCGTCGCGGTCTCCGGTGAGCAGTCGATCGCCGCGTTCGCGCCCAAGGCCGACACGCTGATCGCCGTCGAGCCGAAGGCCGAGCTGGTCCAGTCCTGGGACAGGCACACGGACGGGAACGGCCGCAAGGTCGGGCAGCTCCCCATCTGCTGGGACCCCGACCGCGGCGCCGCCGTCGAGCGCGCCCACGAGCAGTTCCGCTGGTTCGGCGGCGGCTGGAAGGTCAACGCCGAGCTGCCGGGGACCGCCGCGTTCGCCGGGGCCACCCAGTTCGTGCGGCAGGAGGACGTGGCCGAGTCGATCCCGTGCGGCCCGGACGTGGAGCCCATCGTGGAGGCGTTCAAGGGCTTCGCCGACGCCGGGTTCACCGACGTGGCGCTGGTGCAGATCGGCGGTGACCACCAGGACGGGTTCTTCGGCTTCGCCGAGCGCGAGCTGCTGCCCGCCCTGCGCGAAAAGCTGGGGTGAGCGCAGCGGATAATGTGGGCTCCTAGTCCAACCTGGTGAGCCCGAAAGGAATCCGGTGGAAACGCTCGAGTTCCAGGCCGAATCGCGCCAGCTGCTGCAGTTGATGGTCCATTCGCTCTATTCGAACAAGGACATCTTCCTGCGCGAGCTGATCTCCAACGCGTCCGACGCCCTCGACAAGCTCAAGCTCGAGGCGTATCGCAACAAGGACCTGGACGCGGACACGGCCGACCTGCACATCCGGCTCGAGGCCGACAAGGAGGCCCGCACGCTGACCGTGCGGGACAACGGCATCGGCATGTCGCGCGACGACGTGGTCGAGCTGATCGGCACGATCGCCAAATCGGGCACCGCCGAGGTGCTGCGCAAGCTGAAGGAGGCCAAGGACTCGACCGCCTCGGCCGACCTGATCGGCCAGTTCGGGGTCGGCTTCTACTCCAGCTTCATGGTCGCCGACAAGGTCACCCTGGTGACCCGGCGGGCCGGCGAGAGCCAGGGCACCAGCTGGGAGTCCACCGGCGAAGGCACCTACACCATCGACGAGGTCGCCGACGCCCCCGTGGGCACCGCGGTCACCCTGCACCTCAAGCCCGAGGACGCCGACGACCACCTCTACGACTACACCGCCGACTGGAAGCTCAAGGAGATCGTCCAGCGGTACTCCGACTTCATCACCTGGCCGGTCCGGCTGGGGAAGGACAGCACCGAGACGATCAACTCGATGAAGGCGCTCTGGGCCCGGTCGAAGGACGACGCGACCGAGCAGGAGTACCACGAGTTCTACAAGCACATCAGCCACGACTGGACCGATCCGCTGGAGACCATCCAGCTGCGGGCCGAGGGCACCTTCGAGTACCAGGCGCTGCTGTTCATCCCGTCGCACGCGCCGCTCGACTTGTACATGCGCGAGCGCAAGCGCGGCGTGCAGCTCTACGTCAAGCGCGTGTTCATCATGGACGACTGCGAAGCGCTGATGCCGGAGTACCTGCGGTTCGTCAAGGGTGTGGTGGACGCGCAGGACCTCTCGCTCAACGTCTCCCGCGAGATCCTGCAGCAGGACCGCCAGATCCAGCTGATGCGCCGCCGCCTGGTGAAGAAGGTGCTCAGCACGGTCAAGGCGATGATGAGCACCGAGCCGGAGAAGTACGCGACCTTCTGGAAGGAGTTCGGGCCGGCGGTCAAGGAGGGCCTGGTCAACGACTCCGACAACCGCGAGACCCTGCTCGAGATCTCGTCTTTCGACTCCACGAACGACGCCGAGAAGCCGACCACGCTGCGCGAGTACGTGGAGCGGATGAAGGACGGCCAGGAGCACATCTACTACCTGACCGGCGCGTCCCGCTCGATGATCGAACACTCGCCGCACATGGAAGCGTTCCGCGCCAAGGGGTACGAGGTCCTGGTGCTGACCGACGCGGTGGACGAGATGTGGGTCGAGTCGGTCACCGAGTTCGACGGCAAGAAGTTCCAGTCCATCGCCAAGGGCCAGGTCGACCTCGACTCCGAGGAGGAGAAGAAGGAGGGCGGCGCCCGGCAGAAGGACTTCGCCGGGCTGCTGGGCTGGATGGGCGAGACGCTGACGGAGCAGGTGAAGGAGGTCCGCCTCTCCTCGCGGCTGACCACCTCGCCGGCTTGCATTGTCGGTGACGCGAACGACATCTCGCCGACGCTGGAGAAGATGTACCGGGCGATGGGCCAGGAAATGCCGCAGATCAAGCGGATCCTGGAGCTGAACCCGGACCACGAGCTGGTCAGCGGGCTGCGCAAGGCGCACGAGGAGCGCAAGGACGACCCGGCGCTCGCCGAGACCGCGGAGATCCTCTACGGCATGGCGCTGCTGGCCGAGGGCGGCGAGCTGAGCGACCCGCCGCGCTTCATGCGGTTGCTGGCGGGCAGGCTCGCCAGTTCGATCTGACCGGCGGCCCGGGGTGCGACGGTTCTCGCACCCCGGGCCCCCTGGTCACAGGCGCAGGTAGCCCTGTTCGAGCAGTTGCTCGCCCATCCCCCGGTAGGCCTCCTGCACCGGCGGCGCGACCGTGGCGAGCCCGTCGACGTAGCGGTTGTACATGCAGAACGCCGCCGCGATGAGCACGGTGTCGTGGATCTCGACGTCGGTCGCGCCTTCCGCGCGGGCGGCCTCGACCAGCTCGGTCGTCACCGCCTGGCCGCTTTCCCGGACCGCCAGCGCGATCCACAGCAACGCCTTGAGCTTCGCCGAGACCGGGGCCTCGTCGACATTCCGCCAGGCGGCTTCGACCACGCCGAACCCGTCGTCCAGCGCGGCCGCGGCCACCGCGCCGTGGCTCGACGAGCAGAACGTGCAGTCGTTCCCCTTGGACACCACCGCCGCGATCAGTTCGCGCTCGCCGACGGACAGGCTGTTCGGCCCGCGCAGGAGTGCTTCGGCGAGGCGCCCGAGCGGATCCGCCGTTTCCGGGCGGAAGGCGAACAACGCGCGGATTCCGGGGAGCTGGGGATCGAGTTCGATGTGCGGCAACGGTCCTCCTGGTGTCGGCGGAACTCGCCGATCACCCTAGGGCCCGCCGCACGCGCCGGACTCGAACCAGGCGCCCCGGATCACCTCAGCGTTTCGCCGTAGACGTGGGCCACCGCCAGCTTCATCAGCACCCGGTGGTCGGCGACCATCACCGACCGGTACTCGTCCCAGTCGGGGTGCTCGCCCGCGGCTTTGCGGTAGTACTCGACCAGCGCCTCGACCTCCGGGCCCCGCGGATCGGTGCCCGGCCCGACGAGCGTCACCGGGCCTTCGGCGGTCGCCCACGTCCAGCCGTCGGCACTGGTGACCTCGAGTGCGGCCCGCGGGTCCCGGCGCAGGTTCTTCGTCTTGGCGCGCCCTTCGGTCAGCGAGACGTAGATGATGTCGGCCTCGCGGTCGTAGTACGGCGTGACCGGCGAGAGCTGCGGGAGGCCGTTCGACCTGATCGTCGCGAGCACCCCGATCTTGCTCTCGGCGAGCAGGTCGCGCGGGTCGTACGGGTCGGCGCTCAAGCTCCCACCTCCGACGGTGTGCGGAACACTTCGATCATCGCAGCGTATCCGTCACCGCCGCGGCCCGCCGCGATCGCGCGGTCGGCGAACGCCTTGACCGACTTCGGCAGTTCCGTGTTGATCCCGGCCGCCTCGCTCTCGTGCACGAGGTGGTCCATGGCGGCCAGGTGGGTGTCGATCGTGGAGTCGTACGCGGGGTAGGCGCCCTCGTCGATCTGCTTCGCGTAACCGGGGGTCCAGTCGGCGACGGTGGCGGCCATCCGCGTGGTCAGGTCGGCGAACGCCGACGCGGGCACCCCCGCGCTGCCCAGCAGGGCGGCACCCTGCAGGAAGCCGTTCAGCACGCTCCACATCAGCCCGAGCACGGCGATGTCGTGCAGCGCCGACAGGCCGTGGTCGGTACCGAGGTACGTGGTCGGGCCGAGGCTGCGCAACACCGGTTCGTACTGCTCGAAGGCCTCCGCCGGGCCGCTGTGGAGCAGGATGGCGTCGGGCGTGGCGATGGCCTGGGGCACGGCCAGGATCACGCCGTCGAGGTAGGTGGCGCCGAGCCCGGCCGCCCAGGCGGCGGTCTCGCGGGCCTGCTCCGAGGTGCCGGAGGTGAGGTTCACCAGCGCGCGGCCTTCGAGCAGGGCACCGTGCGGGTCGAGCAGTCCGTGGAAGGCTTCGTAGTCGGAGACGCAGACGACGATGAGCGGGTTGGCGGTGAGGGCGTCCTGGAGCGAACCGGCGAGCGTGACGCCCTCGGCGACCAGGTCGTCCGCCTTGGCCGCCGTGCGGTTCCACACGGTCGTGGGGTGCCCGCCGCGCAGGAACGCCCCGGCCAGTGCTCGGCCCATCAGTCCGAGGCCGAGCACTGTCACCGGGTGCGTGGAGTTCTTGGTGGTCATGCGGCCATCGTGAACCTTCACACCGGTATGAAGGTCAAGGGCAGAAGCTGTCCGATTCCTGGAGCTGCCCGGTGAGCAGGTACTGGGTCACGGTGTCGTCGCCGCAGGCGTTGCCGTTGGCGCGGTAGGCGCCGTGCCCGCCGGAGTCCACGGTGACCATGCGTGCCCGGTCCCCCAGCGCCCGGCGCATCTCCCGCGCACCGGCGAGCGGAGTCGACGGGTCACGCATGTTCTGCACCATCAGCACGTTCGACGGCCCGTCGTCGGTGATCCGCACCGGCTTCACCGGCTCGAACGGCCAGAACGAGCACGGCGTGATGTTCACCGGCATGCCGGCGGTCAGCGGGTACCGCTCGCGGCTCTCGGCGACAGCGCGTTCGTGCGCCTTCACCGAACCCGGCCAGTCGACGTCGTTGCAGATCGTGGAAACGGCGATCGCGCTGGTGTTCTGCAGCACGTCCTCGGGCGGTTGCGGCTGAGGGGGCACGGGCGAGCCGTCCCTGGCCGCGATCATCAGCTTGGCGAACGGCTCGAAACCCTTGTCGGTGTACAGGTTCCGCAGCAGCGCCTCCCGCAGTCCGTTGCCGGTCAGGCCGGGGAGCGGCTTGTGGTCCAGCCGCGCGGCGAGGTCCAGGAACAGCGGGCGGATGGCCGCCGGATCGTCGGCCAGGCGCAGTGCGTTGGCCGGATCCGCCGCCCAGCGCGCGAAATCGGGGAACCGGTCCTCGACGCCGATCTGGTAGTTCGCCAGCCAGCCGCGGGCCACCGTGCGCGGGTCGCCGGTGCTGTCCAGCACCACCCGGTCGGTGTGCTGCGGGAACATCGTCGCGTAGACCGCGCCGACGTAGGTGCCGTACGAAAGGCCCCAGTACGAAAGCTTGCGCTCCCCCAGCGCCTGGCGCAGGCGGTCGAGGTCCCGTACCTCGTTCTTCGTGTTGATGTGCGGCAGGACCTCGCCGCCGTTGCGCCGGCAGGCGTCAGCGATCCGCTTGCCCTGCGCGACATTGGCGTCGATACCGCCGTCGGGCGCGGGCCACGGCATCGTGCGGCCGTTGTCCTCCGGCGACATCGCGCAGCTGATCGGCGTGCTCTTGCCGACCCCGCGTGGATCGAAGCCCACCACGTCGAACCGCTCGCGCAGCTCGGCCGGTAGGTCCACTGTGGAGGGACGATTCAGGCCGGAACTACCCGGCCCGCCGGGGATCAGCAGCAGCACGCCGTGCCGCGCGTCCGGCCGCTTCGCCGGGATGCGTGACACCCGGACGTCGATTTCCTGGCCGTGTGGCTTCCGGTAGTCCAGCGGAACCCGCAGCGTGGCGCATTCCTGCGGTTCGGCACTACCGGCGACCGGGCACGGCTCCCACCGCAGGGGCCCGGGCGGCGGCGCACCCGAAGCCGTCGCCGGAACCGCCAGACCCACCAGGCACAGGGCGCTGAGCAAGACCATTCTCATGGGCCCAACCCTGGCCCGGCGCCCGCGCCGAGCCCACCGGGCCAGCCACAGGATTCACGGTAGGGCGGGCCCCACCGGCATCTGCCGCAGCACGTCCAGCACCACGTGCTCGGGCACGTCGCGGACCAGCTCGGCCCCGTTCGGGCCGTCGAGCGCGAACGCCAGTCCCGAAGTCGCCTTCTTGTCCAGGGTCATCAGGCGGACCAGCTCGGCCAGATCCATTCCCGGCGGCAACTCCGACGGGCAGCCGTACGACAGCACCACTTCGAGGTGTTCGTCCACGCGTGCCTGGTCGATCCGGCCGAGCGCGCCGGCCAGCCGTCCGGCGAACACCGTGCCGATCGCGACGGCTTCCCCGTGCCGCAACCGGAAATCGGTGGCCCGTTCCAGCGCGTGCCCGAGGGTGTGCCCGTAGTTCAGGATGTGCCGCAGCCCGGAATCGCGTTCGTCCTGGGACACGATCTCGGCCTTGCGGCGCACGCTCGCGGCGATCTGGCCGGCCAATGGCAGCGACCGCAACTCGCCCGCGCCGATGAAGTGCGCGCGGGCGATCTCGCCGTAACCGTTGATCCACTCGCGCCGCGGCAGCGTCTCCAGGAAGTCCGTGTCGCACAGGACGGCGGCGGGCTGCCAGTAGGCGCCGACGAGGTTCTTGCCCTCAGGCAGGTTCACCGCGGTCTTGCCACCCACGCTCGCGTCCACCTGTGCCAGCAGCGAAGTCGGCAGGTGCACCACCGGGATCCCGCGGTGGTACAGCGCCGCGGCCAGCCCGGCGACGTCGGTCAGCGTGCCGCCACCACACGACACCACCGCGTCCGAGCGCGTCAGGCCGAACCCGGCGAACCGGCGGCAGAGGTCCTCCACCGTCGCCAGCGTCTTGTCCTCTTCGCCCTCCCTGCCGGTCAGCACGATCGACTCGACCCCGGGATCCGGCAGCGCTTCCGCCGGGCGGGCCGACACGATGGCGGCTCGCCGAACCCCCAGGCCGGCGAGCACCCCACCGAGCAGGTGCCGGGTCCCCGCGCCGACGTGCACCGGGTACGACCGGTCACCGAGGTCGACGTCGATCCGCTGCGACATCAGGCACTCGCCTCCACCGCGACCGCGGACGGGCACAGGGCGAGCAGTTCCTCCGGGCGCTCCAGCACCACGTCCGGACCCGCGGCCAGCAGGTCGGCCGTGTTGCCTTCGCAGCCCCAGACCGCCGCGACGGCGGTGACCCCGGCGGCCTGCGCGCTCTGCAGGTCGGTGACCGCGTCGCCGATCATCATCGACCGGTCCGCGGGCACGTCGAGCACGTCCATCGCGTGCAGCACGATGTCCGGGGCGGGCTTCGGGTGGGCGATCTCGTCCGAGCCGATCACCACGTCGAACAGGTCGATCAGGCCGAGTGTGCGCAGCAGGGACCGCGCTCGCGGCCCGCTCTTGCCGGTGGCCACCGCGATCCGGTGCCCGCGCTCGCGCAGCGTGGCGATCGTGTCGCGCACCCCGTCGTGCACCTTGACCTCGCCGGCGAGCCGGTAGCTCTCGCGGACGAACGGCTCCTCCATCGCCAGCGGCAGCCCCATGATCCGCATGATGTCCGGGAAGTACCGGCCGAGGTGCTTGTTGTACTCCTCGAACGGCGGGTGCCCCTCGCCGACGACCTCGGCGTAGGCCAGGTCGAAGGCCTGGCGCATCACCGCGAAGCTGTCCACGATCACGCCGTCGAGGTCGAAGACCACCCCGAGCGGCCGGTTGAGCTGCATCGTCATGCCGACCTCCTGGTGAGGCGCCGCACCGAGCCGTAGACGCCTTCGATCACCCGCACGGTCTTGCGGGCGTCCTCGATCGCCCTGCCCTGCGCCGCCGGGTCCGCCAGCAGGCCGGGCAGTTCGGTGAGCTGCCGGTCGTACTCCGAGCCGATCGGCTCGTCGGGTACCGGCAGCACCACGGTTTCGCCGTCGCAGGTCAGGCTCAGCACCGGCCCGTCCTCGCGGTTCGGGCTGAAGCCGAAGGTGCAGCGCAGCCGGGCGGTGCCCTCGCTGCCGTGCACGGTCACGCTGGTCACGTCGCGTTCCTCGTGCGACGCCCAGCTCGCGCGGACCAGCACCGAGGTGCCGTCGTCGGTGACCAGGAAGGCGTTCGCGGTGTCCTCGACGTCACCGGCGGCACCGGCACCCGCGTCGTGGCGCCACACCGCGCCCCGCGAGCTGTCGTTCACGAAGTCGGCCGAGACCGAGCCGACGACCTGGTCGATCTCGGCGTCTCCGAGCAGCGGTCCGGCCACGTCGAGCAGGTGCCAGCCGAGGTCGACCAGCGCACCGCCACCGGCGTAGCGGCGATCGGTGAACCAGCCGTCGCCGGAGGGGACGCCGCGGGCGCGAATCCAGCTCAGCTCGATGTGCCGGATGTGGCCGAGTTCCTTGCGCAGGTCGTGCAGGGCGAGGATGTCGGCGCGGAAGTTGGCCGCGCTGCCCGCCAGCAGGGTCGCCCGCCCGGCGCGCTCGGCGGCGGCCAGCGAGTCGACCTCCTCGGTGGACAGGCAGACCGGCTTCTCCAGGAACACCGAGACCCCGTCGAGCAGCAGGCCCTTGGCCACGTCGTGGTGCAGGTGGTTCGGCACCGCGACCACGGCCAGGTCGACCTGGATGTTCTTCAGTTCGTCCACACTGGACAGCAGGCGGAGGTCTTCGCCGGCTTCGCGGCGCACGGTGCTGCGGATGACCGCCTCGGGATCGACCGCGGCGACCACTTCGAAGGCGGGGTGGGCCTGCAGGCGGGGCAGCCAGATCGACCGCCCCGCCCAGCCGAGGCCGACCACCGCGACCCGGTACGTCTTCATCGCGCGCCCAGCACTTCGGCGACGATGGCCGCGGTGTCGTGCATCTGCTGCTCGGTGCCCAGCAGGGTCCGGTGGTGCAGCCACACGCAGTCGCGGTAGAGCTCTTCGGTGACCGGGCAGCGCGCGGCGATCTCCTCGACCGTCTCCGCGGGCGCGCCCTTCTCCCAGAAGCCGTCGACGCGGTAGATCGCGCGGAAGGCGGCGAACGCGGGCACGCCGCGCTCGATCAGCGCGTCGACCAGTTCGTTGCGCTGCTCCTCGGTGATGCCAGGGACGCGGATCATCGCCATGTAGTGCGGGTTGCGCTCGCAGCGCTCGTCCCGCGACTGCGCGACCACGCCGGGGATCTCGCCGAGCAGGCCACCCAGCAGGCGCCAGCGCTCTTCGCGGGTGTCGATCTGACCGTCGAGGCGGGCCAGCTGCGCCCGCAGCACGGCGGCGGTGAACTCGTTCATCCGGAAGTTCGAGCCGGAGGTCTGGTGCAGGTAGCGGCGGTCGGTGCGGGGGCGGCCGCAGCTGTGGCGCAGGAACGCCTGCTCGTAGGACTCGGAGTCGGGGAAGGTGACCGCGCCGCCTTCACCGGCCGTCATCAGCTTGCCGTTCTGGAAGCTGAACGCGGCGATGGAACCCAGTTCACCGACGCGCTTGCCCTGCCAGGTGGCGCCGTGCGCGTGCGCGGCGTCCTGGATGATCGCCACCCCGGCGTCGTTGGCGATCTTGGCCAGACCGTCCATGTCGGACATGTGCCCGGCCATGTGCACCGGCATGATCGCGCGGGTGCGGGTGGTGATCAGCTCGGCCGCCGCGCTGGCGTCGATGCAGTAGGTGTACGGGTCGACGTCCACCGGGATCGCGGTGCCGCCGAGGCGCTGCACGGCCTGGGAGGAGGAGATGAAGGTGAAGGCGGGCACCAGAACCTCGGTGTCCGGGCCGACGCCGAGCACCTCGAGCGCGAGTTCCAGTGCGTGCGTGCCGTTGGTGACGGCGAGCGCGTGCGGGGCGCCGTGGTAGTCGGCGAACTCCTGCTCGAAGGTGTCCACCTCCTTACCGCCCATGCGCCACCAGCCGTCTTGTTCGAGCGCACGCAGGAGGCCGTCGCGTTCGCCGTCGTCGAACTGCGGCCACGCCGGGTATTGGGGGGCAGGGGTCGGACGAGCATTCATCGGGCTACTCCGGTTCGGCTTGGGTGAAAGCTGCGATTCCGTGGTTGTGTTCGAGCGTAAGTGCGGGTCAGCGCACCCCCAACCCCGACGACCCCCCTATGGGGTCCGTCCGGCAATTCGTCCGGGATATTCACCAGGAATGGCGAGGACTAGTGTTTTCCCCAGTGCTGATTGGCCGCGAGCAACACCGCGCCGTGCAGTGAGGACAGTCCGCCGAGCGCGGCGGGCTGAATCGGCACCACCGGTTTTCCGTTGGCGGCCAGGGTTTTCGCCTGTGCCGCCACCTCGGCGGCGAAGCCGGGCAGTGCCGCGGCGAACCCGCCGCCGATCAGCACCCGTGAGGGGTGCGCCAGCTCGGCGATGCCGACCGCGGCGGCCGCGAGCGCGGCGCAACTCTCCTGCACCGCGGCCAGTGCCCAGCCGCGCGCGTCCTGGTAGGCCTGGCAGAACTCGTCGAATCCCGGTTCGTGGCCGAGGAGTCCGGCGGCACGGCGGAGTGTGGCCGGGCCCGAGGCCAGCGCCTGCACGCAGCCCGAACGCCCGCAGCCGCACGCGGGCCCGTTGCGGTCGACGATGAGATGACCCAGCTCACACGAGCCGCGGGCCAGGCCGGGCCAGGGCCGTCCACCCGAGACGATCCCGCCGCCGATCCCGGTGCCGACACCGAAGTAGACGAGGTCGGCGCACCCGGCCGCGTCCGCTTCGGCGACCGCGGCCAGGTCACCGTCGTCGGCGAAACTCACCGGGGTACTGGGGAAAATCTCGTCGAAGAGGGTGTAGAGGTCGGCGCCCGTCCAGCCGGGGCGGCTGGGCCAGGTGGTCACCCTGCCGGTGTGGTCCACCGTGGCGGGCATGGCCACGCCGACCGCGTCGGGCTCGCCGAGTTCCCGGACGGCTTCGGCGATTCTCGCCAGGTCGTCACGGATGTCGCGAAAGGGGGTCCAGCGCATTTCACCGGTGCGCTTCCCCATGCGGAATGCGACTTTGGTGCCGCCGACGTCGATACCGAGGTGATTGGTCATGGCCTTCCCACCGGACTGAGCGAATTCGGGCGCGGTGCGTGTTAGGACTGCGAGTATGGACGAACTGCTGCTGATGAACGGCCCAAATCTGGGCATTCTGGGAAAACGCGAGGTCGAGGTCTACGGCTCCAGCACCCTCGCCGACATCGAGGCCATGGTCGCCGCCGAGGTCGCGGAACGCGGCTGGCGCGTCACCTCGGTGCAGAACGACTGCGAGGGTGAGCTGATCCGGACGCTGCAGGACAGCTACGACACCGTCGGCGCCATCATCAACCCGGGGGCGCTGATGATCGCGGGCTGGTCCCTGCGGGACGCACTGGCGAACTACCCGCGGCCGTGGATCGAGGTCCACCTGTCGAACGTGTGGGCCAGGGAGCAGTTCCGGCACGAATCCGTCCTGGCCCCCCTGGCCAGCGGCGTCATCGTCGGCCTCGGCGCCGACGGCTACCGCCTGGCCGCCCAAGCCCTCCTCCGCACCCTCCCCGCCTGACCCCACCCGAACGCGGGGTTCAGCTTCCCGAGCGTGGGGTTCGCCTGCCTGAACGCGGGTTTCGGCTTCCTGAACGTGGTTCTCATGCCATGCGAACCCCACACTCAGGCACCCGAACCTCACGTTCGTGCGCCCGAACCCCACACTCGCGCAGCTGAACCTCACACTCGGGAAGCCGAGTTGCACGTTCGGGCACCTGAACTTCACGTTCACGAGTGGGGTGGGGCAATGAATGTGGCTGGGTGGCCACATTCATTGCGTGGGCCCCTGAGGGCACCCCGTGGGGCTGCGGCCGGGCGGGCGTCCTGGTGGGGCCTCGCGCCGGCCGCGGGTGGGCCGTCCGGTCAGGACATGCCCAGCTCCTCGTCCAGCAGGGCGAACACCTCGTCGTCCGACGCCGAGTCCAGGTCGAGTTCGGCGTCTTCCGGCTTGGCCCCCGAACGCTGCGAGGCCCACCGCGTGCGCAGCACCTCGAGGCGGCCCGCCACCTGCTTGAACGTCTGGTCGTCGACCGCGGCCCGGCCGATCGACTGCTCCAGTTTCGCCAGTTCGGCCAGCAACGCCGCCCCGGCATCCACTGTGGACTCCGGTACCAGCTGCCCCCGCAGCAGGGCGACCAGTTCGTTGGGCGTCGGGTAGTCGAAGACCAGCGTGGCGGGCAGTTTCAGGCCCGTCGCCCCGGTCAGCCGGTTCCGCAGTTCGACCGCGGTGAGCGAGTCGAAGCCCAGCTCCTTGAACTGCCGGTCCGGCTCGACCTCGCCGCCGTCGGTGTACCCGAGCACCGCGGCCACCTGCTCCCGCACCAGCGCCATCAGCGCTTCTTCGCGTTCCACGTCGCTCAGCCCGGCGAGCCGCCGCAGCAGGGTGTCCGCCGTTTCGACCCCGGCCGCCGACCGCTTCGCCCGCGTCCGGATCAGCCCACGCAGCAACGGCGCGACCTCCGGCTGAGCCCGCAGCACCGAGAGATCCAATCGCACCGGCAGCAAAGCAGGCTCGGCCGCGGCCAGCGAGGCGTCGAACAGCGCCAGGCCCTGCTCGACCGTCACCGCCGGCATGCCCGAGCGCGCCATCCGCTCGGCGTCGGCCCCGGACAGCATGCCCGTCTGCGCCCACGCGCCCCAGCCCAGCGACAACGCCGGGAGCCCGAGGTCACGCCGGTAGGCCGCGAAGGCGTCCAGCCAAGCGTTCGCCGCCGCGTAGTTGCCCTGCCCCGCGTTGCCGAACACCCCGGCCGCCGACGAGAACACCACGAACGCCGACAGCTCCCCGCCGAACGAGTGCAGGTTCCACACCGCGTCGACCTTCGGCCGCAGCACCGCGCTCAACCGCTCCGGCGTCAGCGAGCCGATCGTGCCGTCGTCCAGCACACCCGCGGTGTGCACCACGGCCCGCACCTCGTGCTTGCCGAACAACGCGGCGACCGCGTCCCGGTCGGTCACGTCGCAGGCCTCGATCGACACCGACGCACCCAGCGCGGTCAACTCGGACTCCAGTTCCGCAGCGCCCTCGGCCGCCGAACCGCGGCGGCTGACCAGCAGCAGGTCCCGGACGCCCCGAGAGGTGACCAGGTGCCGTGCCAGTTCCGCGCCCAGCCCGCCGGTGCCACCGGTGATCAGCACCTGGCCGTCCCAGGTGAACGGCTCCGCGGTGACCTCGGCCCTGGCGATCCGCGCCGCCAGCGCCAGCCCGTCGCGGATGGCCACCTGCGGTTCCTCCACGGTCAGCGCCTGCGGCAGCACCGCCACCGAAAGCCCACCCGCGTCGAGGTCGACCAGCCCGAACCGGCCGGGGTTCTCCGACTGCGCCGAGCGCACCAGGCCCCAGACCGCCGCGGCCGCCAGGTCCGGCGAGTCGCCGTCCTCCGCCGCCACCGCACCCCGCGTGACGAAGACCAGCCGCGAATCGGCGAACCGCTCCTCGGTCACCCACTGCTGCAGCATCCCGAGCACCCGCGCGGTCACCTCGTGTGCCGAAGCCACCACGTCCTCGGTACCGGTGATCGGCGCGACCACCGTGCCCGGCACCTCACCGTCCACAATGGAGGCGAGATCGGCGTACGGCTCTCCGGCCGCCAGCGGCTCCGCGAGCCCCAGCTCGTCCGGTCCGACCACGGCGACCGCGAGCATGCCCGGCTCCATCGCCGCCGGGACCCAGTCCAGCTTGAACAGTGAGTCCCGCGAAACGTCGGTCACCTGCTCGGCGGACACCCCGCGCACCACCAGCGACGCGATCGAGGCGACCGGCTGCCCGGAGGTGTCGGCCGCGGCGATCGCCATCGTGTCGCCCGCGGTGCGGATGCGGACCCGCAGCGTGCGTGCCCCGGTCGCGTGCAACGAGACGCCCTCCCAGGAGAACGGCAGCCCGCCCTCGCCGGAGCCCGCCAGCAGGGACGCGTGCAGCGTCGAGTCGAGCAGCGCCGGGTGCAGCCCGAAGCCGTCGACCGAAACCTCGTCGTCCAGCGTGACCTCGGCGAAGAGGTCCTCGCCGTCCTTCCAGACCGACCGCAGGCCCTGGAACACCGGGCCGTAGCCGAAGCCGATCTCGGCGAACTTCTCGTAACAGCCCTCGACCGAAACGGCCTCCGCACCGGCCGGCGGCCAGACGGTGGCGTCGAACTCGGCGCGTTCCACGCCCTCGGCCAGCGAACCGCTCGCGTGCTCGGTCCACGGCAGGTCGACCGCGTCCTCCGGCCGCGAGTACACCGCGACCGAGCGGCTGCCCGACTCGTCCGGCAGCCCCACCGCGACCTGGACCTGCACGGCTCCCGACTCCGGCAGCACCAGCGGCGCGGCCAGGGTCAGCTCCTCGATGCGGTCGCAGCCCAGTTCGTCGCCCGCGCGCAGCGCCAGCTCCACGAACGCGGTGCCCGGCAGCATCGGCCGTCCCATCACCGTGTGCTCGGCGAGCCACGGGTGCGAGCCCAGCGAAAGCCTGCTGGTGAACAGCACACCCTGCCCGGCGGCCAGTTCGACGCCCGCGCCCAGCAGCGGGTGCTCCATCGAGACCAGGCCCAGCCCGGAGGCGTCGCCGCCGCGGGAGACCGAGCCCGACGGCCAGAACCGCTGGTGCTGGAAGGCGTAGGTCGGCAGCTCCACCTGTCGTGCCCCCGTTCCGGCGAAGAACCTCCGCCAGTCGACGTCCACCCCGTTCACGTGCAGCCTGCCCAGCGCGGTGACCGCGGCCTGCTCCTCGTCCCGGTCCTTGCGCAGCAGCGGCACCAGCACCGCGTCCTCGGGCGCCGACTCGGCGGCCATCGCCGAGACCACGCCGTCCGGGCCCAGCTCCAGGAACGCCGTGACGCCATGGGACACCAGCGTTTCCACGTTCTCGGCGAACCGGACCGCGTCACGCACGTGCCGCACCCAGTACTCGGGCGAGGTGACATCACCGCTGGTGACCACCGGGATCTGCGGCTCCGCGAAGGAAAGCCCGGAGACGACCGTGCGGAACTCGTCCAGCATCGGGTCCATCAGCGGCGAGTGGAACGCGTGCGACACGGGCAGGCGGCTGGTCTTGCGGCCGTCGGCCTGGAACTTCGCCGCGATCTCGGTGACCGGGTCCTCGGCACCGGCGATCACCAGCGAGGTCGGCCCGTTGATCGCCGCGATCGACACCTCGTCGGTGAGCAGCGGCGTGACCTCGTCCTCGGCGGCCTGGATCGCCACCATCGCCCCACCGGTCGGCAAGGCTTGCATCAAGCGGGCCCGGGCCGAGATCAGCTTGCACGCGTCTTCCAGCGAGAGCACCCCGGCCACGTGGGCCGCCGCGACCTCGCCGATCGAATGCCCGGCGACGTAGGAAGGCTTGAGCCCCAGCGATTCCGCGAGCCGGTAGAGCGCCACTTCGAGGGCGAACAACGCGGGCTGCGCGTTCCCGGTCTGGTTCAGCGCCTCCTGATCCCGGCCCCACATGACCTCGCGGACGTCCAGGTGCGCCAGCACCTCGTCCAGCGCGGCCTTGAACACCGGGAACCGCTCGTAGAGTCCCTGTCCCATACCGATCCGCTGCGCGCCCTGCCCGGAGAACAGGACCGCCAGCGTGCGGTCGTCGGCCACGCCACGAGCCGCCTCGAAGACGCCGTTCTCAGTGGACAGCAGCACGGCCCGGTGTTCGAAGGTAGAGCGCGAGGTGACCAGCGAGAGGCCCACGTCGACCGCCATCCGGCCGTCCGCGAACTCGGTGATCCGCTCGATCTGCCCGTCCAGCGCGGTGGGTGTCTTCGCCGAGACCGGCAGCGGCACGACCTCCGGCTCGAGCTCCGGGATCTCCAGCGGCGAGGTGGTCTGCGGCGCCTGCTCCAGGATCACGTGCGCGTTGGTGCCGCTGATGCCGAACGACGAGACCGCCGAACGCCGAGGCCTGGTCACCTCCGGCCATTCGGTGACGTCGGTGAGCAGCTCGACCGATCCGGCTTCCCAGTCCACATGGGACGAAGGCGTGCCGACGTGCAGCGTCTTCGGCAGCGTGCCCTGGCGCATCGCCATGACCATCTTGATCACCCCGGCGACACCGGCCGCGGCCTGCGTGTGCCCCACGTTCGACTTGATCGAACCGAGCAGCAGCGGGTGGTCGCGGTCCTGGCCGTAGGTGGCCAGCAGCGCCTGCGCCTCGATCGGGTCCCCCAGGGAGGTACCGGTGCCGTGCGCCTCCACCGCGTCGACGTCCGAAGTGGACAGACCGGCCGAAGCCAGCGCCTGCCGGATCACGCGTTGCTGCGACGGACCGTTCGGCGCGGTCAGGCCGTTCGAAGCGCCGTCCTGGTTCACCGCGGAACCCTTGACCACGGCCAGCACGGTGTGCCCGTGGCGCCGGGCGTCGGAAAGCCGTTCCAGCACCACGAGACCGACACCCTCGGACCAGCCGACCCCGTCGGCGTCGTCGGAGAAGGCCTTGCACCGGCCGTCCGGCGACAGCCCGCGCTGCCGCGAGAACTCCACCAGCGCCGACGGCGTGGACATCACCGTGACACCACCGGCGAGCGCCAGCGAGCATTCACCGGCCCGCAGCGCCTGCATCGCCCAGTGCATGGCGACCAGCGAAGACGAGCACGCGGTGTCGATGGTGACCGCCGGGCCTTCGAAGCCGAAGGTGTAGGCGACCCGGCCGGACGCCACGCTCGGCGAGGAGCCGGTGCCCTGGTGGCCTTCCATGTCGCCGCCGCCCATCCCGGCGCCGTAGTCGTTGTACATCACCCCGGCGAAGACCCCGGTGGAGCTGCCGTGCAGCGAGGTCGGATCGATTCCGGCCTGCTCGACGGCCTCCCACGCGGTTTCCAGCAGCAGGCGCTGCTGCGCGTCGGTGGCCAGTGCCTCGCGTGGGCTCATCCCGAAGAACGCCGGATCGAATTCGCCCGCGTTGTGCAGGAAGCCGCCCGACCGCGAGTACGAGGTGCCGGGGTGGTCCGGGTCCGGGTTGTACAGCCGGTCCAGGTCCCAGCCGCGGTCGGTCGGGAACCCGCTGATCGCGTCGGTGCCGTCGAGCGCGAGCTGCCACAGGTCCTCGGGCGAGGAGACCCCACCCGGGTAGCGGCAGGCCATGCCGACGATCACGATCGGGTCGTCGGTGACCACCTTGGTCACCTGCTCCGGGACCACCGCCTCGGCGCCGAGCAGTTCGTCACGCAGGTAGCCGGCCAGCGCGCTGGTGTTCGGGTAGTCGAAGACCAGCGTGGCGGGCAGCCGCAGGCCGGTCACCGCGCCGAGCCGGTTCCGCAGCTCGACGGCGGTCAGCGAGTCGAAGCCCAGCTCCTTGAACTGGCGGGTGGCCTCGATCTTGGTGCCTTCGGCGTGGCCGAGCACCGCCGCGACCTCGCCGCGCACCAGCTCCATCAACATTTCCGTACGACCGGTCGTGTTCATTCCCGACAGTCGCTGGACCAGCGAGGCAGCCGTCTGAGAACCGGCCGCCGACCGCCGCGAGCGGGTCCGGATCAGCCCGCGCAGCAGCGGCGGGATCTCCGGCTGGGCCCGCAGCACCGGCAGGTCGAGCTTCACCGGCATGACCATCGCCGCGTCACCGGAAAGCGCCGCGTCGAACAGCGCCACGCCGGTTTCGGCGTCGATGGCGGGCATACCCGAGCGCGCCATGCGGTCGGCGTCGGAGGCGACCAGCATGCCGGTCCCGGCCCACGCGCCCCAGGCCAGCGACAGGCCCGGCAGTCCCTCGGCCCGCCGCTGCTCGGCCAGTGCGTCCAGGAAGGCGTTGGCGGCGGCGTAGTTGCTCTGCCCCGGCGTGCCGAACACCCCGGCGGCCGAGGAGAACACCACGAACGCCGACAACTCGCGCTCCCTGGTCAGTTCGTGCAGGTGCCAGGCGGCGTCCACCTTCGGGCGGAACACCAGGTCCAGCCGCTCCGGGGTCATCGAGCCGAGCACACCGTCGTCGAGCAGACCGGCGGTGTGCACTACCGCGGTCACCGGGTGCTCGCCGAGCAGCGCGGCGACGGCGTCCCGGTCGGCCACGTCGCAGGCCACCAGGTCGACGTTCGCACCCCGGGCTTCGAGGTCGGCGACCAGTTCGCCCGCGCCCTCGGCGTCGTGCCCACGACGGCTGACCAGCACCAGGTCGGTCACGCCGTGCTCGGAGACCAGGTGCCGCGCGAGCACCCCGCCGAGCCCGCCGGTGCCACCGGTGATCATCACCCGGCTGTCGGCGGCCCATTCGACGCGCTGCTCGGGGGCGACCACCCGCGCCACCCGCGGCGCGAACAGCTTCTCCCCGCGGATCGCGAGTTGCGGCTCATCGGCGGCCAACGCCTGGGTCAGGAGTTCGCCATCGCCGTCCACCAGGGAGAACCGGTCCGGGTTCTCCGCCTGGGCGACGCGCACCAAGCCCCAGATCGCCGCGGTCACCGCGTCGGGCACCTCGCCCTCGGCGGCGGCCACCGCGCCCTGCGTGACGATCGCCAGCCTGGCGTCGGCGAACCGGTCGTCGGCCAGCCACTCCTGGAGCAGCGTCAGCACCCGCCCGGTCACCTCGCGCACAGCCTCCGGCGCTTCACCGGAAGGCTGCTCGATCCGCGCGACCACGACCTCAGGGACGTCCACAATGGACGCCAACGAGCCGGTCAGTTCGGCGGTCAGCGGGCCCTCTTCGGACACCGCGACCGAGGTCCAGTCGACGGTGAACAGCGAGTCACCGGTGTTGTCCGTGGTCACGACCTCGGCGGCCTTCAACGCCAGCGTCTCCACCGACGCCACCGCGCCACCCGACGGGTCGACCGCGGCGATCGAGATGCCGTCGGCCTTGCGGGTCAGGCGAACCCGGAGCGCCGAAGCGCCGGTCGCGTGCAGGGACACGCCCTCCCACGAGAACGGCAGGCCGCCTTCGCCGGAACCGGCGAGCAGCAGGGCGTGGAGCGTGGCGTCCAGCAGCGCCGGGTGCAGGCCGAACCCGCCGGGCTCGACCGGCAGCTCCACCTCGGCGAACGTGTCGTCACCGCGCTGCCAGACCGCCCGCAGGCCCTGGAACACCGGCCCGTAGGCGAATCCCGTCTCGGCGAAGGCGTCGTAGCAGCCTTCGACCTCGACCGGCTCGGCGTCGGCGGGCGGCCATTCGCTCGTGTCGAAGGCGAGCTGCCGCTCCCCCTCGGCCAGCACACCGGTCGCGTGCTGCACCCACGGCTGGTCGAACGCGCCTTCCGGCCGCGAGTACACCGCCACCGTGCGACGGCCCGACTCGTCGGGCGCCCCCACCGCGACCTGCGTCTGCACGCCACCGCGCTCCGGCAGGACCAATGGCGCGGCCAAGGTCAGTTCGTCGATCCGGTCGCAGCCGACCTCGTCCCCGGCCCGCAGCGCCAGCTCGACGAACGCCGTGCCGGGCAGCAGCACCTGACCCATCACGGCGTGGTCGCCGAGCCACGGGTGCGAGCCGAGCGACAGGCGGCTGGTGAACAGCTGCCCTTCGCCCTCGGCCAGGCCGACCGCGGCGCCGAGCAGCGGGTGCTTGACCGCCTCCATGCCGAGCCCGGAGGCGTCGCCGGGGCGTGCGACCACCGGCGGCCAGTAGGACTGGCGGCGGAAGGCGTAGGTCGGCAGGTCCACACGCTGGGCGCCGGTGCCGGCGAAGAACGCCTTCCAGTCCACCCGCACGCCGTTGACGTGCAGACGGGCCAGCGCGGTGACCGCGCTCAGCTCCTCGTCGCGGTCCTTGCGCAGGATCGGCACGGCGACGGCTTCGGGCGCGATCTCGGCGGCCATCGCCGACAGCACGCCGTCCGGGCCGACCTCGACGAAGTGCGCGTCCCCGGCGGCGGCCAGGTTGTCGGCGAACCGCACGGTGTCGCGGACGTGGTTCACCCAGTAGTCCACTGTGGTCACGTCGCCGGTGGTGCGCATCGGGATGCGTGGCTCGTGGAGCGTGATGCCGTCGATGGCGGCCCGGAACTCGTTGAGCATCGGGTCCATCAGCGGCGAGTGGAACGCGTGCGAGACCTTCAGCCGCGAGGTCTTCTCGAAGCCGGCCGCGATCTCCAGGACCGCGGCTTCCTCACCCGCGATGACCACGGACGACGGCCCGTTGACCGCGGCAATCGAGACGCCCTCTCGCAAAGAGATGTCAGCTTCAGTGGCCTTGATCGCCACCATCGCTCCACCGGTCGGGAGTGCTTGCATCAGGCGAGCGCGGGCGGAGATCAGCGTGCAGGCGTCTTCCAGCGAGAACACCCCGGCCACGTGCGCGGCGGCGATCTCGCCGATGGAGTGACCGACCAGCTGGTCGGCCCGGACGCCCCACGACTCCAGCAGGCGGAACATCGCCACTTCGAGGGCGAACAACGCGGGCTGCGCGTTGCCGGTCCGGTTCAGCGCGTCGGCGTCGTCACCCCACATGACCTCGCGGACGTCCAGGTGCGCCAGCACCTCGTCCAGCGCGGCCGCGAACACCGGGAACCGCTGGTACAGCGCCCGGCCCATGCCGATCCGCTGCGAGCCCTGGCCGGTGAACAGCAGGACCGTCGGCCGGTTCACCGCCGTGCCCCGCGCGATCTCGGCGATACCGTCCTCAGCGTTGTTGTCGGACAGCAGGACCGCGCGGTGCTCGAAGGTGGACCGGGTGGTCGCCAGCGAGTACCCGATGTCGATCGGGGCACGGCCGTCGGCGAACTCCTCGATCCGCTCGACCTGGGCGTCCAGCGCCTCGGCCGACTTCGCCGACACGGGCAGCGGAACCACCTCGGGATCGACCTGCGGGGCCTCGATGGTCCGCGAGGGCTGCGGTGGCTGCTCCAGGATCACGTGCGCGTTGGTGCCGCTCACGCCGAACGAGGAGATGCCCACCCGGCGCGGCTTCTCGTCCTGCGGCCACTCGGTGACCTCGGTGAGCAGCTCCACCGAACCGGCCTCCCAGTCCACATGGGACGAAGGGGTGTCGGCGTGCAGGGTCTTCGGCAGCAGGCCTTGGCGCAGCGCCATGACCATCTTGATCACCCCGGCCGCACCGGCGGCGGCCTGCGTGTGCCCGAAGTTCGACTTGACCGACCCGAGCAGCAACGGCCGCTCACGATCCTGGCCGTACGTAGCGAGCAGGGCTTGCGCCTCGATCGGGTCGCCCAGGGTGGTGCCGGTGCCGTGTGCCTCGACCGCGTCGATGTCGTGTGTGGACAGTCCGGCGCTGGCGAGCGCCTGCCGGATCACGCGTTGCTGCGAGGGACCGTTCGGCGCGGTCAGGCCGTTCGAAGCACCGTCCTGGTTCACCGCGGAACCCCGCACCACCGCGAGGATCGGGTGGCCGTTGCGCTTGGCGTCCGAGAGCCGTTCGACCACCAGCAGACCGGCGCCTTCCGACCAGCCCACGCCGTCGGCCGAGTCGGAGAACGCCTTGCAGCGGCCGTCTTCGGAAAGCCCGCGCTGCCGGGAGAACTCGACCAGCGCGGACGGCGTCGACATGACCGTCACCCCACCGGCGAGCGCCAGCGAGCATTCACCGGATCGCAGAGCCTGGGCGGCCAGATGCAGCGCGACCAGCGAAGACGAGCACGCCGTGTCGACCGTGACCGCCGGGCCCTCGAAGCCGAAGGTGTAGGACAGGCGGCCGGAAACCACGCTCGGCGAGGTGCCGGTGCCCTGGTGCCCTTCGAAGTCACCGCCGTGCAGGATCGACGAGTAGTCGTTGTACATCACCCCGGCGAACACACCGGTCTGGCTGCCCTTGAGCGACAGCGGATCGATGCCCGCGCGCTCGATCGCCTCCCACGAGGTCTCCAGGAGCAACCGCTGCTGCGAGTCCGTCGCCATCGCCTCACGCGGGCTCATCCCGAAGAACTCGGGGTCGAACTCGCCGGCGTCGTGCAGGAACCCGCCGGAGCGCGTGTACGCGGTGCCGGGGTGGTCGGGGTCCGGGTGGTACAGCGCGTCCAGGTCCCAGCCGCGGTTGGCCGGGAACTCCGAGATCGCGTCGGTGCCGTCGAGGACCAGCTGCCACAGCTCGTCCGGGGAGGTGACCCCGCCGGGGAAGCGGCAGGCCATGCCGACGATGACGATCGGGTCGTCGGTGACCGCCCTGGTGACCTGCTCGGGGAGCACGACTTCGGCGTCGAACAGCTCGTCGCGGAGGTACTCGGCCAGCACCACCGGGGTCGGGTAGTCGTAGACCATGGTGGACGGCAACCGCAGGCCGGTCGCGCCACCGAGCCGGTTGCGCAGTTCGACCGCGGTCAGCGAGTCGAAACCGAGCGACTGGAAGGTCTGCTCGCGGTCCACGGCTTCGGCCCCCGCGTGCCCGAGCACCGCCGCGACCTCAGCGCGGACCAGCTCCAGCAGACTTTCCATACGACCGTTCGTATTCATTGCGGACAGCCGCTGGATCAGCGAGTCGGCCGTCTGCGAACCGGCCGCCGACCGGCGCGAACGCGTGCGGATCAGCCCGCGCAGCACCGACGGGATCTGCCCCAGCGACCGCAGCGTGGCCAGGTCCAGCCGCAGCGGCACCACCACGGATTCCCCTGTGGACAGTGCGGCGTCGAAGAGCGCCACCCCGTCCTCGGCGGTCAGCGGCGGCATCCCGGTGCGGGCCATGCGCTCGGCGTCCGAGGCGACCAGCATGCCGGTACCCGCCCAGGCACCCCACGGCAGCGACACCGCAGGCAGGCCGGCGGCCCGCCGGTGCTCGGCGAGCGCGTCCAGGTAGGTGTTCGCGGCGGCGTAGTTGCCCTGCCCGGCGTTGCCGAAGATCCCGGCGACCGAGGAGAACACCACGAACGCGCTCAGCTCCCGGTCGCGGGTCAGCTCGTGCAGGTTCCAGGCGGCGTCCACCTTGGGGCGGAACACGAAGTCCATGCGCTCGGCGGACAGCGAGCCGAGCACACCGTCGTCCAGCACGCCGGCGGTGTGGATCACCGCGTCGACCGGGTGCTCGTCGAAGACCGCGGCGAGCGCCTCCCGGTCGGCCACGTCGCAGGCGACCAGCCGGACCGAGGCACCGCGTCCGGTGAGGTCCTCGACCAGGTCGTCGGCCCCTTCGGCGTCGTACCCGCGGCGGCTGACCAGCAGCAGGTTCCGCACGCCGTGCTCGGACACCAGGTGCCGCGCGAGCACGCCACCCAGCCCGCCGGTGCCACCGGTGATCAGCACCAGGCCGTCGGGGTTCCATTCGAAGCGCTGCTCGGGCGCGGGCACCCGGGCGAGGCGCGCGGCCAGCACGGCCCCGGCACGCACCGCGACCTGCGGTTCGTCGGTGCCGAGCGCCTGGGTGGCGGCCGAATCGGCGTCCAGATCGACCAGGCCGAAGCGACCCGGGTTTTCCGACTGCGCCACGCGGACCAAGCCCCACACGGCGGCGGTGGCCACGTCCGGCACGTCACCTTCGGCGGCGGCGACCGCGCCACGGGTGACGAAGACCAGCCGCGAATCGGCGAACCGGTCCTCGGCGAGCCACTCCTGGAGCAGCCCGAGCACCCGCCCGGTGACCGTCCGCGCGTCGTCACCGGCGACCGGCACGAGCACGACCTCCGGAACGTCCACCAGGGACTCCAGCTCGCCGTCCAGCTCGACCGTGGTCGGCAGTTCGCCCGACGCGGACACCGGGGTCCAGGTCAGCTTGAACAGCGAGTCGCGTTCGACGCCCCGCTCGGCCAACTGCTCGGTGGACACGGCCCGCACGATCAGCGACTCGACCGACGCGACCGGCTGCCCGGAGGTGTCGGCTGCCGCGATCGACACGGCCTCGCCGTCCTGCCTGAGCCAGACGCGCAACTTCGACGCGCCGCCGGCGTGCAGCGAGACGCCCTCCCAGGAGAAGGGCAGCCCGGCGCCACCGTCACCGGAGGCGGCGAGCAGGGAGGCGTGCAGCGTGGCGTCGAGCAGCGCCGGGTGCAGGCCGAACGCGGACGGGTCCACGTCCTCGGGCAGCGAGACCTCGGCGAACAGTTCGTCTCCGCGCTGCCAGACTGCTTCGAGGCCCTGGAACACCGGGCCGTACTCGAACCCGGCCTGGGCGAACTTCTCGTAGCAACCGGCCACGTCGAGGGACTCGGCGTCGGCGGGCGGCCACGCGGTGGCGTCGAAGGGCACGGTGTGCTCGCCGACGGCCAGCACACCGCTCGCGTGCTGCGTCCACGGCAGGTCGACGGCGTCCTCGGGACGGCTGTGGATGGTGATGGTGCGGCGGTCTTGCTCGTCCGGCGTGCCGACGCGCAACTGGACCTGGACCGCCGAGTCCTCCGGCAGCACCAGCGGCGCGGCCAGGGTCAGCTCCTCGATGCGGTCGCAGCCGAGTTCGTCACCCGCGCGCACGGCCAGCTCGACGAACGCCGTGCCCGGCAACAGGATGCGGCCCA
This sequence comes from Amycolatopsis magusensis, assembly GCF_017875555.1. Lineage (GTDB taxonomy): Bacteria > Actinomycetota > Actinomycetes > Mycobacteriales > Pseudonocardiaceae > Amycolatopsis > Amycolatopsis magusensis. The sequence continues at coordinate 3,241,669 of NZ_JAGGMS010000001.1, read as the reverse complement.
TCACCACGTGATCGGCGAGCCACGGGTGCGACTTCAGCGACAGGCGGCTGGTGAACAAGGCGCCCTCGTCGTCGGCGAGTTCCACCGACGCGCCGAGCAGCGGGTGCGCCACCGAGACCAGGCCGAGCCCGCTCGCGTCGCCCGGCCGGATGACCACCTTGGGCCAGAAGCGCTCGCGCTGGAACGCGTAGGTCGGCAGGTCGACGGTCCGGGCGCCGGTTCCGGTGAAGAACTTCGCCCAGTCGACGGTGATGCCGTGGACGTGCAGGCGGGCCAGCGCGGTCAGGAAAGCGAGTTCCTCACCACGGTACTTGCGCAGCGCCGGGACGGCGACCTCGGCCACCTCGGCGGCCATGGCCGACAGCGTGCTGTCCGGCCCCAGCTCGAGGTAGGTGGCCTCGGGCGTCAGGTGCTCGGCGAACCGGACGGTGTCACGGACGTGCCGGACCCAGTAGTCCACAGTGGTCACGTCACCCGGCATCGGAATGCGGGGCTCGTGGAAGCTCAGGCCCTCGATGGCCGCGCGGAAATCGTCCAGCATCGGGTCCATGAGCGGCGAGTGGAACGCGTGGGACACCTTGAGACGGCTGGTCTTCTCGAATTCGGCTGCGATCTCCAGGACCGCGGCTTCCTCACCCGCGATGACCACGGACGAAGGCCCGTTGACCGCCGCGATCGAGACACCGTCCCGGAGCGGGATCTCGGCCTCGCGGGCCTTGATCGCCACCATCGCTCCACCGGTCGGGAGCGCCTGCATCAGCCGCGCCCGAGCCGTGATCAGCGTGCACGCGTCTTCCAAGCTGAGCACACCAGCCACATGCGCGGCCGCGATCTCACCGATGGAGTGCCCAGCCAGCGACTGCGGCTTGACACCCCACGACTCGACCAACCGGAACAACGCCACTTCCAGCGCGAACAACGCAGGCTGCGCATTGCCCGTCTGGTTCAGCGCGTCAGCGTCTTCGCCCCACATGACGTCGCGGACGTCGAGGTGCTCGAAGACCTCATCCAAGGCCGCGCGGAACACCGGGAACCGGTCGTACAACTCACGGCCCATGCCGAGCCGCTGCGAACCCTGACCGGCGAACACGATGGTCAGCGGGCGCGCCTTGGCCTGCCCCCGCGCCACCTCGGTGCCGTCGAGCAGCACGGCACGGTGGTCGAACGCCGAGCGCGCGGTCAGCAGCGAGTAGCCGACGTCCAGCGGCGATTCCTCGACCGCGCGGATGCGTTCGATCTGCGCGCCCAGAGCCTCTTCGGTCCGCGCGGACACCAGCCACGGCACCAGGGCGGGCTCGTCGCGGCGCTCCGGCACCACCACCGGCGGCGCCTGCTCCAGGATGACGTGCGCGTTGGTCCCGCTGAACCCGAACGAAGACACCGCCGCCCGGCGGGCGCGGCCGACCTCGGGCCACGCCGTCGCGGAGGTCAGCAGGTCCACCGAACCGGCTTCCCAGTCCACATGGGACGAAGGCGTGCCGGCGTGCAGGGTCGGCGGGAGTTCGCCGTGCCGCATGGCCATGACCATCTTGATCACGCCCGCGACACCGGCGGCGGCCTGCGTGTGTCCCATGTTCGACTTGATCGAACCGACGAGCAGCGGCCGTTCGCGGTCCTGGCCGTAGGTCGCGAGCAGGGCCTGCGCCTCGATCGGATCACCCAACGTGGTGCCCGTGCCGTGTGCCTCGACCGCATCGACGTCCTGAGTGGACAGTCCAGCCGACGCGAGCGCCTGCCGGATGACCCGCTGCTGCGAGGGACCGTTCGGCGCGGTCAGGCCGTTCGAAGCGCCATCCTGGTTCACCGCGGAACCACGCACCACCGCGAGAATCTGGTGCCCGTTGCGCTTGGCGTCCGACATGCGCTCCAGCACCACGAGCCCGACACCCTCGGACCAGCCGACACCGTCCGCGTCCTCGGAGAACGCCTTGCACCGGCCGTCGACCGCGAGACCGCGCTGCCGGGAGAACCCGATGAACGCACTCGGCGTGGACATGACCGTCACACCACCGGCGAGCGCCAGCGAGCATTCCCCGCTGCGCAACGCCTGCATGGCCCAGTGCATCGCCACCAGCGACGACGAGCACGCCGTGTCGACGGTGACCGCCGGGCCCTCGAAGCCGAAGGTGTAGGACACCCGGCCGGAGACCACGCTGGAGGACGCACCGGTGCCCTGGTAGCCCTCGTTGTCGCCGCCACCGTCCAAAATGGAGACGTAGTCGTTGTACATGACGCCGGTGAACACACCGGTCTGGCTGCCGCGCAGGGTCGCCGGGTCGATGCCCGCGCGCTCCAGCGCCTCCCACGAGCTTTCCAGCAACAGCCGCTGCTGCGAGTCGGTCGCCAGGGCTTCCCGCGGGCTCATCCCGAAGAACGACGGGTCGAACTCGGCGGCGTCGTGCAGGAAGCCGCCCTCGCGGGTGTACGAGGTGCCGGGGTGGTCCGGGTCGGGGTCGAACAGGTTGTCCAGGTCCCAGCCGCGATCGGCCGGGAACTCGGTGATCGCGTCGGTGCCCTCGGACACCAGCCGCCACAACTCCTCCGGCGACTTCACCCCACCGGGGAACCGGCAGCTCATCCCCACGATCACGATGGGATCGTCGGCGATGCTGTGAATGTGGCTTTCACGGCGCTTTTCGCCGTGAATGTGGCTTTCACGGCCCAGCAACTCGTCGATGACGTAGGCGACGAGGGCGTTGGCCGTCGGGTAGTCGAAAATCAGCGTGGCGGGCAGGCGCAGCCCGGTCACCGAACCGAGGCGGTTGCGCAGTTCGACCGCGGTCAGCGAGTCGAAGCCCAGCTCCTTGAACGGCCGGGCGGGATCCACCGCCGCGCCGTCCACGTGCCCGAGCACCGCGGCCACCTGACCGCGGACCAGGTCGAGCAGGATCTCGGCGCGCTGGTCATCGCCGACCGCGAGCAGGCGCCCGAGCAGCGACGCGGCGGTCTCCGAGCCCGCGACCGAGCGCCGCGAGCGGGTGCGGATGAGCCCGCGCAGCAGCGGCGGGACCTCGGCCTGCGCCCGCAGCGCCGGCAGGTCCAGCCGCACCGGCAAGACCACCGCGCGGTCGCAGGCGAGCGCCGCGTCGAACAACGCCACGCCGAGTTCCGGGTCGACCGGCGGCATGCCGGACCGGGCCAGCCGGTCGCCGTCCGCGCCGGCGAGCATGCCGGTCTCCGCCCAGGCACCCCACGCCAGCGACACGCCGGGCAGCCCGGCGGCACGGCGGTGTCCGGCGAGCGCGTCGAGGAAGGCGTTGGCCGCCGCGTAGTTCGCTTGCCCGGCGGCGCCGAAGACCCCGGCGGCCGACGAGAAGACCACGAACGCGGACAGGTCGCCGGTCAGTTCGTGCAGGTTCCAGGCCGCGTCGACCTTGGGCCGCAGTACCTTGTCCAGCCGATCCGCGTCCAGCGAGCCGATCACCCCGTCGTCGAGCACCCCGGCCGCATGGATCACGGCCTTCACGTCGTGCTGCGACAGCAGTTCCGACAACGCCTCCCGGTCGGCCACATCGCAGGCCGCGACCCGCACGTTGGCGTCGAGGTCCGAAACGTCGGCCTCACCGCGGCGGCTGACCAGCAGCAGGTTCCGCACGCCGTGCTCGTCCACGAGGTGCCGGGCGATGGCGCGGCCCAGCCCGCCGGTGCCACCGGTGATCAGCACCAGTTCGTCCGGGTTCCAGGCGAACGGCTCCTGAGGCGCCACCCGGGCGACTCGCGGCACGAGCACCTGACCGTCGCGGACCGCGACGCGCGGCTCGTCCACGCCGAGCGCTTCCGGCGTCGCTTCCCCTTCGACCAGCCCGAACCGGCCGGGGTGCTCGGACTGCGCGGAACGCACCAGCCCGGCGACGGCGGCCGTCGGCAGATCGGCGGGATCACGCAGGGCGAACACCAGGCGCGTGTCGGCGAAGCGGTCGTCGGCCAGGAAGTCCTGGACCAGGCCGAGCGCCCGAGCCGTCACCGCGTGGGTCGCGCCGACCACGTCACCGGACGGCTCGATCTCCACCATCACGATCCCCGGGACGTCCACAATGGACGCGAGGTCGCCGTCGAGCCGGACCACGGCCTGCTCGGTCGCGGTGGCGGTGACCGGGGTCCACTCGACCCCGAACAACGCGTCCCGCTCGGCCCGGTGCTGGTCGAGCTGGTCCGCCTCGACCGCCCGGACCAGCAGCGAGTCGATGGACGCGACCGGCTCGCCCGCGGTGTCGGCGATCGCGATGGCGATCGAGTCCTCGCCGAGCGGGGTGAGGCGGACGCGGATGCCGCTCGCCCCGGTGGCGTGCAGCGACACGCCTTCCCACGAGAACGGCAGCCCGCCCTGGTTCAGCGGCCCGAACCCGGCCGCGTGCAGGGTGGCGTCGAGCAGCGCCGGGTGCAGGCCGAAGCCGTCGCGGTCGGCTTCCTCGGGCAGCGTGACCTCGGCGTAGGTTTGCTCGCCGTGCCGCCAGACCGCCTTGAGGCCCTGGAACACCGGGCCGTAGTCGAAGCCGTTCTCGGCGAACTGCTCGTAGCAACCGTCGATGTCGACCGGCTCGGCGCCCTGCGGCGGCCAGACCGCGACCTCAAAGTCGGCGCGCCGCTCACCGGTGGACAGCACACCGGTGGCGTGCGGGGTCCACGGCAGGTCGACCGCGTCCTCCTGCCTGCTGTGCACGGTCAGCGTGCGGCGGCCGTGCTCGTCGGCGTCGCCGACCCGCAGCCGCACCTGCACGGCTCCCTGCTCGGGCAGGACCAGCGGCGCGGCCAGGGTCAGCTCGTCGACGCGGTCGCAGCCGAACTCGTCCCCGGCCCGCAGCGCCAGCTCGACGAACGCGGTGCCGGGCAGCAGCACGCGCCCGAGGATCGTGTGGTCCTCCAGCCACGGGTGCGACCAGAGGGACAGCCTGCTGGTGAACACCACGTCGCCCTCGGCGAGCTCGACGGCGGCGCCGAGCAGCGGGTGGTCGACCGAGCCGAGCCCGGCGCCCCGCACGTCACCCGGTCCGCCGAGCGCCCGCGACGGCCAGAACCGCTGGTGCTCGAAGGCGTAGGTCGGCAGCTCCACGCGTCGCGCACCGGTTCCGGCGAAGAACGCCGCCCAGTCCACGCGCGTGCCGTTGACATGCAGGTTCGCCAGCGCGGTGACGATGGACAGCTCTTCGCCGCGGTCCTTGCGCAGCGCCGGGACCGCGACCTCGGCCACCTCGGCAGCCATGGCCGACAGCGTGCTGTCCGGCCCCAGCTCGAGGTAGGCAGCATCGGGGTTCAGCTGCTCGGCGAACCGGACGGTGTCACGGACGTGCCGAACCCAGTAGTCCACGTTCGTCACGTCACCCGGCATCGGAATGCGGGGCTCGTGGAAGGTCAGCCCCTCGATGGCCGTCCGGAAATCATCCAGCATCGGGTCCATCAACGGCGAGTGGAACGCGTGCGAGACCTTCAACCGGCTGGTCTTCTCGAAGCCAGCCGCAATCTCCAGAACCGCCGCTTCCTCACCCGCGATGACCACGGATGAAGGCCCGTTGATCGCGGCGATCGAGACACCCTCGGTGAGGGTGATCTCGTCCTCGGCGGCCTTGATCGCCACCATCGCTCCACCGGTCGGGAGCTCCTGCATCAGCCGCGCCCGAGCCTCGATGAGGGTGCACGCGTCTTCCAGGCTGAGCACCCCGGCCACATGCGCGGCCGCGATTTCGCCGATGGAGTGCCCAGCTAGCGACTGCGGCTTGACGCCCCACGACTCGACCAGCCGGAACAACGCCACTTCCAGCGCGAAGAGTGCAGGCTGCGCATTTCCCGTCTGGTTCAGCGCCTCCTGATCCTCACCCCACATGACGTCACGGACATCGAGGTGCTCGAAGACCTCGTCCAAGGCCGCGCGGAACACCGGGAACCGCTCGTACAGCTCACGGCCCATGCCGAGCCGCTGCGAACCCTGACCGGCGAAGACGATCGCCAGCGGACGCTCGGCGGCGACACCGCGCGCGACTTCGGCGCCGTCGACCAGCACGGCACGGTGGTCGAACAGCGAACGCGTGGTGACCAGCGAGAAACCGGTGTCCACCGGCGAGGCCTCGAAGTCGCGGAGGCGCTCGATCTGGCCGTCCAGCGCGGCCGCCGACTTGGCCGACAGCGGCAGCGGGACCACCGCGGGCTCGACCGCCGGCTCGTCGAGCTGGCGCAGGAGCTGCGGCGGCTGCTCCAGGATCACGTGTGCGTTCGTGCCGCTGATGCCGAAGGACGACACCCCGACGCGGCGCAACCGGTCGACCTCCGGCCATTCGGTCGGCGCGGTGAGCAGCTCGACCGAACCGGCCTCCCAGTCCACATGGGACGAAGGCGCGTCGACGTGCAGGGTGGGCGGCAGCAGGCCGTAGCGCATGGCCATGACCATCTTGATCACGCCGGCGACCCCGGCGGCGGCCTGCGTGTGCCCGAAGTTCGACTTGACCGACCCGAGAAGCAGCGGCCGCTCACGGTCCTGGCCGTACGTGGCCAGTAGTGCCTGAGCTTCGATCGGGTCGCCAAGGGTGGTGCCGGTGCCGTGGGCTTCCACGGCGTCGATGTCCGTTGTGGACAGACCGGCCGAAGCCAGCGCCTGGCGGATGACCCGCTGCTGAGACGGTCCGTTCGGGGCGGTCAGGCCGTTCGAAGCGCCGTCCTGGTTCACCGCGGAACCCCGCATCACCGCGAGGATCGGGTGCCCGTTGCGCTTGGCGTCCGAAAGGCGCTCCAGCACCAGCACACCGACGCCCTCGGAAAACCCGGCGCCATCGGCCGAGTCGGAGAACGCCTTGCACCGGCCGTCCGCGGAAAGCCCGCGCTGGCGCGAAAGTTCGACCAGGGTGCCCGGGGTGGCCATCACCGTCACGCCACCGGCGAGCGCCAGCGAGCACTCCCCGCCACGCAGTGCCTGCGCGGCCAGGTGCATGGCCACCAGCGAGGACGAGCACGCCGTGTCGACGGTGACCGCCGGGCCTTCGAGGCCGAAGGTGTAGGACAGGCGACCGGAAACCACGCTCGGCGAGGCGCCGGTGCCCTGGTAGCCCTCGAAACCGTCACCGTCGATGATCGACGAGTAGTCGTTGTACATGACCCCGGCGAACACACCGGTCTGGCTGCCCTTGAGCGAGGCCGGGTCGATACCCGCGCGCTCGATCGCCTCCCACGAAGTCTCCAGGAGCAACCGCTGCTGGGCGTCGGTGGCCAGCGCCTCACGCGGGCTCATGCCGAAGAACGCCGGGTCGAATTCGGCCGCGTCGTGCAGGAAGCCGCCGGACCGGGTGTAGGAGGTGCCGGGGTTGTCCGGGTCCTCGTTGAACAGCCGGTCGAGGTCCCAGCCGCGATCGGCCGGGAAGCCGGTGATCGCGTCGGTGCCCTCGAGCACCAGGTTCCACAGCTCCTCGGGGGAGCCGACCCCGCCGGGGAAGCGGCAGCCCATGCCGACGATCACGATCGGGTCGTCGGCGACCGCCTTGGCGGCTTGCCGCGGGAGCACGACGTCCGCGTCGAACAGCTCGTCACGCAGGTAACCGGCCAGCGCGGCGGTGGTCGGGTAGTCGAAGATCAGCGTCGCGGGCAGGCGCAGGCCGGTCGCCGTGGTGAGCCGGTTGCGCAGTTCGACCGCGGTCAGCGAGTCGAAGCCCATGCCCTGGAACGCCTGCTCCGGGTCGACCGACTCCGGCCCGGCGTGCCCGAGCACCATGGCGACCTGGCTGCGGACCAGGTCCAGCAGTGCTTCCGTGCGCTCGGTCTCGCCGAGCACCGAGAGCCGCTGCACCAGCGTCACCGCGGTTTCCGCCCCGGCGACCGAACGGCGGGCCCTGGTCCGGATCAGCCCGCGCAGCAGCGGGCGGACCTCACCCTGCGCCCGCAGCACCGGCAGGTCGAGGCGCATCGGCAGCACCGCGGCCGCGCCCGAACCGAGCGCGAGGTCGAACAACCGCAGGCCCTGCTCGTCGGACAGCGGCGGCATCCCGCCCCGGCCGAGCCGTTCCGCTGTGTCCTCGCCGGTACCGGCGAGCATGCCGCTCTCCGCCCAGGCACCCCAGGCGAGCGAGACGGCGGGCAGCCCGGCGGCCCGGCGGTGTTCGGCGAGCGCGTCCAGGAAGGCGTTCGCGGCGGCGTAGTTGCCCTGCCCCGGCGTGCCGAAGACCCCGGCGCCGGAGGAGAACAACACGAAGGCGGACAGGTCGCCGGTGAGTTCGTGGAGGTTCCACGCGGCGTCGACCTTGGGTCGCAGCACGGTGTCGAGCCGGTCGGCGTCGAGCGAGTCGATCACGCCGTCGTCGAGCACGCCGGCGGTGTGGATGACGGCTTTCACGTCGTGCTGGGACAGCAGTTCCGCCAGCGCATCGCGGTCGGCCACATCGCAGGCCGCGACCTGAACGTTGGCATCGATGTCGGAGACGTCGGCCTCGCCACGGCGACTGACCAGCAGCAAGTTCCGTACACCGTGCTCGCTGACCAGGTGCCGCGCGACGGCCAGGCCGAGCCCGCCGGTGCCACCGGTGATCAGCACGAGTTCGTCCGGGTTCCAGGTGGCGCGCTCACGGGTCTCGATCCGCGCGAGCCGCGCGGCCTTCGCCACGCCGTCACGGACGATGACCTGCGGTTCGTCGATCCCGAGCCCGGGTGCCGGGTCGGCGTCGGTGTCCACCAGGCCGAAGCGGCCGGGGTGCTCGGACTGCGCCGAGCGGACCAGGCCGTGCACGGCGCTCGCGGCCAGGTCGGTGCTCCGGGTCACGAAGACGAGCCGCCCGGTCCGCTCCTGCGCCAGCCACTCCTGCATGGCGCCGAGCACCTCGGCGGTGGCCGCGTGCGCGGCTTCCACCACGTCACCGGCGGCTTCGACGTGGTGCACCTCGTATTCGTCCGAAGTGGACGAGGTCACGGGCACCCAGTCGACGCGGAACAGCGAGTCGCGGTCGGCGTCGGGCTCCTCGACCGAAACCGCGCGCACGACCAGCGAGTCGATCGACGCCACGGGCGCGCCGGCGGCGTCGGCCACGGCGATGGACACCGCGTCCTCGCCGGTGGCGGTGAGGCGCACGCGGATGGTGGTCGCACCGGTGGCGTGCAGCGACACGCCTTCCCAGGCGAACGGCAGGCCACCGCGGCTGATCACGCCGAGGTCGGCGAACCCGACCGCGTGCAGCCCGGCGTCCAGCAGGGCCGGGTGCAGGCCGAAGTTCGCGCTCTCGGCACCGTCCGGAAGGGACACTTCGGCGAACAGCTCGTCCCCGGCCCGCCACACCCCGCGCAGGCCCTGGAACGTCGGGCCGTAGTCGAAGCCGTCGGCGGCGAAGCGGTCGTAGGCGCCGGTGAGGTCGACCGGCTCGGCGCCGGCGGGCGGCCAGGCGGTGGCGTCGAAGTCGGCACGCCGTTCGCCGGTGCCCAGCACACCGGTGGCGTGCTGCACCCACGGCGCGTCCACGTCGGCGCGCGAGTGGACGGCAACGGTCCGGCGGCCGCTCTCGTCCGCCTCACCGACGCGGACCTGCAACTGCACGGCTCCCAGCTCGGGCAGTACCAGGGGCGCGGCGAGGGTCAGGTCCTCGATGCGGTCGCAGCCGACCTCGTCCCCCGCACGCAGCGCCAGTTCGACGTAGGCGGTACCGGGCAGCAGCACGCGGTTCATCACCGTGTGGTCGGCGAGCCACGGGTGCGTCCGCAGGGACAAGCGGCTGGTGAACACGCTCTCGCCGTCGGCCAGTTCGACCGCGGCGCCGAGCAGCGGGTGCTCCACCGACACCAGGCCGAGGCCGGTCGCGTCGCCGGGCCGGACCACCACCGGCGGCCAGAACCAGCGGTTCTGGAAGGCGTAGGTGGGCAGGTCGACGCGCTGGGCGCCGGTGCCGTCGAAGAACCGCCGCCAGTCCAGGAACACGCCGTTGACGTGCAGGCGGGCCAGCGCGGTGGCGAAGGCGGTCTCCTCGTCGCCGTCCTTGCGCAGCGCCGGGACCGCGACCTCGGCCACCTCGGCGGCCATCGCGGACAACGTGCTGTCCGGCCCCAGTTCGAGGTAGGCCGCGTCGGCATCGAGGTGGTCGGCGAAGCGGACGGTGTCGCGGACGTGGCGGACCCAGTAGTCCACAGTGGTCACGTCACCCGGCATCGGGATGCGGGGTTCGTGGAAGGTCAGGCCCTCGATGGCCGCGCGGAAGTCCTCCAGCATCGGATCCATCAACGGCGAGTGGAACGCGTGCGAGACCTTGAGGCGCGAGGTCTTTTCGAACCTGGAAGCGATTTCCAGGACCGCGGCTTCCTCACCGGCGATGACCACCGACGACGGCCCGTTGACCGCGGCGATCGAAACGCCCTCGGTGAGGGTGATCTCGTCTTCGCGGGCCTTGATCGCCACCATGGCGCCACCGGTCGGAAGAGCCTGCATCAACCGAGCACGAGCCTCGATGAGCGTGCAAGCGTCTTCGAGGGAGAGCACTCCGGCGACGTGGGCCGCGGCGATCTCACCGATCGAATGGCCCGCAAGCGATCGCGGCTTGATGCCCAGCGACTCGACCAGCCGGAACAGGGCCACTTCCAGCGCGAACAACGCGGGCTGCGCGTTCCCCGTCTGGTTCAGCGCTTCCTGGTCATCGCCCCACATGACATCACGGACGTCCAGGTGCTCGAAGACCTCATCGAGCGCGGCGCGGAACACCGGGAAGCGGTCGTACAGCTCACGGCCCATGCCGACCCGCTGCGAACCCTGGCCCGCGAACAAGAACGTGAGCGGACGCTCCAGCGCGGTCCCCCGCGCGACCTCGGTGCCGTCGATCAGCACCGCCCGGTGCTCGAAGGTCGTCCGCGTGGAGACCAGCGAGAAGCCGACGTCGACCGGCGGCGCGTCGAAGGCGCGGATGCGCTCGACCTGGCCGTCCAGCGCGGCGACCGTCTTCGCCGAGATCGGCAGCGGCACCGCCTTCGGCTCCACCACCGGCTCGATCACCCGCGGTGCCACCGAGGTCGCCTGCTCCAGCACCACGTGCGCGTTGGTGCCGCTGACCCCGAACGAGGATACCGCGGCCCGGCGCGGGCGGCCGGATTCCGGCCAGTCGGCCGGCGCGGTGAGCAGGTCGACCGCCCCGACCTCCCAGTCCACATGGGACGAAGGCGCGTCGACGTGCAGCGTCCGCGGCAACTGGCCGTACCGCATGGCCATGACCATCTTGATCACACCCGCGACACCGGCGGCGGCCTGCGTGTGCCCGATGTTCGACTTGATCGAGCCGAGCAGCAGCGGGGTTTCGCGGTCGCGGCCATAGGTGGCCAGCAACGCCTGCGCCTCGATCGGGTCACCCAGCGTGGTGCCGGTGCCGTGCGCCTCGACCGCGTCCACGTCCTGAGTAGACAGTCCAGCCGACGCGAGTGCCTGGCGGATGACGCGTTGCTGCGAGGGGCCGTTGGGCGCGGTCAGGCCGTTGGAAGCACCGTCCTGGTTGATCGCCGAGCCGCGGACGGTGGCGAGGATGGTGTGGCCGTTGCGCTTGGCGTCGGAGAGCCGCTCCAGCACCAGCAGGCCGACACCCTCGGACCAGCCCACGCCGTCGGCGGCGTCGGCGAAGGACTTGCACCGGCCGTCCTGCGCGAGCCCGCGCTGGCGGGAGAAGGCGATGAACGAGCCCGGCGTGGCCATCACGGTCACGCCACCGGCCAGCGCGAGCGTGCAGTCCCCGCTGCGCAGCGCCTGCGCGGCGAGGTGCAGCGCGACCAGCGAAGACGAGCAGGCCGTGTCGACGGTGACCGCCGGGCCCTCCAGTCCGAGCGAGTAGGCGACGCGGCCGGACAGCACGCTGCCCGCGGTGCCGGTGCCCTGGTAACCCTCGAACGCCTCATCGTCGATGAGGGTGCTGTAGTCGCTGGACATCACCCCGGCGAACACCCCGGTCGCGCTGCCCCGCAACGAGGTCGGGTCGATGCCGGCGCGCTCGAACGCTTCCCACGCGGTGGCGAGCAGCAGCCGCTGCTGCGCGTCGGTCGCCATCGCCTCACGCGGGCTCATCTCGAAGAACTCGGGGTCGAACTGCCCCGCGCCGCCGAGGAAACCGCCGTAGCGGGTGTAGGAGGTGCCGAAGTGGTCCGGGTCGGAGTTGTAGAGCGTGTCGAGGTCCCAGCCGCGGTCGGCCGGGAACTCGGAGATCGCGTCGGCGCCCTCGGACACCAGGCGCCACAGGTCCTCCGGCGAATCCACCCCGCCCGGGTAGTGGCAGCCCATCCCGACGATGACGATCGGGTCGTCACTGCTGTGAATGTGGCTTTCACGGCGTGGTTCGGTGCCGTGAATGTGGCTTTCACGGCCGTCGAACAGCTCGTCGGCCAGGTAGGCGGCCAGCGCGGCGGTGTTTGGGTAGTCGAAGATCAGCGTGGCGGGCAGGCGCAGGCCGGTCGCCGTGCCCAGGCGGTTGCGCAGCTCGACAGCGGTCAGCGAATCGAAGCCCAGGTTCTGGAAGGCCTGCGCGGGGTCCACCGACTCCGCGCCGAGGTGCCCCAGCACGGCGGCGACCTGACCGCGGACCAGGTCCACCAGCGCGTCGGTGCGGTCGGCTTCGCCCAGCGCGGAAAGCCGCTGCACCAGCGAAGTCGCGGTCTCCGAACCCGCCACGGCCCGCCGCGAGCGAGCGCGGATCAGCCCCCGCAACAGCGGCGGGATCTCCGCCCTGCCGCGCAGGACGGGCAGGTCCAGCCGCACCGGCAGCACGGCGGCGTCCGCCCCGGCCACCGCGAGGTCGAACAGTTCGAGCCCCTGCTCGATCGACAGCGGCGGCATGCCGGAGCCGGTGATCTTCGTCAGTTCGGCCTCGGACAGCCCGCCGGTGAGCCCGATCGACGGGTCCCAGGCACCCCAGGCCAGCGACACCGCGGGCAGTCCGGCGGCCCGCCGGTGAGCCGCGAGTGCGTCGAGGAAAGCGTTTGCGGCCGCGTAGTTGCCCTGGCCCGGCGTGCCGAAGGTGCCCGCCGCCGAAGAATAAAGCACGAACTGGGACAGGTCGCTGGTGAGCTCATGCAGGTTCCAGGCCGCGTCGACCTTGGGCCGCAGCACGGTGTCCAGCCGGTCGGCGTCGAGCGAGCCGATCACGCCGTCGTCGAGCACCCCGGCCGTATGGACAACGGCCTTCACGTCGTGCTGCGACAGCAACTCCGCGAGCGCGTCCCGGTCCGCCACATCACAGGCGACGACCTGCACGTTGGCCTCGATGTCGGACACGTCGGCCCGACCGGTCCGGCTGACCAGCAGCAGGTTCCGCACGCCGTGTTCGTTCACCAGGTGCCGCGCGAGCACCCCGCCCAGCCCGCCGGTGCCACCGGTGATCAGCACCAGTTCGTCCGGGTCCCAGGTGGCCCGTTCGCCCGCTTCCGCACGCGCCACCCGCGGCGCGAGCACGCTGCCGTCCCGGACGGCGACCTGCGCTTCTTCGGTGGCAAGCGCTTGCGCCACCGACGCGCCCGGCTCGAGTTCCACCAGCCCGAAGCGGCCCGGGTTCTCCGACTGCGCCGAGCGCACCAAACCCCAGACCGCGGCACCCACCAGGCCCGCTTGGGTGGCGAAAACCAGGCGGGAGTCGGCGAACCGCTCCTCCCGCAACCACTCCTGCAGCACGCCCAGTACCCGGGCGGTCACCTCGTGCACGGAGGCGACCACGTCGTCCCGCGGTGTCTCCACCGGGAACACCACGACCGGCGGCACGTCCACAATGGACGACAGCTCGGTGTGGGTGGCGAACTCCGGCTCGGCCGCGGCCCGCGCGGGCACCCAGTCGAGCTTGAACAGCGAACTGGCCGCGACGCTCGGCTCGGCGATCGCCGTCGCCGCCCGCGCCAGCAGTCCTTCGACCGACGCGACCGGACCCCCGGCGGTGTCCGCCACCTCGATCGCCACGGCGTCACCGGCACCCCGCGCCAGCCGCACCCGCAGCGCGGTCGCGCCGGTGGCGTGCACCGAAACGCCTTCCCAGGAGAACGGCAGCCCGCCCCGGCTGACCTCGCCGAGGTCGGCGAATCCGGCGGCGTGCAGGCTCGCGTCCAGTAGCGCGGGGTGCAGCACGAACCGGCCGGCGTCCTGCTCGGCCGACTCCGGCAGCGCGACCTCGGCGAAGAGCACGTCCTCGCCCTGCTTCCAGGCGGCCTTGAGCCCCTGGAAGGTCGGTCCGTGGTTGAAGCCCAACTCGGCGAAGCGCTCGTAGTGCCCGGTCACGTCGACGGGCTCGGCACCGGCAGGCGGCCAGGCGGTGAAGTCGTAGGCGGGCGCCTGCGCGCCCTCGGCCAGGAAGCCGGTGGCGTGTGGCGTCCAGGGCAACTCGGCCGCGCCTTCGGGCCGCGAGTGCACCGCGACCGAACGCCGTCCGCCCTCGTCGGGCGCGCCGAGGTGCAACTGGAGCTGCAGCGCGCCTTCCTCGGGGATGACCAGTGGCGCGGCCAGGGTCAGTTCGTCGATCCGGTCGAGGCCGAGGTCTTCCCCGGCCCGCAGCGCGAGTTCGACGAAGGCGGTGCCGGGCAGCAGCACGCGGCCCTGCACGTTGTGGTCGGCCAGCCACGGGTGCGTGCGCAGCGACAACCGGCTGGTGAACAGCAGTCCCTCACCGGCGGCGAGGTCGACGGTCGCGCCCAGCACCGGGTGCTCGATGGCGCCCAGCCCGGCGGCGCGGACGTCACCCGAGGTGCGGGCGGCCGAAGCCCAGTACCGCTGCCGCTGGAAGGCGTAGGTGGGCAGGTCGATCTTGCGCGCGCCCGTGCGCGCGAACAGCGGCGCCCAGTCGACGGTGACGCCGCTGACGTGCAGCCGCGCCAGCGCGGCGACGGCGGCCGACTCCTCGGGACGATCCTTGCGCAGCAGCGGGACGGCCACCGCTTCGACGCTTTCCAGCGCCATCGCGGACAGCACCCCGTCCGGGCCCAGCTCCAGGAACGCGGTCACGTCCTGCTCGGCCAGCCTGCGCACGTTGTCGGCGAACCGCACGGTGTCCCGCACGTGGTTCACCCAGTAGTCCACTGTGGTCACATCGCCGGTGGTGACCAGCTGGAGCTGCGGCTCGTGGAAGGTCAGGCCCTCGATGGCGGCTCGGAAGTCGTCGAGCATCGGGTCCATCAGCGGCGAGTGGAACGCGTGCGAGACCTTCAGCCGCGAGGTCTTCTCAAAGCCGGCCGCGATCTCCAGGACCGCGGCTTCCTCACCCGCGATGACCACGGACGACGGCCCGTTGACCGCGGCGATCGAAACGCCCTCGGTGAGGGTGATTTCGTCCTCGGTGGCCTTGATCGCCACCATCGCCCCACCGGTCGGAAGTGCTTGCATCAACCGGGCGCGGGCCTTGATCAGCGTGCACGCGTCTTCCAGGCTGAGCACCCCGGCCACGTGCGCGGCGGCGATCTCCCCGATGGAGTGCCCGGCGAGGTAATCCGGCTTGATGCCCAGCGACTCGACCAGCCGGAACAACGCCACTTCCAGCGCGAACAACGCGGGCTGCGCGTTCCCTGTCTGGTTCAGCGCTTCCTGGTCATCGCCCCACATGACGTCGCGGACGTCCAGGTGCTCGAACACCTCGTCCAGCGCGGCGCGGAACACCGGGAAGCGGTCGTACAGCTCGCGGCCCATGCCGATCCGCTGCGAACCCTGGCCCGAGAACAGGAACGCGGTCAGCCGGTCGGTCGCGGCGTCCCTGGCGAGCTCGGTGAAGCCGTCCACCAGCACGGCGCGGTGCTCGAACGCCGAGCGGGTGGTGGCCAGCGAAAGGCCGATGTCCAACGGCGAGGCCGTCGACAAATCCACAAAGGACCGAAGGCGGTCGACCTGCGCGTCCAGTGCTTCGGCGCTGCGACCGGAAACCAGCCACGGCACCACCGCGGGCTCGACCTCGGCGGGCTCCTCGACCACCTCGGCGGCCGGGGCCTGCTCCAGGATGATGTGCGCGTTCGTCCCGCTGACGCCGAACGAAGACACACCGGCACGGCGCAGGTGGTCGGTCTCCGGCCAGTCCCGTCGCTCGGTCAGCAGCTCGACCGCACCGGCATCCCATTCCACATTGGACGAAGGCGCGTCGATGTGCAGGCTCTTCGGCAGCACGGCGTGCTGCAGCGCCATGACCATCTTGATGATCCCGGCGACCCCGCCCGCCGCCTGCGGGTGCCCGAGGTTCGACTTGATCGACCCGAGCAGCAACGGGGTTTCCCGGTCCTGCCCGTAGGTCGCGAGCACGGCCTGCGCTTCGATCGGGTCGCCCAGGACCGTGCCGGTGCCGTGGGCTTCCACGGCGTCCACATCGGCCGGGTTCAGCCCGGCGTTCGCCAGTGCCGCGCGGATCACGCGCTGCTGCGACGGGCCGTTGGGCGCGGTCAGGCCGTTCGAGGCGCCGTCCTGGTTGACCGCGGAACCCCGCACCACGGCGAGGATCTTGTGCCCCTTGCGCTGCGCGTCGGACACCCGCTCCAGTGCGAGCACACCGACACCCTCGGACCAGCCCGTGCCGTCGGCGGCCTCGGCGAACGACTTGCACCGGCCGTCCCCGGCGAGCCCGCCCTGCTGGGTGAACGCGGCGAACCCGGTCGGCGTCGACATCACCATCACGCCACCGGCCAGCGCCAGTTCGCACTCACCCTGCCGCAGCGCCTGCACGGCGAGGTGCAGCGACACCAGCGACGACGAGCAGGCCGTGTCGACGGTGACCGCCGGGCCTTCGAGGCCCGAGGTGTAGGAGACGCGGCCGGAGATCACGCTCGCCACCGAAGCGGTGGTGGTGAACGCGTCGCCCTCCCCGGACTGCGCGGTCAGGGCGCCGTAGTCCTGGCCGGTGGTCCCGAGGAACACGCCGGTCTGGCTGCCCCGCAGGGAAAGCGGGTCGATCCCGGCGCGCTCCAGCGCCTCCCACGCGGTTTCCAGCACCAACCGCTGCTGCGGGTCCATCGCCACGGCTTCCCGCGGCGAAATGCCGAAGAAGCCCGCGTCGAAGTCGGCCACATCGGCCAGGAACCCGCCCTCGAAGGTGGCGCTGCGCAACGCTTCGACGTCCCAGCCGCGGTCGAGCGGGAAGCCGCCGATCGCGTCGCGGCCCTCGGCGACCAGGTCCCACAGTTCCTCCGGGCTTCTCACCCCGCCCGGGTACCGGCACCCGATGCCGACGATGGCGATCGGCTCCACGGCGGACGCCACCAGCTGCTGGTTCTGCTTGCGGAGACGCTCGATCTCCTTCAAGGACGAGCGCAGCGCCTCGACGTACTGGTTGGTGGAGTCGGTCATCAACCCGTCCTTATCCGTCAATTCCGTCGGTAGCCAGCCTCAGCAGGCTTTCGGCGTCCATGTCGTCGAGCGAGACGTCACCGTTGGTCCCCGCGTCGGCCGCGGTGGCCTCGGGTTCGGCTTCTTCGCCCGCCAGCTGGAGGACCATGTCGAGCAGACCGGCCTTGCGCAGCCTGCTGACCGGGATCGAAGCCAGGGTTTCGCGGATGCGCGCGTCCGGGTCGTCGGCGGCGGCCGCGTCCTCCCCGAACAGCTCGGCCTTGAGGAACTTCGCGATCGCGGCCGGGGTCGGGTGGTCGAACACCAGCGCCGCGGCCAGCGACAGCCCGGTGGCCGCCTTGAGCCGGTTGCGCAGTTCCACCCCGGTCACCGAGTCGAAGCCGACCTCGCGGAACGCCCGGTTCGCCGGGAGCGCGTCAGCGTTGTCGTAGCCGAGCGTGGCCGCCGCTTCGTCGCGGACCAGTTCCAGCAGGGCCCGGCCGCGTTCGGCGTCCGGCATCGCGGTCAGGCGTTGCTTGAACTCCGATTCGCCGGACTCGGCCTGGCCGTCCGTCTCCGGTTCGGCCAGCACCGCCGCCACCTCGGGCAGTTCCGAGAGCAGCGGGCTCGGCCGGTTCGCGGTGAAGCTCGGCGCGAACCTGGTCCAGTCCGTGTTCGTCACGGTCAACGCGGTCTGGTCGTCCTCGAGCGCCTGCCGCAGCGCGGTGATCGCCAGCTCCGGCGCCATGGTGAGCAGCCCGCGGCGGGTCAGGTGCTCCCACATCGACGGGTTGTCGTGCACCATGCCCGCCTCGGCCCAGGCACCCCAGGCGATGGCGGTCGCCGGACGGCCCTGCGCCCGGCGGAACTGCGCCAGCGCGTCGAGGAAGGCGTTGCCCGCCGCGTAACCGGGCTGCCCGCCGCTGCCCCAGTTGGCGGCACCGGAGGAGAACAGCACGAACGCGTCGAGGTCCAGTTCGGCGGTCAGTTCGTGCAGGTGCCACGCCGCGGTCATCTTGGCCTGCAGCAGGGCGTCGAGCTGGTCCATGGTCAGCGCTTCGATCGCCGCGTCACCGACGCCGACCCCGGCGGCGTGCACCACCGCGGTCAGCGGCGTCTCCGCCGGGATGGCGTCGAGCACCGCGGCGACACTGTCGCGATCGGACACGTCACAGGCGGCCACCGTCACGCGGGCGCCGGAGGCTTCGAGTTCCTCGCGCAGTTCCACGGCTCCCGGCGCGTCCAGGCCACGACGGCTGGTGAGCACCAGGTGCTCGGCGCCACTGGCGACCGCCCACCGGGCCACGTACCCGCCGAGCCCGCCGGTGCCACCGGTGATCAGCACGGTGCCGCGCACCTTCCACGGCTCCGCCGGCCGCTCGGCGACCGGGGCCGCGTGCACCAGGCGCCTGCCGAACGTCCCGGCCGAGCGCACCGCGACCTGGTCCTCGCCGGTGCCGGTGAGCACGCCGGACAGCCGCTCGGCGGTCCGCTCGTCGAACTCCTCGGGCAGGTCGACCAGGCCACCCCAGCGGCGCGGCAGTTCGAGCGCGGCCACCCGGCCCAGGCCCCAGAGCGCGGCCTGTTCGGGTCGGCTGACCTGGTCGGCCTGGCCGACCGAGACCGCTCCCCTGCTGACGCACCACAGCGGGGCCTCGATACCGGCGTCGCCGAGCGCCTGCACGATCAGCAGTGTCATCGCCAGGCCGACCGGCACGTTGCCGACCGCAGGCGCTTCGGCGATGCCCGCCAGCGAGACGACCCCGGCGAACTCGTTGTGCGCGACCTCGGCGAGTTCCTTGGCCAGCTTGGTCCGGTGGGTGTCCCCGACCTCGACCAGCACCGCGTCGTCACCCAGCACCGCCAGCACCGCGGTCACCCACGGGTCGGCGGTGTAGCCGGACGGGACCAGCGCCAGCCAGGAGCCGGTGAGCGCCTCGTTCGCGGTGAACGGGGTCCAGGACTCGCGGTACCGCCAGGAATCCACTGTGGACTGCGTGCGCTGACGGCTGCGCCAGCCGGCGAGCGCGGGCACCACCAGTGCGGCAGTGTCGTCGTCCAAAGCCAGTGCTTCGGCGAAGTCGCCGTCTTCGACCAGGTCCCAGAACGCCGCGTCCACCGGATCGGCGGTGGCGACAGCCTTCTGCTTGGCCGGCTCGGGCCAGAACCGCTGGCGCTGGAAGGCGTAGGTCGGCAGATCGATTCGCCGTGCCCCGCTCCCGGCGAAGAACACGGTCCAGTCCACCGGCACCCCGGCGACGTACGCCTCGGCGAGTGAGGTGGCGAACCGCGCCGGGCCGCCCTCGTCGCGGCGCAGCGAGCCGACCGCGACAGCCGGGATCTCCAGGTCCTCGGCGGTGGCCTGCACGGCCATCGTGAGCACCGGGTGCGCGCTGGTCTCGACGAACGCGCGGAACCCGTCGTCGAGCATGGCCTTGACCGCACCGGCGAAGTTCACCGGCTGACGGGCGTTCTGGAACCAGTACTCCGGCCCGAGTTCGGCACTGTCGACAAGTCCACCGGTCACCGTGGAGTAGAACGGGATGTCGGCTTCACGCGGGGTGATCTCGGCGAACATCTCGAGGATGGCCTCGCGCAGCGGGTCCACCTGAGCGCAGTGGGAGGCCACAGTGGACGGAACCACGCGAGCCCGGATCTCCTCGGCGACACAGGCCGCCACGAACTCGTCGAGCAGCTCGACCGGTCCGGCGACGGTGAGTGCCTTGGGTCCGTTGATCCCGGCGATCGTCAAGCCCTCCGGCAGGCGTTCGCGGAGTTGTTCTTCGGTCAGCGCCACCGAGGCCACCGCGCCATTGCCCACCAGCTCGTCGGCGAACAACTGGCTTCGCAGCACCACGATCTTGGCGGCGTCTTCGAGGCTCAGCGCGCCCGCGATGTAGGCCGCCGGGATCTCACCCTGCGAGGACCCGACCACCGCGGCGGGCTCCACGCCGACGGACCGCCACAACTGCGCCAGCGACACCATCACCGCGAACAACGCCGGCTGCAGCACCTCGATGCGCTCCAGGCCGTCCCCGCCTTCACGGGACTCCCGCAGCACCTCGACCACCGACCAGTCGACCATGGTCCCGATGACGCGGTCGCATTCGGCCATCCACTCGGCGAACACCGGGGACGAGTCCAGCAACTCCAGCGCCATGCCGTTCCACTGGGCACCCTGGCCGGGGAACACGAACACCGGCGCCGACGCGCCTTCCGCGACACCGCCGCGCACCACGTCCGAACCGAGCAGGACCGCCCGCGAGTCGAAGGTCGTGCGGGTGGTGAGCAGCGAAGCGCCGATGTCGAGCGGATCCGCGTCCAGCGCCCGGATCCTGTCCAGCTGCGCGTCGACCGCGGCTTCGGTCTTGCCGGAGAGCACCCACGGCACCACACCGTCGATCGGCGAGCGGGTGCCCTTCAGCGGCAGCGCCACCGGCTCGGCTTCGGGTGCCTGCTCCAGGATGATGTGCGCGTTCGTCCCGCTGATGCCGAACGAGGACACGCCCGCCCGGCGTTCGCGGCGCACCTCGGGCCACGGCACGGTGTCGGTCAGCACGCTCACCGCGCCCGAGTTCCAGTCCACGTGGGACGAGGGCTCGTCGGCGTGCAGCGTCTTCGGCAGCACGCCGTGGCGCAGGGCCATGACCATCTTGATGATGCCCGCGACACCGGCCGCCGCCTGCGTGTGGCCGAGGTTCGACTTCACCGAGCCCAGCCACAGCGGGTGCTCGCGCTCCTTGCCGTAGGTGGCCAGCAACGCCTGCGCTTCGATCGGGTCACCCAGCGCGGTGCCGGTGCCGTGTGCCTCCACCGCATCCACGTCCGTTGTGGACAGTCCAGCACTGGCAAGCGCCTGCCGGATCACCCGCTGCTGCGAGGGACCGTTGGGCGCGGTCAGGCCGTTCGAGGCACCGTCCTGGTTCACCGCGGAACCGCGCACCACGGCGAGGATGTTGTGGCCCTTGCGCTTCGCGTCGGACAGCCGCTCGACCACGAGCAGGCCGACACCCTCGGACCAGCCGGTGCCGTCCGCCGCGTCGGAGAACGCCTTGCAGCGGCCGTCGGCGGCGAGCGCCCCTTGCTTGGACAGTTCGGAGAACACCAGCGGCGTGGACATCACCGTCGCACCACCGGCCAGCGCCAGGTCGCATTCGCCCTGCCGCAGCGACTGGACCGCCAGGTGCAGCGCCACCAGTGAAGCCGAGCAGGCCGTGTCGACGGTGACCGCCGGGCCCTCGAAGCCGAAGGTGTAGGACAGGCGGCCGGAGATGACGCTGGCCGCGAGGCCGGTCGCGCCGTGGCCGCCGGTCTCCTGGCCGGTGTTGGCGATCAGCGTGGCGTAGTCCTGGCCGTTCGTGCCGACGAACACGCCGGTCTGGCTGCCGCGCAACGCCGCCGGGTCGAGCCCGGCGCGCTCCAGCGCCTCCCACGAACCTTCGAGCAGCAGGCGCTGCTGCGGGTCCATGGCCAGCGCTTCACGCGGTGAGATGCCGAAGAACGCCGGGTCGAACTCGGCCGGGTTCGGCAGGAAGCCGCCGTATCGGGTAATGCTCGGGTTCTCGCCGCCGAACACCTCGTCGAGGTCCCAGCCGCGGTCGGTCGGGAAGCCGGTGACCCCGTCACGCCCGTTGACCAGCAGCTCCCACAGCTCCTCCGGCGACCGGACGTCCCCAGGGAACCAGCAGGACATCCCGACAATCGCGATGGGTTCGTCGGTCCCGCCGTGAAGGTGGCTTTCACGGCCGATTTCGCCGTGAATGTGGCTTTCACGGCGGCCCAGCAGCTCGTCACGCAGGTGGGCGGCCAGGGTTCGCGGGGTCGGGTAGTCGAAGACGAGGCTGGCGGGCAGCGTGAGGCCGGTCGCCTCGTTGAGCTGGTTGCGCAGCTCGACCGCGGTCAGCGAGTCGAATCCGAGGTCGCGGAAGGCGTTGTCCACGCCCACCGCACTCGCACTCGCGTACGCCAGCACCGAAGCGACCCGCGCGCGGACCACGTCGAGCACCGCGTCGAGTTGCTCGGCGTCGGACAGCTCCAGCAGTTCCCGGTGCAACTCGTTCGCCACGGTCTCGGTGGAGCGGCGAGCGGCTTCGGCCTCGTCCAGCAGGCGCCGGGCCCCCGGCAGGTCCGCCAGCGAGGGCGTCGGCCGCATGCCGAGCAGCCAGCCGAGCATCCGCGGCTGCCGCAGGTCCGCGACCACCATGGTGGCCGCACCCTCGGCGACGACCTGCCGCAGCGCGACGACCGCCAGCTCCGGATCCATCACCGGCGAGCCTTCGCGGTGGGTCCACTCCGAGTCCACGGCCATGCCCGCCCCGGCCCAGGCACCCCAGGCGATCGAGGAAGCGGCGAGGCCGAGCGACCGGCGCCGCTGCGCGAGCGCGTCGAGCACGGCGTTGGCCGCGGCGTAGTTGCCCTGGCCCGGGTTGCCGACCGTGCCGGCGACCGAGGAGAACACCACGAACGCGGTCAGGTCCAGCTCGCGCGTGAGTTCGTCGAGCACCACCGCGGCGTCGACCTTCGCGCGGTAGACCGTGGCGAAGCGTTCCGGGGTGAGGCCTTCGAGCACGCCGTCGTCGAGCACCCCGGCGGTGTGGACCACGCCGGTCAGCGGCTGCCCGGCGGGGATCCCGGCGAGCACCTGCGCCACGCTCTCGCGATCGGCGACGTCGCACGCGGTGATGGTCACGTCGGCACCCAGGCCGGTCAGCTCGTCCCACAGCTCGACCGCGCCCGGCGCGTCCGGCCCACGGCGGCTGAGCAGCACGAGCCGCTCGACACCGCGCCGGGCCAGGTCCCGCGCCACCTGCGCGCCGAGCGCGCCGGTGCCACCGGTGATCAGCACCGTGCCCGAGGGCACCCAATCACCGGCGCCGTCGGGTGCGGGGATGACGCGGCGGCCGTAGAGCCCACGGGAGCGCACGGCGACCTGGTCCTCGCCTGCCGCGCCGGACAGCACGTCGGCGAATCGCTGCGCGACCTGCTCGTCGATCACCTCGGGCAGGTCGACCAGCCCGCCCCACTGCCGCGGCAGTTCGAGCGCGGCCACCCGGCCCAGGCCCCAGACCCCGGCCTGCCACGGGTCGCCGACCTGCTCGGACTCGTCGACCGCGACCGCGCCGCGGGTGATCGCCCAGACCGGCGCCAGGATTCCGGCGTCGCCCAAAGCCTGCACCAGTGACGCGGTGGCGGTGACCCCGCCGAGGTCGGCGTCCAGCGCGAGCAGCGAGATGACGCCCGCGAAGCCGCCCTCGAAGTCACCGGGCAGCCGGGCGGCGATCTCCTCGCGGCCGATACCGGCCACCTCGACCCGCAGCATGTTCGGGCCGAGCACCGCGCTGAGCCACTCACCGTCGCTGTACCCGGTCGGCACGACCACCAGCCAGGTGCCGGACAACGCGCCCGACGCCGAGCCCGGCAAGGCCCGCCAGGTCTCCCGGTACCGCCAGGAATCCACAGTGGACTGCACGCGGCGGCGGCTGCGCCACGAGGACAACGCGGGCAGCAGCGCGCCCAGCGAGTCGCGTTCGGACTCGACGCCCAGCTCGGAGGCCAGGCTCTCCAGGTCCTCGCGCTCGACGGCCGCCCAGAACTCGGCGTCGACCGTGTCCCCGGCTTCGACCTCGGCCGCGGCCTCGACCGGCTCCGGCCAGTAGCGCTCGTGCTGGAAGGCGTAGGTAGGCAGGTCGATCCGGCGCGCACCGGTCCCGGCGAAGATCGCCCGCCAGTCCAGTTCCACGCCGCTGACGTGCAGTTTCGCCAGTGCGCTCACGGCGGCCAGTTCCTCGCCGCGGTCCTTGCGCAACACCGGCACGGCCACCGACCCCGGCGTGGTCTCGGCCGCCATCGCGGACAGCACGCCGTCGGGTCCCAGTTCCAGGAAGGTGTCCACGCGCTCGCCGGTCAGCGTGCGCACCCCGTCGGCGAACCGCACCGTCTCGCGCACGTGCCGCACCCAGTACTCGGGGTCGGCCAGCTGGGCCGGCGTGGCGATTTCACCGCTCAAAGTGGACACCACGGGGATCCTGGGCTCGCCGAACGACAGGCCCGTCACCACGGTCCTGAAGTCGTCGAGCATCGGGTTCATCAAGGGTGAGTGGAACGCATGGCTGACCGGCAAACGCCTAGATTTCCGCCCGCGCCCGGTGAACTCCTCCGCGATCCGAGCCGTGACCTGCGCGTTTCCGGAGATCACCAGTGAGGTCGGCCCGTTGACGGCGGCGATGGACACGTCGTCGGTGAGCAGGGGTGCGACCTCGTCCTCGGTGGCCTCGATCGCCACCATCGAGCCTCCGGTGGGCAACGCCTGCATGAGCCGGCCGCGTGCTTCGACGAGCGTGCACGCGTCTTCGAGGCTGAGCACCCCGGCCACGTGGGCCGCGGCGATCTCGCCGATGGAGTGGCCGGTCAGGTAGTCGGGCCGGAGACCCCACGACTCGGCGAGCCGGTAGAGCGCCACTTCGAGGGCGAACAACGCGGGCTGCGCGTTGCCGGTCTGGTTCAGCGCGTCGGCGTCCTCGCCCCACATGACCTCGCGGACGTCGAGGTGTTCGAGCACCTCGTCCAGCGCCGCCGCGAACACCGGGAACCGCTTGTACAGCTCGCGGCCCATGCCCAGCCGCTGCGAACCCTGGCCGGAGAACAGCACCGCCAGCGAACGCTCACCGGCGACCCCGCGAGCGAGCTCGGTGGACCCGTCCACCAGCACCGCCCGGTGCTCGAACGCCGAGCGGGTGGCCGCCAGCGAGAAGCCGACGTCCAGCGGCGAGACCTCCGGGTTGGCGGCCACGAAGGCTTCGAGGCGGGCGAACTGCGCGCCCAGCGCCTCGGCCGACCGGCCGGACACCAGCCACGGGACCACGGCCGGCTCCACGTCGGCCTGCTCGATCACCGGCTCGACGACCGGTGCCTGCTCCAGGATGAGGTGCGCGTTCGTCCCGCTCACGCCGAACGACGACACCCCGGCCCGGCGCGGGCGGCCGGTCTCCGGCCACTCGGTGCGCTCGGTGAGCAGTGCCACCGAACCCGCGTCCCACTCGACGTTGGCCGAGGGCGTGTCGATGTGCAGCGTCTTGGGCAGCACGCCGTGGCGCAACGCCATCACCATCTTGATCAACCCGGCCACGCCACCGGCGGACTGCGGGTGGCCCAGGTTCGACTTGATCGAGCCAAGCAGCACCGGTCGTTCACGGTCCTGGCCGTACGTAGCGAGCACCGCCTGCGCCTCGATCGGGTCGCCCAGCACGGTGCCCGTGCCGTGGGCCTCCACCGCGTCGACGTCCGAAGTGGACAGACCGGCGGCGGCCAGCGCGGCGCGGATCACCCGCTGCTGCGACGGCCCGTTCGGCGCGGTCAGCCCGTTCGAGGCGCCGTCCTGGTTGATCGCCGAGCCCTTGACCACGGCGAGGATCGGGTGGCCGTGGCGCTGTGCGTCGGACAGCCGCTCCAGCGCGACCACCCCGACGCCCTCGGACCAGCCGGTGCCGTCGGCCGCCTCGGCGAACGACTTGCAGCGGCCGTCGGTGGCGAGCCCGCCCTGCGAGCTGAACGCGTTGAAGGCGCTCGGCGTGGACATCACCGCGACGCCACCGGCCAGCGCCAGGTCGCATTCACCCTGGCGCAGCGCCTGCGAGGCGAGGTGGATCGAGACCAGCGAGGACGAGCACGCGGTGTCCACGGTGACCGCCGGGCCTTCGAGACCGGCGGTGTAGGAGACGCGGCCGGAGATCACGCTGGCCACCGAGGAGGTGGTCGCGTAGACGTCCATGTCGCCGTTGTTGCCCGGCAGGTTCGGGTAGTCCTGGCCGGTGGTGCCCATGAACACGCCGGTCTGGCTGCCACGCAGGGACATCGGGTCGATGCCCGCGCGTTCGATGGCCTCCCAGGTGGTTTCCAGCACCAGGCGCTGCTGCGGGTCCATCGCCAGCGCCTCACGCGGTGAGATGCCGAAGAAGCCCGCATCGAACCCGGCCACGTCGGTGAGGAAGCCGCCCTCGCGGGTGGCGCTGTTGATCGCGTCCAGCGCCCAGCCGCGGTCGGCGGGGAACCCGGCGATCGCGTCGGTCCCGCTGTCGACCAGCTGCCACAGCTCCTCGGGCGTGGTCACCCCACCCGGGTAGCGGCAGGCCATCCCCACGATCACGATGGGATCTGTGCCGTGGCTTTCACGGCGTTCCTCGGTGCCGTGAAGGTGGCTTTCACGGCTTCCGAACAGCTCGGCGAGCAGGTGCTCGGTGAGCGCCCGCGGGGTCGGGTAGTCGAAGACCAGCGCGGCGGGGAGGGCCAGGCCGGTCGCGGCCTTGAGCTGGTTGCGCAGCTGCACCGCGGTCACCGAGTCGAAGCCGACCTCGCGGAACGCCTTGCCGGCGGGCAGGTCCTCGGCCGCGTCGAAGCCCAGCGTCGCGGCGGCCTCGGTGCGGACCAGGTCGAGCAGCACCCGCGTGCGTTCCGACTCGCCCAGCCCGGCGAGCCGCTGCTTGAGCGCCGATTCCTCCTCCGGCTCGTCGTCCTCCAGCGCCCGGACCTCGGGCAGCTCCGAGAGCAACCGGCTCGCGCGCTGGCTGGTGAAGCTCGGCGCGAACCGCTCCCAGTCGGTGTTGGTGACCGTGATCAGCGTGCGGTCCTCTTCGATGGCCCGCTGCAGGGCGCTGAGCGCCAGCTCCGGTTCCATCGACAGCAGCCCGCGCCGGACCAGGTGCTCGGCCATGTCCTCGTGCGTGGCCATCCCCGCCTCGGCCCAGGCGCCCCAGGCGATCGAGGTGGCGGTGAGGCCCCGCGCGCGGCGGTACTGGGCGAAGGCGTTGAGGAAGGTGTTGCCCGCCGCGTACCCCGGCTGGCCACCGCTGCCCCACATCGCCGCGCCCGAGGAGAACAACACGAAGGCGTCCAGCTCGCCGGTCAGTTCGTGCAGGTTCCAGGCCGCGGCCAGCTTCGACCGCAGCAATCCATCCAGCTGCTCGACGGTCAGCGACTCGGCCGGAGCATCGCCGACGCCGACACCGGCCGTGTGCACCACGGCGGTCACGGGGTGCTCGGCGAGCAACGCGGCCAGCGCGTCGCGGTCCGCCGCGTCGCAGGCGGCGATGGTGACGCGGGCGCCCATGCCTTCGAGCTCGGCCCGCAGTTCCGGCGCGCCGGGCGCGTCGAGGCCACGACGGCTGGTGAGCACCACGTGCTCGGCACCGGTGGTGACCGCCCAGCGGGCGACGTATCCGCCCAGACCGCCGGTGCCGCCGGTGATCAGGACGGTGCCGCTCGGCTGCCACCGGCGGACCTGCTCGGCCGGGGCCGCGTGCACCAGTCGTCTGCCGTAGGTGCCTTCGGCGCGGATCGCCACCTGGTCCTCGTCACCGGTCAGCACGGCGGCCAGCCGGTCTTCGAGGCCCGCGGGCACGTCGACCAAACCGCCCCAGCGGCGCGGTTGTTCGAGGGCCACGGCCCGGCCGAGGCCCCAGAGCGCGGCCTGATCGGGCTCGGTGACCTCGGCGGCTTCCGCCACCGAGACGGCACCGCGGGTGACGTTCCACAGTGGAGCGTCGAGCTCCGCGTCTCCCAGCGCCTGCACCAGGGTCAGCGAACGAGCCAGTCCCGCCGGGACGGCGCCGACGCGCGGCGCGTCCGTGGTGCCCAGCAGCGACAGCACCCCGGCGAACTCACCTTCGAGGGCCCGCAGCGTCTCGGCCAGCTCGGCGCGGTCGACGTCCCCGACTTCCAGAGTGACGGTCTCCACGCCCAGCTCGACGGGCTCGCCGCCCTCGGGCACGACGACCAGCCAGGTGCCCGACAGCACCCCGGACGGCCTGATCGGCGTCCACGACTCGTCGTACCGCCAGGAATCCACAGTGGACTTCGCGCGGCGGCGGCTGCGCCAGCCGGCCAGCGCGGGCACCACCAGCGCGGCGGTGCCGGTGTCCAGGTCCAGTTCGCCGGCGAAGTCGCCGTCCTCGACCAGCTCCCAGAACTCGGCGTCCACCGGGTCCACCGTGGTCGCCGGGGTGAGCGGTTCCGGCCAGAACTGCTTGTGCTGGAAGGCGTAGGTCGGCAGGTCGACCCGGCGGGCCCGCGTACCGGCGTAGAACACCCGCCAGTCCACGCGCACCCCGGCCACGTAGGCCTCGGCGAGCGAGGTCATGAACCGCGCCGGGCCACCCTCGTCGCGGCGCAGCGAGCCCACCGCGACGGTCGGCACGTCCAGCGATTCGGCGGTCTGCTGCGCCGCCATGGTCAGCACCGGATGCGCGCTCGGCTCGAGGAAGACCCGGAAGCCGTCGTCGAGCAGCACCTTGACCGCACCGGCGAAGTTCACCGGCTGGCGGGCGTTGTGGAACCAGTACTCCGGTCCCAGCTCGCTGCTGTCGACCAGGCCACCGGTCACCGTCGAGTAGAACGGAATCCGCGCTTCCAGCGGCGTGATGTCCGCGAACATCTCGAGGATCGCGTCGCGCAGCGGGTCCACCTGAGCGCAGTGGGAGGCCACTGTGGACGGAACCACCCGTGCACGGATTTCTTCAGCCACACAGGCGGCGACGAACTCGTTGAGCGGCTCCAGCGGACCGGCCACCGTGACCGCCTGCGGGCCGTTCACCCCGGCGATCGTCAGGCCCTCCGGCAGGCGCTCGCGCACCTGGTCCTCGGACAGCGCCACCGACGCCACCGCACCATTGCCCACCAGCTCGTCGGCGAACAACTGACTACGCAGCACCACGATCTTCGCCGCGTCCTCCAGGCTCAGCGCGCCCGCGATGTAGGCCGCCGGGATCTCACCCTGCGAAGAACCCACCACCGCGGCGGGCTCCACGCCGACGGACCGCCACAACTGCGCCAGCGACACCATCACCGCGAACAACACCGGCTGCAGCACCTCGATGCGCTCCAGCAACGTCGCCGCGGCCGCACCGCCGTTGCGCGAGTCACGCAGGACCCGCACCACCGACCAGTCGACCAGTGAACCGACCACGCGGTCGCACTCGGCCATCCACTCGGCGAACACCGGCGACGAGTCCAGCAGCTCCACGGCCATCCCGGCCCACTGCGCCCCCTGACCCGGGAACACGAACACCGGCGCCGACGCGCCTTCCGCGACACTGCCGCGCACCACATCCGAACCGAGCAGCACCGCCCGCGTGTCGAACTCGGCCCGCGTGGTCAGCAGCGAAGCGCCGATGTCGATCGGGTCGCCGTCCAGCACGCGGATCCGGTCCAGCTGGGCGTCCAGCGCGGCGGCCGACTTCGCGGACACCACCCACGGCGCCTGGCCCTCGACCGGCGCCGGGTCGCCCGGCAGCTCGAGCACCGGCGCGTCCGACTTGGGCGCCTGCTCCAGGATCACGTGCGCGTTGGTCCCGCTGATGCCGAACGAGGAGACTCCCGCGCGGCGCACCCGGTCGACCTCCGGCCAGTCCGTCGGCCGCATCAGCACCTCCACGTCACCGGCCTCCCAGTCCACATGGGACGACGGCGTGTCGACGTGCAGCGTCTTCGGCAGCAGCCCGTGCCGCAGGGCCATCACCATCTTGATCACCCCGGCGACCCCGGCCGCGGCCTGGGTGTGCCCGAGGTTGGACTTCACCGAGCCGACGTACAGCGGCCGTTCCCGGTCTTGGCCGTACGTGGCGAGCAGTGCCTGCGCCTCGATCGGGTCGCCCAGCGTGGTTCCGGTGCCGTGTGCCTCCACCACATCGACGTCCGAAGTGGACAGACCGGCGTTGGCCAGCGCCTGGCGGATCACCCGCTGCTGCGAGGGACCGTTCGGCGCGGTCAACCCGTTCGACGCGCCGTCCTGGTTCACCGCGGAACCGCGTACCACCGCGAGGATCTGGTGTCCGTTGCGCTTGGCGTCGGACATCCGCTCCAGCACCAGCAGGCCGACACCCTCGGAGAACCCGGCGCCGTCGGCGGAGTCGGAGAACGCTTTGCACCGGCCGTCCACCGCGAGACCGCGCTGACGCGACAGCTCGACGAAGGTGCTCGGCGTGGACATCACCGTGACCCCACCGGCCAGCGCGAGATCGCATTCACCCTGCCGCAGCGATTGCGCGGCCAGGTGCATGGTGACCAGCGAGGACGAGCAGGCCGTGTCGACGGTGACCGCCGGGCCCTCGAAGCCGAAGGTGTAGGACACCCGGCCGGAGGCGACGCTCAACGAACCACCGGTCGCCTGGAAGCCTTCGGAGGTCTCGGCGTCCAGGATGGTGGCGTAGTCGCTGTACATGACCCCGGCGAACACGCCGGTCTGGCTGCCGCGCAGGGACGCCGGGTCGATGCCCGCGCGCTCCAGCGCCTCCCACGAACCTTCGAGCAGCAGGCGCTGCTGCGCGTCGGTGGCCAGCGCCTCGCGTGGGCTCATCCCGAAGAACACCGGATCGAACTCGCCGGCGTCGTGCAGGAAGCCGCCGAGGCGGGTGTAGGAGGTGCCGGACACCTCGGGGTCCGGGTTGTAGAGCGCGTCGAGGTCCCAGCCGCGGTTGGCCGGGAAGCCGGTGATCGCGTCGGCGCCCTCGGACACCAGCCGCCACAGGTCCTCCGGCGACCCGACGTCCCCGGGGAAGCGGCAGGACATGCCGACGATCACGATCGGGTCGTCCGAGACGGCCCGCGTAACCTGCCGCGGCACCACCGTGCCCGCGTCGAACAGTTCGTCACGCAGGTGCGTGGCGAGCACCATCGGCGTCGGGTAGTCGAAGACCAGGGTGGCGGGCAGCTTGAGGCCGGTCGCCGTGGTCAGGCGGTTGCGCAACTGGACCGCGGTCAGCGAGTCGAAGCCCATGCTCTGGAAGGCGAGCGCCGGGTCGACGGCCTCGGCGCCGGAGTACCCCAGCACCACCGCGACCTGGCCGCGCACCAGGTCGGCGAGCGCGTCCGTGCGCTCGGCCTCGCCCAGCGACGCGAGCCGCTGCACCAGCGTCATCGCGGTTTCCGCCCCGGCGACCGTGCGCCGGGAGCGGCTGCGGACCAGGCCGCGCAGCAGCGGCCGGATCTCGCCCTGCGCCCGCAGCGCGGGCAGGTCCAGCCGGATCGGTACCAGCGTGGCCTCGGTGGCACCCATCGCGTCGTCGAACAGCGCCAAGCCCTGCTCGACGGTCATCGGCGGCATCCCGGCCCGCGCGAGCCGTTCCAGGTCGGTTCCCGCGAGCATGCCGGTCTGGTCCCAGGCGCCCCAGGCCAGCGACACCGCGGGCAGTCCTTCGGCCCGGCGGTGCTCGGCGAGGGCGTTGAGGAAGGCGTTCGCGGCGGCGTAGTTGCCCTGCCCGGCCGTGCCGAACACGCCGGCGGCCGAGGAGAACAAGACGAAGGCGTCGAGGTCGCCGGTCAGTTCGTGCAGGTTCCAGGCCGCGTCGACCTTGGGCCGCAGCACGGTGTCCAGCCGATCCGCGTCCAGCGAGCCGATCACGCCGTCGTCGAGCACCCCGGCCGTGTGGATCACGGCCTTCACGTCGTGCTGGGACAGCAACTCGGCCAGCGCCTCCCGGTCCGCCACATCACACGCGGCGACCTGCACGTTGGCATCGATGTCCGACACGTCCGCTTCACCACGGCGGCTGACCAGCAGCAGGTCGCGCACGCCGTGCTCGGCCACCAGGTGCCGCGCGACGGCCAGGCCGAGCCCGCCGGTGCCCCCGGTGATCAGCACCTGGCCGGACCAGGTGAACTCCGTTCCCGGCTGAGTCCGGGCCAGCCGCGGGACCAGGATTTCGCCGTTCTGGACCCGGACGTGCGGCTCGTCCACCGCGAACGCTTCCGCGGGCACCTCCGCGTCGGTCTCGATCAGGCCGAATCGGCCGGGATTCTCCGCCTGCGCGGTCCGCACCAGGCCGCCGACCGCGGCCGCGGCGAGCCCGCCGTGGGTCACGATCACGAGCCGTGAGTCGCGTTCCTCGGCCAGCCACCGCTGGAGCACGCCGAGCACTTCGGCCGTCGCCGCGTGCGTTTCGGCGGTCTCGACGTGGTAGGTCTCGTAGGCGTCCGTGGTGGACTGCCCGGTGGCGGGCACCCAGTCGATGCGGAACAGCGGGTCGCGCTGCGCCACCGGCTCGGCGACCACCCGCGTGACCAGCGACCGCACGGAGGCCACCGGCGCACCGGCCGGGTCGGCGACCGCGATCGAGAAGCCGTCACCGGTCGGGGTGAACCGCACGCGCACGGCCGCCGCGGCGGTCGCGTGCAGCGAGACGCCTTCCCACGAGAACGGCAGGCCGCCCCCGGCGCCGTCGGTCACGCCGACGAGCAGCGGGGCGTGCAGGCTCGCGTCCAGCAGCGCCGGGTGCAGGCCGAACCTGCCGGGCTCGGTGCCCTCGGGCAGCGCGGCTTCGGCGAAGATCTCGTCACCGAGGCGCCAGGCCGCACGCAGGCCCTGGAAGACCGGGCCGTACTCGAAGCCCAGTTCGGCGAACCGCTGGTAACAGCCGTCCACCTCGATCGGCTCCGCGCCGGCGGGTGGCCAGACGGTATCGAACACAGCGGTGTCGAATTCGGCTCGGTACTCCCCGGCCGCGAGCACCCCGGTGGCGTGCTCGGTCCACGGCTCGTCCACCGCTTCTTCCGGGCGGCTGTGGATGGTGATCGGGCGGTTGCCGCCGTCGTCCGCGGCACCGACGCGGACCTGCAGGCGCACGGCCTGCTCGGTCAGCACCAGCGGCGCCGCGAGGGTCAGTTCCTCGATCCGGTCGCAGCCGGCCTCGTCCCCGGCCCGCACGGCGAGTTCGACGAACGCCGTGCCCGGGAGCAGCGCCTGCCCGTTGACCGCGTGCTCGGCCAGCCACGGGTGCGACCGCAGCGAGATCCGGCTGGTGAGCACCTCCTCGCCCTCGGCGAGGCCGACGGTCGCGCCGAGCAGCGGGTGCTCCACCGCACCCAGCCCGGCCGCGCGGACGTCGCCCGCGCTCCCGGTGGCGTCCGGCCAGAACCGCTCGTGCTGGAAGGCGTAGGTGGGCAGGTCGACCTGCCGCGCGCCCTCGGGGAAGAAGGCCGTCCAGTCCACCCGGACGCCCAGCACGTGGGCTTCGGCGACCGAGGTGGCGAACCGCAGCCAGTCGCCGTCGTCCCGCCGCAGCGTGCCGAGCACGATCCCGGCGACCCCGGCGGCTTCGAGGGTCTGCTCGACCCCGACGGTCAGCACCGGGTGCGCGCTGGGCTCGACGAAGACGCGGTAGCCGTCGTCGAGCAGCTTGCGGGTGGCGCGCTCGAACTCGACGGTCTGGCGCAGGTTGGTCACCCAGTACCCGGCGTCGAGGCGGGCGGTGTCGATCGGCTCGCCGGACACCGTGGAGTAGAACGGGAGGTCGCCGGTCCGCGGGCGGATCGGGGCCAGGTCGGCGAGCACGCGCTCGCGGATGGTCTCCACCTGCGGGGTGTGCGAGGCGTAGTCCACCGAGATGCGGCGGGCGCGGATGCCGTCGGCTTCGCAGGCGGCCTTCAGCTCGTCGAGCGCGGCCGCTTCACCGGCGACGACGGTTGCGCCGGGCCCGTTCACCGCGGCGATGGAGATCCGCTCGCCCCAAAGCTTCAGCCGCGGGCGCAGTTCGTCCACGGGCTGGGCCACGGACATCATGCCGCCGTGCCCGGCCAGGAACTCCGCCACCGCGAGGCTGCGCAGGGCGACCACGCGGGCCGCGTCCTCCAGGCTCAGCGCCCCGGCGACCACGGCCGCCGCGATCTCGCCCTGCGAGTGGCCGACCACCGCGTCGGGCACGACCCCGGCCGAGCGCCACAGCTCGGCGAGCGACACCATCACCGCCCACAACACCGGCTGGATCACGTCGACCCGTTCGAGGTCCTCCCGGCCGCGAAGCGCGTCGAGCAGGTTCCAGTCGACGAACGGCTCGAGCGCCACCGCGCATTCCGCGATGCGCTCGGCGAACACCGGCGAGGTTTCGAGCAGCGCCTGGCCCATGCCGAGCCACTGCGAACCCTGACCGGGGAACACGAACACCGTCTTGCCGACGGGACCCGCGACGCCGGTGACCACGCCACCGGCGGGCTCGTCGAGCGAACGCAGCAGTTCGGCGCGGTTGTCCCCGAGGACGACCGCGCGGTGCTCGAAGGCCGTGCGCGTGGTCGCGAGCGAGTACCCGACGTCGACCGGATCCGCATCCACAGTGGACAGACGGACGGCCTGGTCACGCAGCGCCGCCGCCGACTTCGCCGACAGCACCCACGGCACGACCCCGGCGACCGGCTCCACCGGCTCGCTGGGCCGTGACTCGGGCGCCTGCTCCAGGATCAGGTGCGCGTTGGTGCCGCTGACGCCGAACGACGAGACCGCGGCCCGGCGCAGCCGCCGCACCTCGGGCCAGTCGGTCCGCTCGGTCACCAGCTCGACGGCACCGGCTTCCCAGTCCACATGGGACGACGGCGTACCCGCGTGCAGCGTCTGCGGGAGCACCCCGTGCCGCAGCGCCAGCACCATCTTGATGACCCCGGCGACACCGGCCGCGGCCTGCGTGTGCCCGAGGTTCGACTTGACCGACCCGAGCAGCAACGGCCGCTCACGGTCCTGGCCGTAGGTCGCCAGCAACGCCTGCGCCTCGATCGGGTCACCCAGCGTGGTGCCGGTGCCGTGGCCCTCAACCACATCGACGTCCTGAGTGGACAGACCGGCGGCAGCCAGCGCCTGGCGGATCACCCGCTGCTGTGAAGGCCCGTTCGGCGCGGTCAGGCCGTTCGAGGCGCCGTCCTGGTTGACCGCACTGCCGCGCACCACCGCGAGGATCTGGTGGCCGTTGCGCTTCGCGTCCGAGAGCCGCTCCAACACCACCAGGCCGACACCTTCGGACCAGCCGACACCGTCCGCGTCATCCGAGTAGGCCTTACAGCGACCGTCTTCCGCGAGACCACGCTGACGGGAGAAGGCGATGAAGGTGTTCGGCGTGGACATCACCGTGACACCACCGGCGAGCGCCAGCGAGCATTCGCCGTTGCGCAACGCCTGCATGGCCCAGTGCATGGCCACCAGCGACGACGAACACGCCGTGTCGACGGTGACCGCCGGGCCTTCCAGCCCGAGCGTGTAGGCGACCCGGCCGGAGGCGACGCTCGGCGAGGTGCTGGTCGCCTGGTAGTTCTCGAAGTCGTCGCCGTTGAGCAGCGAGGCGTAGTCGCTGTACATGACGCCGGTGAAGACCCCGGTCTGGCTGCCCTTGAGCGAAACCGGGTCGATGCCCGCCCGCTCCAGCGCCTCCCAGGAGCTTTCGAGCAGCAGGCGCTGCTGCGAGTCGGTCGCCAGGGCTTCCCGCGGGCTCATGCCGAAGAAGGCCGGGTCGAACTGGGCCGCCTCGTGGAGGAAGCCGCCCTCACGGGTGTAGGAGGTGCCGGGCCGCTCGGGGTCCGGGTCGTAGAGCGAGTCCAGGTCCCAGCCGCGATCGGCGGGGAACTCCGTGATCGCGTCGGCGCCCTCGGACACCAGGCGCCACAGGTCCTCGGGCGAGCTGACCCCACCAGGGAAGCGGCAGGACATGCCGACGATCACGATCGGGTCGTCGGCGACAGCACTGTGGCTTACCTCGGTGCCGTGAAGGTGGCTTTCACGGCCCAGCAGTTCGTCGGCCACGTAACCGACCAGCGCGGTCGGGGTCGGGTAGTCGAAGATCAGCGTGGCCGGCAGGCGCAGGCCGGTGACCCCGCTGAGGCGGTTGCGCAGCTCGACCGCGGTCAGCGAGTCGAACCCGAGGTCGGAGAACTGCTTGGACGGCTCGATCTCGGTGGTGTCGGTATGCCCCAGCACCCCGGCCACCTGCGTGCTCACCAGGTCGAGCAGCAGGTCCAACTGCTCGGCCTCGCTCCGCCCGGACAGCCGCCGGACCAGGCTCACCGCGGTCTCGGCACCGGCGACCGACCGGCGGGTCCGAGTCCGGATCAGGCCGCGCAGCAGCGGCGGGACCTCGTCCTGCGCACGCAGCACGGGCAGGTCGAGGCGCACCGGGAGGACCAGCGGCTCCCCGGCCACGGCGGCGTCGAACAACCGCACGCCCTGCTCGACCGGGAGCGGCGGCAGACCCGCGCGCGCCAGGCGTTGCGTGTCCGCGTCACCCGCCATGCCCGTTTCCCAGGCGCCCCAGGCCATCGAGACACCCGGCAGGCCCTGGGCCCGGCGGTGGGCGACGAGCGCGTCGGCGAAGGCGTTGGCGGCGGCGTAGTTGCCCTGCCCGGCCCCGCCGAGCACCCCGGCGATCGAGGAGAACACGACGAACGCGTCCAGCTCACCCGTCAGTTCGTGCAGGTTCCAGAGCGCGTCCACCTTGGGCTTCAGCACGGCGTCCAGGCGTTCGGGCGTGAGCGAGCCGATGACCCCGTCGTCGAGCACCCCCGCGGCGTGGATGACGGCCTTGACGTCGTGCCGCACCAGCAGCGAGGCCAGCGCGTCACGGTCGGCCACGTCACACGCGACGACCTGCACGTTGGCGTCGATGTCCGACACGTCGGCGCGGCCGCTGCGGCTGACCAGCAGCAGGTCACGCACCCCGTGCTCGGCCACCAGGTGCCGCGCGATCTCCAGGCCCAGGCCACCGGTTCCCCCGGTGATGAGCACCTGGCCGTCCCAGGTGATCGGCTCTCCCGCGGTGGCGCGGGCGATCCGCGGGACCAGGATCTCGCCCCGGCGAATCGCGACCCGCGGCTCGTCGACCGCGAGGGCCTGCGGCAGCAGCTCGTCCGAGTCGGCCTCGATCAGGCCGAACCGGCCCGGGTTCTCCGCCTGCGCCGAGCGCACCAGGCCGCCGATCGCGGCTCCGGCCAGGTCACCGGGCTTGGTCACGAACACCAGGCGCGACTCGGCGAACCGGTCGTCACCCAGCCATTCCTGGAGCAGGCCGAGCACCCGCGTGGTCAGTTCGTGCGTCGAGGCGACCACGTCGGCGGCACCCTCGACCGGCAGCACCAAGGTGGCCGGGATGTCCACAATGGACGACAGCGGGCCGTCCAGCATGACGACCGGCTCCTGCGCCGTCGCGGTGACCGGCCGCCACTCCAGGCCGTACAGATCGGTCGCTTCGGCGGGCCGCTCGGCCGAAACCGGCCGCGTGACCAGTGATTTCACCGAGGCCACCGGTTCACCGGCGGGGTCGGCGAGCGCGATCGACAGCGTGTCACCGTCCTGGACCAGCCGGACGCGCACGGACTTCGCGCCGGTGGCGTGCAGCGACACCCCGGTCCACGAGAACGGCAGGCCCGGGGTCCCGGACCCGGCGACCAGCACGGCGTGCAGGCTCGCGTCCAGCAGCGCCGGGTGCAGGCCGAAGCCGTCCACCGGGGTGTCCTCCGGCAGCGAAACCTCGGCGTAGATCGCCTCATCGGTCCGCCACACGGCCCGCAGGCTCTGGAAGACGGGCCCGTAGGCGAACCCGTTGTCGGCGAAGGTGTCGTAGCAACCGTCCACCTCGACGGGCTCGGCGCCCTGCGGCGGCCAGGCCGTGGAGGACACAGCATCGAAGTCGGCGCGGTGTTCGCCGGTGGCCAGCGTGCCGGTGGCGTGCTGGGTCCACGGCAGGCCGTCCGCGCTCTCGGGCCGCGAGTACACCGCGAACCCGCCGGCTTCGTCGACCGAAACCTGCACCTGGACCGCGCCCTGGTCCAGGACGAGCGGCTCGGCGAGGGTCAGTTCGTCCACGCGGTCGTGGCCGAGTTCGTCCCCGGCCCGCAGCGCCAGTTCGGCGAACGCCGCGCCCGGCAGGATGACGCGGCCGTTGACCGCGTGCTCGGCCAGCCACGGCTGCGTGCCGGTGGAAAGGCGGCTGGTGAACAACGCGCCTTCGCGCTCGGCGAGGTCGACGGCCGCGCCCAGCAGCGGGTGCTCGACCGCGGTCAGGCCAAGGCCGGAGGCGTCACCGGGGCGGGTGCGCGCCGACGGCCAGAACCGCCGCCGCTGGAAGGCGTAGGTCGGCAACTCGACCTGGCGGGCCCCGGTCCCGGCGAAGATCGGCGCCCAGTCGACCGCGATGCCGTTGACGTGCAACGCGGCCAGCGCGGTGACGGCGGCCAGTTCCTCGCAGCGGTCCTTGCGGTGGATCGGCACGACCAGCGCTTCGGGAGCGGATTCGGCCGCCATCGCGGCCAGCACGCCGCCGGGTCCAAGCTCCAGGAAGGCGGTGGTGCCCTCGCCGGTCAACGTGGTGATGTGGTCGGCGAAGCGCACGGTGTCGCGGACGTGCCTAACCCAGTAGTCCACTGTGGTCACATCGCCGGGCATGGGAATGCTCGGCTCGTGGAAGGTCAGGCCCTCGATGGCCGCGCGGAAGTCCTCCAGCATCGGATCCATCAACGGCGAGTGGAACGCGTGCGAAACCTTGAGACGCGTGGTCTTCTCGAAGCCCGCCGCGATCTCCAGGACCGCCGCTTCCTCACCCGCGATGACCACCGAATCGGGACCGTTGACCGCCGCGATCGAGACACCCTCGGTGAGCGTGATCTCGTCCTCGGCGGCCTTGATCGCCACCATCGCGCCACCGGTCGGAAGCGCCTGCATCAACCGCGCCCGAGCCTCGATGAGCGTGCACGCGTCTTCCAGGCTGAGCACCCCGGCCACATGCGCGGCCGCGATCTCACCGATCGAATGCCCAGCCAACGACTGCGGCTTGATCCCCCACGACTCGACCAACCGGAACAACGCCACTTCCAGCGCGAACAACGCAGGCTGCGCATTCCCCGTCTGGTTCAACGCTTCCTGATCCTCACCCCACATGACGTCCCGGACATCGAGGTGTTCGAAGACCTCATCCAGGGCGGCGGCGAAGACCGGGAACCGGTCGTACAGTTCACGGCCCATGCCGAGCCGTTGCGAGCCCTGGCCCGAGAACAGGAAGGCCAGCGAGTGCTCGCCCGCCACTCCCCGCGCGACCTCGGCGCCGTCGACCAGCACCGCGCGGTGTTCGAAGGTCGACCGCGAGGTCAGCAGCGAGTACCCGATGTCCAGCGGCGAAGCGTCCAGCGACCGGACGCGTTCGGCCTGCTCCTCGAGCGCGGCCTCGGTCCGGGCGGACAGCACCCACGGCACCACGGCGGGCTCGACCTCGGCCACGGCCGGGGTCACCGCCGTCTCCGGCGCCTGTTCGAGGATCACGTGCGCGTTCGTGCCGCTGACCCCGAACGAGGACACCCCCGCCCGGCGCATCCGGCCGACCTCGGGCCACTCCGTCCGCTCGGTCAGCAGCTCCACCGAACCGGCTTCCCAGTCCACATGGGACGAAGGCGTACCCGCGTGCAGCGTCTGCGGGAGCACCCCGTGCCGCAGCGCCAGCACCATCTTCATCACCCCGGCGACACCGGCCGCGGCCTGCGTGTGCCCGAGGTTCGACTTGATCGAGCCCAGCAGCAACGGCCGCTCACGGTCCTGGCCGTAGGTCGCCAGCAACGCCTGCGCCTCGATCGGGTCACCCAGCGTGGTGCCCGTGCCGTGGCCCTCAACCACATCGACGTCCTGAGTGGACAGTCCAGCACTGGCCAGTGCCTGCCGGATCACCCGCTGCTGCGAAGGCCCGTTCGGCGCGGTCAGCCCATTCGACGCGCCATCCTGGTTCACCGCGGAACCACGCACCACCGCGAGGATCTGGTGGCCGTTGCGCTTGGCATCGGAGAGCCGCTCCAGCACCACGAGACCAACGCCCTCGGACCAGCCGACACCGTCCGCGTCATCCGAGTAAGCCTTGCAGCGACCGTCCTCCGCGAGACCACGCTGCCGCGAGAACGAAATGAACGTGCTCGGCGTGGACATCACCGTCACACCACCGGCGAGCGCCAGCGAGCATTCCCCACTCCGCAACGCCTGCATCGCCCAGTGCATGGCCACCAACGAGGACGAACACGCCGTGTCGACCGTGACCGCCGGGCCTTCCAGCCCGAGCGTGTAAGCGACCCGGCCGGAAGCCACACTCGGCGAGGTGCTCGTGCCCTCGTAGCCCTCGTCACCGTCGACGAGCTGGCCGTAGTCGTTGTACATGACCCCGGCGAACACGCCGGTTTGGCTGCCGCGCAGGGAAACCGGGTCGATCCCGGCTCGCTCGATCGCCTCCCACGAGGTCTCCAGCAGCAACCGCTGCTGCGAGTCGGTCGCCAGGGCTTCCCGCGGGCTCATGCCGAAGAACGACGGGTCGAACTCGGGCGCGTCGTGCAGGAAGCCGCCTTCGCGCGTGTACGAGGTGCCGGGGTGGTCCGGGTCCGGGTGGTACAGCTTCTCCAAGTCCCAGCCGCGGTCGGCCGGGAAGCCGGACACCGCGTCGGTGCCGTCCACCGCCAAGCGCCACAGGTCTTCCGGCGTGCCGATGCCACCGGGGAAGCGGCAGGCCATGCCGACGATGACGATCGGGTCGTCGGTGACCGGCGGCAGCGTCCGCAGCGGCACGCCGGCGTCCGCGTCGGCGCCGAGCAATTCGTCCCGCAGGTAGCCGGCGAGGGCGGCGGTGGTCGGGTAGTCGAAGATCAGCGTGGCGGGCAGGCGCAGGCCGCTCGCCGCACCGAGGCGGTTGCGCAGTTCGACCGCGGTCAGCGAGTCGAACCCGAGGTCCTTGAACTGCCGCGACGGCTCGACGCGGGTGGTGACGCTGTGCCCCAGCACGGCGGCGACCTGGCCTCGCACCAGCTCGATCAGCACCTCGCGGCGTTCGTCCTCGCCGAGCGTGAGCAGGCGGCGCACCAGCGAATCGGCGGCCTCGGCACCGACAGCCGACCGGCGCGCGCGGGTTCGGATGAGGCCGCGCAACAGCGGCCGGACCTCGCCCTGCGCCCGCAGCGCGGGCAGGTCCAGGTGGACCGGGAGCACCAGCGGTTCCCCGGCCAGCGCGGCGTCGAACAGTGCGACGCCCTCCTCGGCCGACACCGCGCGCATCCCGGCGCGGGTCATCCGTTCCGTGTCGGTTCCGGCCATCATGCCGGTGTCCGCCCACGCGCCCCACGCCAGCGAGACGCCGGGCAGACCGGCGGCCCGGCGCTGGGCGGCGAGCGCGTCGAGGAAGGAGTTGGCGGCGGCGTAGTTGCCCTGCCCGGCGGTGCCGAAGGTCCCGGCGACCGAGGAGAACAACACGAACGCGTCCAGGTCGCCGGTCAGCTCGTGCAGGTTCCAGGCGCCGTCGACCTTGGGCCGCAGCACCTTGTCCAGGCTCTCGGGCGTCAGCGAGTCGAGCATGCCGTCGTCGAGCACGCCTGCCGTGTGGATGACGGCCTTCACGTCGTGCTGCGCCAGCAACTCGGCCAGCGCCTCGCGGTCGGCCACATCGCAGGCCGCGACCTGCACGTTCGCGTCGATGTCCGAAACATCTGCTTGGCCGCTGCGGCTGACCAGCAGCAGGTCGCGCACCCCGTGCTCGGCGACCAGGTGCCGCGCGATCGCCAGGCCCAGACCACCGGTGCCCCCGGTGATCAGCACCTGACCGGTCCAGCTGATCGGCTCCTGCGCGGCGACGCGCGTGAGGCGCGGCACCAGGATCTCACCGTCCTGGACCCGCACGTGCGGCTCGTCCACGGCGAACGCTTCGGCGGGCACGTCGGCGTCGGTCTCGATCAGGCCGAACCGGCCCGGGTGTTCGGCCTGCGCCGAGCGCACCAGGCCGCCGACCGCGGCCGCGGCGAGCCCGCCGCCGGTCACGACCACCAGCCGCGAGTCACGTTCTTCGGCCAGCCAGCGCTGGAGCACGCCGAGCACTTCGGCCGTCGCCGCGTGGGTATCGTCGGATTCGAGGCGGTACACCTCGTGCTCATCCACAGTGGACTGAACGGCAGCCGGAACCCAGTCGATGCCGAACAATGCGTCACCGCGCACGCCGG
Source organism: Amycolatopsis magusensis (assembly GCF_017875555.1). GTDB lineage: Bacteria > Actinomycetota > Actinomycetes > Mycobacteriales > Pseudonocardiaceae > Amycolatopsis > Amycolatopsis magusensis. Next base: position 3,199,731 of record NZ_JAGGMS010000001.1, on the reverse strand, counting down.
TCGCCCGCTCGATCGGCCGGGTGGCCAGCGCGCCGATCGTGGCGACCAGCTGCCCGGACGGGTCTGCGACGGCCACCTCACCGGAAGCGGAAAGCCGCACCCGCAACGAGGTCGCGCCGGTCGCGTGCAGGGAGACGCCTTGCCACGAGAACGGCACGCGAGCCTCGCCACCGCGGTCGGCGAGCGCCGCAGCGTGCAGGCTGGCGTCCAGCAACGCCGGGTGCAGGCCGAAGTCGTCCACATCGACGTCGTCGGGCAGGGAGACCTCGGCGAACAGGTCGTCACCGCTGCGCCAGGCGGCACGCAGGCCCTGGAACACCGGCCCGTAGTCGATGCCGAGTTCGGCGAAGCGCTCGTAACAACCGTCCACATCGAACAGTTCGGCTCCGGCGGGCGGCCAGACCGTGGCGTCGAAGGAGGAGCGTTCGGCGCCGGTGGCCAGCACACCGGTCGCGTGCTCCACCCACGGGGAGCCGTCCTCGCCGCGGCTGCGGATGGTCACCGACTGGCCGCTGACCCGCACCTGGAGCTGGACCGCGCCCTGCTCGGGCAGCACCAGCGGGGCGGCGAGGGTCAGCTCTTCGAGCCGATCGCGGCCGATCTCGTCGGCGGCCCGCAACGCCAGCTCGACGAACGCGGTGCCGGGCAACAACACCTGGCCGCCGACCCGGTGGTCGGTGAGCCAGGGGTGGGTCCACCGCGACAGCCTGCTGGTGAACAGCACCTCATCCTCGCCAAGTTCGACCGAGGCGCCGAGCAGCGGGTGCTCGGCGGAGGTCAGGCCGAGGCCGGACGCGTCCCCGGTGCCGAGGGCGCCCGCCGGCCAGAACCGCTGGTGCTGGAAGGCGTAGGTGGGCAGCTCGATCCGGTGGGCACCGGGGTAGAACGGCTGCCAGTCGACCGGCACGCCGTGGACGTGCAGCCGGGCGAGCGCGGTGAGGGCCGAAGTCTCCTCCGGCTGGTCCTTGCGCAGGAGCGGCACCGCGAGCGCGGTCTCGGCGACCATCGCGGACAGCACACCGGACGGGCCCAGCTCGAGGAAGTACGCGTCACCGATGGCGGCCACGTTGCCGGCGAAGCGCACGGTTTCCCGCACGTGCCGCACCCAGTACTCCCCGTTCGTGACGTCGCCCGCCATCGGAATGCGGGGTTCGTGGAAGGTCAGACCCTCGATGGCGGCCCGGAAATCGTCCAGCATCGGGTCCATCAACGGCGAGTGGAACGCGTGCGAGACCTTGAGCCTGCTGGTCTTCTCGAAGCCAGCCGCGATCTCCAGCACCGCGGCCTCGTCACCCGCGATGACCACCGAGTCCGGGCCGTTCACCGCCGCGATCGACACGCCCTCGGTGAGAGTGATCTCGTCTTCCGCGGCCTGGATGGCGACCATCGCCCCACCGGCCGGGAGCGCCTGCATCAGTCGGGCGCGAGCCTCGATGAGCGTGCAGGCGTCTTCGAGGGAGAGCACGCCCGCCACATGGGCGGCGGCGATCTCACCGATCGAATGCCCAGCCAGCGCGTTCGGCTTGACGCCCCACGACTCGACCAGCCGGAACAACGCCACTTCCAGCGCGAAGAGCGCAGGCTGCGCATTCCCCGTCTGGTTCAACGCCTCCTGATCCTCACCCCACATGACGTCACGGACGTCGAGGTGCTCGAAGACCTCATCCAGGGCGGCGGCGAAAATCGGGAATCGGTCGTACAGTTCGCGGCCCATGCCGAGCCGTTGCGAGCCCTGGCCCGAGAACAGGATGGCCAGCGGGCGCGTCTCCGCCCGGCCCCGCGCGATCTCGGTGCCGTCGAGCAGCACGGCCCGGTGGTCGAAGGTCGAGCGCGAGTTCAGCAGCGAGTACCCGATGTCGGCCGGGGAGTCGGTCAGCGCCCGGACGCGTTCGACCTGATCGTCCAAGGCGGCTTCGGTCTTCGCCGACACGACCAGCGGTACCGCGTGTTCGACCGGCGTCGGCTCGGCGGGCTCCGCCGCCGAAGCCTGCTCCAGGATCACGTGCGCGTTCGTGCCGCTGACGCCGAACGAGGACACACCCGCCCGGCGCATCCGGTCGACCTCAGGCCACTCCGTGCGCTCGGTCACCAGCTCGACCGAGCCGGTCTCCCAGTCCACATGGGACGAAGGCGCGTCGACGTGCAGGGTCTCGGGCAGCACGCCGTGCCGCATGGCCATGACCATCTTGATCACGCCCGCCACCCCGGCCGCCGCCTGCGTGTGGCCGAAGTTCGACTTGATCGAACCCAGCAACAGCGGCGTTTCGCGATCACGGCCATAGGTGGCCAGCAGCGCCTGCGCTTCGATCGGGTCACCCAGCGTGGTGCCCGTGCCGTGCGCCTCGACCGCGTCCACGTCCTGAGTGGACAGACCGGCGCTGGCGAGCGCCTGGCGGATCACCCGCTGCTGCGACGGCCCGTTCGGCGCGGTCAGGCCGTTCGACGCACCATCCTGGTTCACCGCACTGCCGCGCACCACGGCCAGGATCTCGTGCCCGTTCCGCTGCGCGTCGGACATGCGCTCCAGCACGAGCAGGCCGACACCCTCGGAGAAACCGGCACCATCAGCAGCGTCGGCGAACGCCTTGCACCGGCCGTCCGCGGAAAGCCCGCGCTGACGCGAGAAGGTGACGTAGGTGCTCGGGGTGGACATGACCGTCACGCCACCAGCAAGCGCCAGCGAGCACTCGCCAGCCCGCAGAGCCTGCGCGGCCAGGTGCAGCGCGACCAGCGAAGACGAGCACGCCGTGTCGACCGTGACGGCCGGGCCCTCGAAGCCGAAGGTGTAGGACAGGCGCCCGGACGCCACGCTCAGCTGCGCGCCGGTGCCCTGGTAGCCCTCGTCGTTCTCGATCAGCGAGCCGTAGTCGTTGTACATCACGCCGGCGAACACGCCGGTCTGGCTGCCCTTGAGCGAGGCCGGGTCGATGCCCGCGCGCTCGATCGCCTCCCACGAGGTCTCCAGGAGCAGGCGTTGCTGCGAGTCCGTCGCCAAGGCTTCACGCGGGCTCATGCCGAAGAACTCGGGGTCGAAGTCGGCGGCGTCGTGCAGGAAGCCGCCGGTTCGCGCGTAGGAGGTGCCGGGATGGTCGGGGTCCGGGTGGTAGAGCCGGTTCAGGTCCCAGCCGCGGTCCTCGGGGAACCCCGTGATCGCGTCGGTCCCGTTGAGCACCAGGTCCCAGAGTTCCTCCGGCGAACTGACGCCACCGGGGAACCGGCAGCTCATCCCGACGATCACGATCGGGTCGTCGGCGACCTCGAGGACCTCGGTGCCGTGAAGGTGGCTTTCGCGGCCACCGAACAGCTCGTCACGCAGGTAAGCGGCCAGCACGGCGGGCGTCGGGTAGTCGAAGACCATGGTGGCGGGCAGCCGCAGGCCGGTCGCCGCGGTCAGCCGGTTGCGCAGCTCCACGGCGGTCAGCGAGTCGAAGCCCAGGTGCTGGAAGGTTTGCGCCGGGTCGACCGCCGCCGCGCCCGCGTACCCGAGCACCACGGCGACCAGCCCGCGGATCACCTCCTGCAGGGACTCGACGCGCTCGGCGTCGCTCAGCCCGGCGAGCCGCTGCACCAGCGAGTCGGCAGCCACTTCGCCAGCGGCGGCACGCCGTGCGCGCGTGCGCGCGAGCCCCCGCAGCAGCGGCGGCACCTCGCCGCGGCCCCGCAGCACCGCCAGGTCCACGTTCATCGGCAGGATCACCGGCTCACCGGTGGCCAGCGCGGCATCGAACAACGCGACGCCCTGCTCGGCCGACAGGGGCGGCATGCCGTCCTGGGCCAGGCGCCGCAGGTCGGCGTCGGTCACGTTGCCGGTCAGGCCGATCGTGCGGTCCCACGCGCCCCACACCAGCGACACGCCGGGCAGTCCGGCGGCCCGGCGCTCGCGGATCAACGCGTCCATGGCGGCGTTCGCGGCGGCGTAGTTGCCCTGGCCGGCGCCGCCGAACACTCCGGCACCGGCCGAGTAGACGACGAAGGCGGACAGGTCGCCGGTGAGTTCGTGCAGGTTGCGCGCGGCGTCGAGCTTCGGGCGGAGGACGGTGTCCAGGCGATCCGGCGTCAGCGAGCCGATCACGCCGTCGTCGAGCACACCCGCCGCGTGCACCACGGCCTTGACCTCGTGCTGGGCCAGCAGTTCGGCGAGCTGGTCCCGGTCGGCCACGTCACAGGCGGCGACCTGCACGTTGGCATCGATGTCGGACACGTCGGCCTGGCCGCTGCGGCTGACCAGCAGCAGGTTGCGCACACCGTGCTCGTGCACCAGGTGCCGGGCGAGCACCCCACCCAGGCCGCCGGTGCCGCCGGTGATCAGCACGAGTTCGTCGGGGTTCCAGGTGAACCGCTCCGCCGCGGCGGGCACGCGCGCGAGGCGCGGCACCAGGATTTCGCCACCACGGATCGCGAGCTGCGGCTCTCCGCTGGCCACGGCCGACGCGACCAGCGCGAGGTCCTGGGCTTCGACCAGCACGAACCGGCCGGGGTTCTCCGACTGCGCCGAGCGCACCAGGCCCCAGACCGCCGCCGTGGCCTCGGTCTGCCCACGGGTAACCAGTACGAGCCGCGAGTCGGCGAACCGCTCGTCGGCCAGCCAGCGCTGGAGCAGGTCGAGCGCGTGCGCGGTCAGCTCACGCACCGAGTCGAGCTCGGGCAGCGGCAGGACCACCGCTTCCGGAACATCCTCAATGGACTCCAGCGTCTCGTGCACCGCCAGTACCGGCTCCGGACCGGCGGCGGGCGCGGGCACCCAGTCAACGCGGAACAGGCCGTCGCGCGCCGGGTCGCCGAACTGATCGGCGGACACCTCGCGCAGCACCAGCGAGTCGATCGACGCGACCGGGGCACCCGCGGCATCCGCGACCTCGACCGACAGGCCGTTGCCCTCGGCACGCAGGCGCACCCGCACGGTGGCCGCACCGACCGCGTGCAGCGAAACACCTTCCCAGGAGAACGGCAGCGCACCACCGCTCAGCACACCCAGCTCGGCGAGGCCCGCCGCGTGCAGCGCGGCGTCCAGCAGGGCCGGATGCAGGCCGAAGCCGTCCGGCGAAACACCCTCCGGCAGGGACACCTCGGCGAACACCTCGTCGCCGTGCTGCCAGGCCGCACGCAGGCCACGGAAGACCGGGCCGTAGGCGAACCCGTCGTCGGCGAAGCGTTCGTAGCAGCCCTCCACCGCGAGGGCTTCGGCACCGGGCGGCGGCCAGTTCACACTGTCGAAAGTGGACGGACGGCTGCCGGTGCTCAGGAACCCGGTGGCGTGCTCGGTCCACGGCAGGTCGGTCGCGTCCTCGGGCCGGCTGTGCACGGTGAGCGGGCGCCGCCCGTGCTCGTCGGCCAGGCCCACGCGCAACTGCAACTGGACGGCCCCCTGCTCCGGCAGCACCAGCGGCGCCGCGAGCGTGAGTTCGTCGACCCGGTCGCAGCCCAGTTCGTCCCCGGCCCGCACGGCGAGTTCGACGAAGGCCGTGCCGGGCAGCAGCACCTTGCCGAGCACGGTGTGGTCGGCCAGCCACGGGTGCGACCGCAGTGAAAGGCGGCTGGTGAACACGTTCTCGCCCTCGGCCAGTTCGACCGCGGCGCCGAGCAGCGGGTGCTCCACCGCGCCCAGCCCGGCCGCCCGCACGTCACCGGCGCCGTTCGCCGCCGACGGCCAGTACCGCTGCCGCTGGAAGGCGTAGGTGGGCAGGTCGACGCGCTTCGCGTCACCGAAGAGGACCGGCCAGTCGACGCGGACCCCGGCGGTGTGCGCCTCGGCGACCGAGGTCAGGAAGCGGAGCGCGCCACCGTCGTCGCGGCGCAGGGAGCCGAGCACCACCCCGTCCACCCCGGCGGCGTCGAGCGTCTGCTCGACCCCGACCGTGAGCACCGGGTGCGCGCTCGGCTCGAGGAAGACGTCGAAGCCGTCGTCGAGCAGGCGGCGCGTGGTGCGCTCGAACTCGACGGTCTGCCGCAGGTTCGTGTACCAATACTCGGCGTCCAGCCCGGCCGTGTCGATCGGCTCGCCGGTCACCGTGGAGTAGAAGGGGATCTCCCCGGCGCGGGGCGTGATCGGCGCGAGGTCGGCGAGCACGCGCTCGCGGATCGCCTCCACCTGCACGGAATGCGAGGCGTAGTCCACCGAGATCCGGCGGGCGCGCACCCCGTCCGCCTCGCACGCGGCGAGCAGTTCATCGAGCGCGGCCACTTCACCGGAAACCACGGTGGCGCCGGGGCCGTTGATCGCCGCGACGGACAGCCGGTCGTCCCAGCGCGTGAGGTCCACTTCGGCGGCCGGGAGCGCCACCGAGACCATGCCACCGTGCCCGGCCAGGGAGTCCGCGACAGCCAGGCTGCGCAGCGCGACCACCCGGGCCGCGTCTTCGAGGCTCAGTGCCCCGGACACCGCGGCCGCCGCGATCTCGCCCTGCGAGTGCCCGACCACCGCCTCCGGCTCGACGCCCATCGAGCGCCACAGCTCGGCGAGCGAAACCATCACCGCCCACAGGACCGGCTGCACCACGTCGACGCGATCGAGATTTCCCTGCCCGCGCAGGACATCGACCAGCGACCAGTCGACGAACGGCTCCAGCGCGGCAGCGCATTCACCGATCCGGCGCGCGAACACCGGCGAGGCGTCCAGCAGTTCGCGGCCCATGCCGACCCACTGCGAACCCTGGCCGGGGAACACGAACGCCGTCCGGCCGACGGCCGAAGCCACCCCGGTGACCACCCCGGCGGTGGTTTCCCCGCCGGCGAACGCGTCCAGCGCCTCGGGGTCGAGCACGACCGCGCGATGGTCGAGTGCCGCACGGGTCGTCGCCAGCGAGAACGCGATGTCCTCAGTGGACCCCTGAGCTTCGCGGATGCGCGCGGCCTGCGCGGTCAGCGCGGCCTCGGTCCTCGCCGAAAGCAGCCACGGCACCACTCCGGTCACCGGCGCTTCGGCAGCCGGCTCGTCCTCGGCCGACTCGGGCTCCGGCGCCTGCTCCAGAATGACGTGCGCGTTGGTGCCGCTGACGCCGAACGACGAGACACCGGCCCGGCGCTCGCGGTCCAGGCGCGGCCACGGGCTCTGCTCGGTCAGCAGCTCGACGGCCCCGGCGGACCAGTCGATGTGCGAGGACGGCCGCTCGGCGTGCAGGGTCTTCGGCAGTGCGTCGTGGCGCATCGCCATGACCATCTTGATCACCCCGGCGACCCCGGCCGCCGCCTGCGCGTGCCCCAGGTTCGACTTGATCGAGCCCAGCTTCAGGGGGTGCTGACGGTCCTGGCCGTACGCGGCCATCAGGGCGTGCGCCTCGATCGGGTCACCCAGTGCGGTCCCGGTGCCGTGGGCTTCCACAGCGTCCACATCGGACGGGTTCAGGCCCGCGTTCGCCAGTGCCGCCCGGATCACGCGCTGCTGCGACGGGCCGTTGGGCGCGGTCAGGCCGTTCGAAGCGCCGTCCTGGTTGACCGCGGTACCGCGGATGACCGCGAGGATGTTCCGCCCGTTGCGCTGGGCGTCGGAAAGCCGTTCCAGCACCAGCTGCCCGGCGCCTTCGGACCAGCCCATGCCGTCGGCGTCGTCGGAGAACGCCTTGCTCCGGCCGTCCGCGGCGAGCGCGCCCTGCTTGGTGAACTCGGTGAACGCGCCCGGCGTGGACATCACCGCGACGCCACCGGCCAGCGCGAGCGAGCATTCGCCGCTGCGCAGCGCCTGCACGGCGAGGTGCAGCGCGACCAGCGAGGACGAGCACGCGGTGTCCACCGAAACCGCCGGGCCCTCGAAGCCGAAGGTGTAGGAAACCCGGCCGGAGATGACGCTCGCGATCACGCCGGTGGTGGCCTCACCGGCGAGCAGGTTGGCGTAGTCCTGGCCGTTCGTCCCGGTGAACACACCGGTTTGCGTGCCACGCAACGAGTCCGGGTCGATCCCGGCGCGCTCCAGCGCCTCCCACGAGGTCTCCAGCAGCAGCCGCTGCTGCGGGTCCATGCCCAGCGCCTCGCGCGGGGAGATGCCGAAGAAACCCGCGTCGAAGTCGGCGGTGTCGTGGACGAAGCCGCCTTCGGTGGCGCGGCTGGCCCCGGTGCGGAACAGGGTGTCGAGGTCCCAGCCGCGGTCGCCGGGGAACTCCCCGATGACGTCGCGGCCGTCGGCGAGCAGGTCCCAGAGCTGCTCCGGCGAGCGCACCCCGCCCGGGTAGCGGCAGGCCATGCCGACGATGGCGATGGGCTCGGTGTGCTTGCGCTCCAGCTCCTGGACGCGCTCGCGGGCCCGGCGCAGGTCGACGGTGACCCGCCTCAGGTATTCGACGACCTTGTCCTGCTGCTCATCCTGCTGCACTGGTCCATCCTCTTTCTGCTGACTAGCCAGGAGGCATCACGAGAGGTCGGAGAGTTCCCCGTCGATGATGTCGAGTAGCCGGTCCACCGGGACCGAGTTGATGTCCTCTTCGGACGGTCGTGCCGGGGCGGATCCGCGCAGCCGCTGCAGGATCGCCTCCAGCCGCTCGCCGATGGCCCCGCTGTCGGCGTCCTCGGCCCACAGCGCCGCCTCGAACCGGTCCAGTTCGCTGGCCGCCGAGCCGCGCGGCCGCTCGGTCACCAGGTTCTCGGCCAGGTAGGCGGCCACCGCCCGCGGGGTCGGGTAGTCGAACACCAGCGCCGCGGGCAGTGAGATGCCCGACTTCACCCGCAGGCGCTCGCGCATCTCCACCGCGGTCACCGAGTCGAAACCCTGCTCGCGGAACACCTTGTCCGCCGGGATCGCTTGTGGACGGGCGTGTCCGAGCACCGCCGCCGCTTCCGCACGCACCAGGTCGAGCAGCACGCGGCCGCGGTCGGCCTCCGGCAGGTCCGCCAGCCGCTGCCACAGTTCCGGTTCCTCGACGGGCTCCGGCTCGACGGTCACTTCCGGCAGGTCCGAGAGCAGCGGGCTCGGCCGGGTCGCGGTGAAGCTGGGTGCGAACCGCTGCCAGTCCGTGTTCGTCACCGTCAGCAGGGTTTCGCCGTCCTCCAGCGCCTGCTGCATCGCCACCAGCGCCAAGCGCGGTTCCATCGGGTGCACCCCGATGCGGCGCATGTGCTCGGCCATCTCCGGGTTGTCCGCGCCGAGTCCGGCGTCGGCCCAGGAACCCCAGGCGATCGAGGTCGCCACCAGGCCTTGACCGCGGCGGTGCGTCGCCAGCGCGTCCAGGAAGGCGTTGCCCGCCGCGTAACCGGGCTGGCCACCGCTGCCCCAGCTGCCCGCGCCCGAGGAGAACAACACGAACGCGTCCAGCTCGCCGGTGAGTTCATGGAGGTTCCAGGCGGCGGCCAGCTTCGACCGCAGCATGCCGTCCAACTGCTCGGCGGTGACCGAGCCGATCGGCGCGTCTCCGACACCCACACCCGCCGCGTGCACGACGGCGTTCAGCTCCAGGCCGTCCAGCAGCGCGCGCAGGGCTTCCCGGTCGGCCGCGTCGCAGGCGGCGACGGTCACCCGCGCGCCCTGGTTTTCCAGCTCGGCCCGCAGTTCCGCGGCGCCCGGCGCGTCCGGCCCGCGACGGCTGGTGAGCACCACGTGCTCGGCGCCGCTGGCCACCGCCCACCGGGCGACCTGCCCGCCGAGGCCACCGGTGCCGCCGGTGATCAGGACCGTGCCACGCAGGCGCCAGTCCTCCGGCCGCGCGCCCGTGGCGGGAGCGTGCACCAGGCGGCGCCCGAACGCCCCACCGGACCGCACGGCCACCTGGTCCTCTTCGCTGGTCAGCGCGCTGGTGAACCGCTGCGCGGCCCGCTCGTCGAACTGCTCGGGCAGGTCGATCAGGCCACCCCAGCGCCGCGGCAGCTCCAGCGCGGCCGAGCGGCCGAGGCCCCACAACGCGCCCTGCTCGGGACGCAGCACCTCACCGGGGTTCGCGACCGCCACCGCCCCACGGGTGACCAGCCAGACCGGGGTCTCGATCCCGGCGTCACCCAGGGCCTGCACGACTTCGACGGAGTAGAGCAGTCCGGCCGGGACAGCACCGACCGGCGGCGCCTCGCTCAGCCCGGCCAGCGACACGACCCCGGCGAACTCCTGCCCGGCGAGGTCCTCGAACTTCGCAGCCATCGCCTTGCGGTCGGAGACCTCGACGCGCACCACGTCCGATCCGAGCGCGGCGAGCACGGCGGTGGTCCACTCGTCCTCGCGGTCCAGCACGGCCAGCCACGGACGGCCGGGCTTGGCGGAGCGTTCGGGCAGCTTCACCCACGATTCGCGGTAGCGCCAGGAGTCCACAATGGACTGGGCGCGCCGCCGGTTCCGCCAGGTCGCCAGCGCGGGCACCATGGTGGCGGCCGTCTGGGGGTCGACCTCGAGCGCGGAGGCGACGCTGTCCAGATCACCGTCGTCGACCAGGCTCCAGAACGCGGCGTCCACCGGGTCCGAGCCCGCCGCCGCGGCCGGGGCCGCGAGTTCCGGCCAGAACCGCTGCCGCTGGAAGGCGTAGGTCGGCAGGTCCACCCGCCGCGCGCCGGTGCCGGCGAAGATCGCGCGCCAGTCCACCGGCACGCCGCTGACGTGCAGTTTCGCCAGCGCGGACACTGCCGCGGTCTCCTCCGGGCGGTCCTTGCGCAGGACCGGCACCAGCGTCGCGTCCGGCGCGGAGTCGGCGGCCATCCCGGACAGCACGCCGTCCGGGCCGAGCTCGAGGAACACGTCGGCGCCCGCTTCGGCCAGCGTCCGCACGCCGTCGGCGAAGCGCACCGTGCCGCGCACGTGCCGCACCCAGTAGTCCGGCGAGCACAGTTCGGCCCCGGTGGCGACGCACCCGGTCAGGTTCGACACCACCGGCACCCGCGGCGCGGTGAACGACAGCCCCGACACCACCGCCCCGAAGTCATCCAGCATCGAGTTCATCAAGGGTGAGTGGAACGCATGGCTGACCGGCAAACGCCTAGATTTCCGCCCTCGCCCGGTGAACTCCGCCGCGATCCGAGCCGTGACCTGCGCGTTTCCGGAGATCACCAGTGAGCTCGGCCCGTTGATGGCCGCGATTGACACGTCCTCGGTGAGCAGGGGCGCGACCTCGTCCTCGGTGGCCTCGATCGCCACCATCGCGCCGCCCGCCCGTCGCCCACCACCACCCTCAACGGAGTCGCTGCGCGACGCTGAGTCAACTCCAGGGAGGGCCTGCATCAGCCGAGCCCGCGCGTTGACCAGCGTGCAAGCGTCCTCCAGGCTGAACACCCCGGCCACGTGCGCGGCGGCGACCTCGCCGATCGAGTGCCCAGCGAGGTAGTCCGGCTTGACACCCCACGACTCGACCAGCCGGAACAGCGCCACTTCGATGGCGAACAAGGCGGGCTGGGTGTGCCCGGTCTGGTTCAGCGCGTCCTCGTCCGCTCCCCACATCACGTCCCGCACGTCGAGGTGTTCCAGCACCTCGTCCAGCGCCGCCGCGAACACCGGGAACCGCTGGTACAGCTCACGTCCCATGCCGATCCGCTGCGAACCCTGCCCGGAGAACAGGATCGCCACCGACCTCTCGCCCGCTTCACCGCGCGCGACCTCGGTAAGCCCGTTCTGGCTGGACAGCAGCACCGCACGGTGTTCGAAGGCGGACCGCGAGACCACCGTGGAGAAACCGATGTCGAGCGGATCACTGTCGACCGCCCGCAGCCGCTCGGCCTGCGCGTCCAGCGCCGCCGGCGACCGGCCCGAGACCAGCCACGGCACCACCGACGGCGTGACCTCGGTGTGCTCGGCGACCTGCGGCTGCGGAGGTGCCTGTTCGATGATCACGTGTGCGTTCGTCCCGCTGATGCCGAACGAGGACACCCCGGCCCGCGCCGGGCGGTCCCGCACCGGCCAGTCCCGCGGCTCGGTGACCAGCTCGACCGCGCCCGCCGACCAGTCCACATAGGAGGACGGCCGGTCCACGTGCAGGGTCTTGGGCAGCTTGCCGTGCCGCAGCGCCTGCACCATCTTGATCACCCCGGCGACGCCCGCCGCGGCCTGCGTGTGCCCGAGGTTCGACTTCACCGAGCCCAGCAGGAGCGGCTCTTCGCGGTCTTGCCCGTACGTGGCGAGCAGTGCCTGCGCCTCGATCGGGTCCCCGAGCGTGGTGCCGGTCCCGTGTGCCTCCATGGCGTCCACGTCGGACGGCTTCAGCCCGGCGTTGGCCAGCGCCTGCAGGATCACCCGCTGCTGCGACGGCCCGTTCGGCGCGGTGAGCCCGTTCGACGCGCCGTCCTGGTTGACCGCGCTGCCGCGCAGCACCGCGAGGATCTGGTGCCCGTTGCGCTTGGCGTCCGACAACCGTTCCAGCACCACGAAACCGACGCCCTCGGACCAGCCCGTGCCGTCCGCCGCCTCGGCGAAGGACTTGCAGCGGCCGTCCGGTGCGAGCCCGCCCTGCAGGGAGAACTCCACGAAGGTCTGCGGGGTCGACATCACCGCGACGCCACCGGCCAGCGCCAGGTCGCATTCGCCGTCACGCAGCGACTGCCCGGCCCAGTGCATCGCGACCAGCGACGACGAACACGCCGTGTCCACGGTGACCGCCGGGCCTTCGAGGCCGAGCGCGTAGGCGACCCGGCCCGACACCACGCTGCCCGCGTTGCCGATGCCCCAGTACGCCTCCGAACCCTCCGGCGGCTCGGCCAGTCCCCAGCCGTAGTCGTGGTACATCACGCCGGCGAACATCCCGGTCTTGCTGCCGCGCAAGGAGAGCGGGTCGATCCCCACCCGCTCGATCGCCTCCCACGAGGTCTCCAGCACGAGCCGCTGCTGCGGGTCCATCGCGAGCGCCTCACGCGGCGAGATGCCGAAGAACCCGGCGTCGAAGTCGGGGGCGTCGTAGAGGAAACCGCCCTGCTGGCAGTAGCTGGCGCCGGACTCGGAACCGAACAGCCGGTCCAGGTCCCAGCCGCGGTCGGCGGGGAAGTCCGAGACCACCTCGGCGCCCTCGGTGACCAGCCGCCAGAGGTCCTCCGGCGAGCGCACCTCACCGGGGTACCGGCAGGCCATGCCGACGATGGCGATCGGCTCGTCCGGGCCGGTCACCGGCTCGTCCACGACGATCGGCGCGGGCTTCTCGCCGAGCAGCACGGCCCGCAGGTGCCGGGCCAGCGCCACCGGCGTCGGGTAGTCGAAGGCGACCGTGGCGGTCAGGTTCAGCCCGGTCGCCGCGGCCAGGCGGTTGCGCAGTTCCACCGCGCTGACCGAGGTGAAGCCCAGTTCGCGGAAGGTCTTATTGGCTTTTGCCGGGGGTACGGGGGTCGCCCCCCGGGAATCACGAGCTCCGGCCCGCTCGCCACCCGAGATGCCGGGGATGGTCGCCACCTCGGCGCGGATCAGGTCGACCAGGAAGGTCTCCCGCTCCTCGACCGCCATCGCGGCGACCCGCTCCTTGAGGGACGCCGAATCCGGCTTGGGCGCGGTGTCGACCAGGCCCCGCAGCAGCGCGGGCACGGTCCGCGCGGCGGTCTGCTCGTTGACCCGCATCACCACGGCGTGCGGCAGGTCCATCGCGGTGACCGCGTCGAACATGGCCAGGCATTCCTGAGTGGACAGTTCGGCGGCCTGCGCGGCGGTGCCCAGCGCGACGCACACCGCAGGCAACCGGCGGGCGCGCCGGGCCTGCGCGAGCGCGGTCAGGAAGGCGTTGGCGGCGGCCTGCTCCCCGCGTCCGGCGGCGCCGAGCGCACCGGCGACCGAGCCCAGCAGCACGAACGCGGCCAGCTCGGTGTCCTTGGTCAGCTCGTGCAGGTTGACCGCACCGTCCACGACGGACCGGAACGCCAGGCGCCGGTCCCCCGGCGGCGCGGCCGGGCGCTCCACCTCGCCGTCGCAGTGCAGCACGGCGGTGATCGGCCGCTTCAGCCCGCCGAGCACCTCGGCCAGTGCCTCGCGGTCGCCGATGTCGCAGGTCGCGGTGGTGACCCGGGCGCCGAGCTTGACCAGTTCCGCTTCGAGATCGGCGTTCGCCGGGTTGAGCAGCAGCAGGTTCCTGGCGCCGTGCGCGGCCACCAGGTGCCGGGTGAGCGCCACGCCCATCGGGCCGGTGGCGCCGGTGACCACGACCGTCCGCTTGGGATCGAGGTTCATCGGCTCGGCGTCGGTGGTCGCGGTGACGCGCATCAGGCGCGGGCGGAACGCGATCCCGCTGCGGATGGCCAGCTGCGGCTCGTCCGAGCCGACCGCGAACGGCAGCACCGGCGGGAAGTGCTCGTCGAGGTCGACCAGCACGAACCGGTTCGGATACTCGGCCTGCACGGACCGCAGCAACCCCCACAGCGAGGCGTGCACCAGGTCACCGACGTCCTCACCGGCACCCGTGGCCAGCGCTCCCCTGGTCACCACGACCAGCTTGCACCCGGCGAGCCAGTCGTCGTGGGCCCACGACCACAGCAGATCGGACAGCTCGCGCATCGCCTCGTGCGCGGCATCGGTGCCGGTGCGGCCGCTGGGGCAGCACAGCACGGCGACCTCCGGCACCGGCTCGCCCAGCGACGCGGCCACGTGCAGCGCGGCGGCGTCGGCGTGGGTGTCCACCGACATGCCCGCGGCCACCAGGCCCTCGCTCAGTCCGAAGTGGTCGGTGCCGAGCACGGCCCACTCGGTCGGCAGCGGCTCGGTGCTGGTGCGGACCGACGGCAACGGCACCCAGTCCGTGCGCAGGAGCGATTCGTGCCTGCCGCCGCTGGCCGCACGCAGCCGCGCGGGCCGGTCGAGCAGCACGTGCCGGGTGATCTTGCCCGACGGCGTCCGCGGTACCTCGTCGATCTCGTACAGCTCTTCGGGCACCTTGAAGTTGGACAGCTGCTCGCGGCAGGCGTCGAACAGGCGCTCGGGGTCGAGGCCGGGACCCGGGACGACGAAGGCAATCGGCACCTCGCCGAGCACGTCGTGCGGCCGCCCGACCACTGCGACGTCGGCCACGCCCGGCACGGTCCGGAGCACTTCCTCCACCTCGCCGGGGTGGATGTTCTCGCCGTTGCGGATGATGAGTTCCTTGATCCGCCCGGTGATCGTCAGGTACCCGGCCTCGTCGCTGCGGGCCAGGTCGCCGGTGCGGTACCAGCCGTTGACCATCGCCTCGGCGGTCGCCTCCGGCTGGTTGTGGTAGCCGACCATGACGTTCGGGCCGCGGACCCACAGCTCGCCCTCGTCGCCGGGCGCCACGTCCAGGCCGGTGTCCGGGTCGACCAGGCGCACGGCCAGGCCGGGGATCGGCAGCCCGCACGAACCGTCCACCCTGGTCCCGGTGATGCTGTTGACCACGAAGGAGCCGCAGGCCTCGGTGCTGCCGTAGCAGTCGAGCAGCGGCACGCCGAACACGCGCTCGAAGTCGTGACGCAGGGCGGCCGGGCAGACCGTGCCGCCGGTCATGCAGGCCCGCAGGCTGCTCGCGCGGACTTCGATGTCCTTCGCGGCTTCGAGAAGGTAGTGGTAGAGCGCGGGAACACCGGCGAGGAAGGTGTAGTCGTCCTCGCCGAGGGTGCGCAGCACGTCCTCGGCGGCGAACCCGTCCATCAGGTGCGCGGTCGCGCCGACCGCGGTCACGCCGAGCACGGTGAAGATGTGCGCGAGGCTGTGGTGCAGCGGCAGCGGCCACAGCACCAGGTCCTCTTCGGACAGTCCGATGACCGGCGCGTAGCAGGCGGCCACCGACCACAGGCAGTTGCGCTGGGTGGACAGCACGCCCTTCGGCTTGCCGGTGGTGCCGGAGGTGTAGAGCATCCAGGCGACGTCGTCGAGTTCCTGGTCGTCCCGCGCGGGCAGGCCCGGCGGGGTGTTCATCAGGTTCCGGTAGGACACCACGGAACCGTGCTCGGGCAGCGGCTCGTCGCCGGTGACCACCACGCGCAGGTACGGCCGCCCGGCCAGCAGCGCGAGCACCTGCGCCAGGTGCCCGGGGTCGGTGATGATCACGCTGGCGCCGCTGTCGTCGACCACGTGCTCGAGTTCGGCGGCCGCCGAGTGCGGGTTGAACGGCACGCCGACCCCGCTGGCCCTGGCGATGGAGAGGTAGCTCTCGATCACCTCGACCGAGTTGCCCAGGTAGATCAGCGCCCGGTCACCCGGCTGCAGCCGCAGGCCCGCGAGGTGCCCGGCCAGCCGCCCGGTCCGCCGGTGCAGTTCCGCGTAGGTCACCGCCCGCCGGTGGTCGCGGAAGGCGACCTTGGCCGGCAGTCGCTCAGCGTGCGCGGCCAGCAGTTCGGGCAGGGGCCGGATCAGCTCTGTACGCAACATCAGCGGAACTCCCGGAGTCGGCGGTGCAGTTCACCAGCGCGATGCTGCCCGCCGCACAACGGTTATTTCCCTGCATCACCCCCTTATGACCCCCCTATCTTCGTCCCGGTGCAGTCATTTCCCTAGTGTGTGCGCGCTCGCGCCGATCCGGGCTCCGGTGGCTGGTAGCGTCCGTTTTCGTGCACATTTTCCACCGTTGACCGCCCACCAACCGGGTCGAAAAGGCCAGTGCCAACGCAGGAGATGGTGCCGAATGCAGCCCACCATGCGCCGGACCGGCAGCGGCCTCGATCCGCTCCCCGCGGCCGAGCAGCCGAACTGGCGGCACCACCCCGACCACGAGCGCACACAACGGCGGCTGGCCACAGCTGAGCCACTGGTCACCGCGGAAGAACTGGCCGAGGTGAAAGCCGCGCTGGCCACCGTCGCCGAGGGCTCCGCGCGGATGCTTCAAGCGGGTGACTGCGCCGAGAGCTTCGGTGACGCGAGCCTTTCCCACACCGCCGCCAAAGTCACCGTGCTCAACGAGCTGGGCGACCTGTTCGGCAAGAAGCTTTCCCAGCCGGTGGTCCGTTTCGGACGGATGGCGGGGCAGTACGCGAAACCGCGGTCGAACGCGTTCGAGACGGTCAACGGCGTCGAGGTGCCGGTGTTCCGCGGGCACCTGATCAACTCCGCCGAACCGGACCCCGCGAGCAGGCAGCACGACCCGCGCCGCATGCTGTGGGCCTACCACGCCAGCGCCGAAGTGCTCGGCGCGTTGCGCACGCACTGGGAACCCGAGTCGCACAGCGGCCCGTGGACCAGTCACGAGGCGCTGGTCCTCGACTACGAACGCCCGCTGGTCCGCAGTGGACCGGGCGGCGACTTCCTCGGCTCGACGCACTTCCCGTGGATCGGCGAACGCACGCGCCAGCTCGACCACGCCCACGTGCACCTGCTGGCCTCGGTGACGAACCCGATCGGCTGCAAGGTCGGCCCCGGTACGGACCCGGAAACCGCGCTGCGCCTGTGTGCACTGCTCGATCCCGACCGCGAGCCCGGCAGGCTGACGCTGATCGTGCGCATGGGTGGCGCGATCGAGCGCGCGCTGCCGCCGGTGGTGCGGGCGGTGCGCCAGGCCGGGCACCCGGTGGTGTGGCTGAGCGATCCCATGCACGGCAACACCGTCCGCGCCGAAACTGGGCAGAAGACCAGGTATCTGAGCGACATCATCGACGAGGCCGCCGCGTTCACCCGGATCGTCGAGGAGCAGGGCGCCCACCCGGGCGGGCTGCACCTGGAGGTGGCGGCCGAGGACGTGACCGAGTGCGTCGGCGGGCCGGTGGCCGGCGAGCGGCAGCTCGGTGCCCGGTACCGGTCGCTGTGCGATCCGCGGCTGAACCCGGAGCAGGCCTTCGAACTGATCGACACCGTCTACTGATACTGACGCGAGCGGGATGGAACTCATGCCAGAACCCAGGACGACCGCCGACGTGGTGATCGTCGGCAACGGACCGGCCGGTCAGACCCTGTCCATGCTGCTCGCCCAGCGCGGGTGGCGGGTGATCGTGCTGGAACGCTGGCCGGAGCCGTACCCGTTCCCGCGCGTCAAGGGGTTCGACGGGGAAACGGCGCGCAACTTCGCCGCCGCGGGCATCGGTGAGGCGCTGCCGGAAATCTACGAACGGCTCGGCGAGTACGAGTTCCTCAACGCCGACGGCCAGCGGCTGATGCGCTTCGACGTCCCGTTCGAGACCGGCCGTGACGGCTGGCCACCCGCCGTGGTCATCCACCACCCCACCCTGGAAGCCGCGCTCTCCGAGCAGGCCGCGAAACTGCCGACGCTGAAGGTCCTGACCGGCCACACCGCCATCGGCCTGGTCGACCACGAAGACCACGTCGAGGTCGAGGCGCCGGGCCCGAACTCGGACTACGACCGGATCACCGCGTCCTGGGTCATCGGCTGCGACGGCGCGAACAGCTTCGTGCGCGAGCACATCGGCTCCACCAACACCGACCTGGGCTTCAAGCAGGACTGGCTCCTGTGCGACGTACTGTTCAACGAGCCGCGCGAATTCCACCCGAACGACCGGCAGATCTGCGACCCCCTGCGGCCCACGACCATGGTGGCCAGCGGCCGGGGCCACCGCCGGTGGGAGTTCCGGCGGCTGCCGGGTGAGACGGTCGAGCGGATGAACCGGCCGGAAAACGTGTGGCGCCTGCTCAAGCGCTTCGACGCGACGCCGGAGAACGCGACGCTGTGCCGGCACACCATGTACACCTTCCAGGCGCGGATCGCCGACAAGTGGCGGGAAGGCCGGGTCCTCATCGCCGGCGACGCCGCCCACCTCATGCCCCCGTTCGCCGGTCAAGGCATGTGCTCCGGCGTGCGCGACGCCGCGAACCTGGCGTGGAAACTGGACCTGGTCCTGCGCGGCGTCTCCGACCCCGCCCTGCTCGACGAGTACCCCGCCGAGCGGGACCCACAGGTGCGGCACGCGATCAACGTGTCAGTCGAAATGGGCAAGATCATCTCGGAACTGGACACCGTCGCCGCCGCCAACCGGGACGCCCACCTGCTCGGCATGCAAGCAGCCCCCTCCGCCGACGGCTCCTCCTCAGAGGACTCGTCCTCGTTCTACTCGCTGGAAGCCGGCGTCATCCGCCTGAACTCCTCCGGCTCCCCCTTGGCCCCAGCCGGGGAACTGAGCCCACAAGGCCAGGTCGCCCGAGGAAGCGCGGTAGGCCTCTTCGACGACATCGTCGGCCGAGGCTTCGTGCTGATCTCGACCTTCGATCCGTTCTCCGTGCTGGACAGCGAAGACCTGGAGTTCCTGGACAACATCGGCGCCCACCTGGTGCGCGTCCTCCCGTCGGACACCTCGCCGGACGAGGTGAAACCCCACGAGGTGGTCGACGTGCAGAACGTCTACCTGCCCTACCTGGCCGCGTCGAAGCAGGTCGGTGCCCTGGTACGCCCCGACTTCTACCTCTTCGGCGGCGCCACCGACCGCGCCGACCTCTCCACCCTGGTCCGGGACCTGCGCACCCACCTCACCACCCGCGCCAAGGTCCCCGCCCTACCCTGATGTCACGAAAGCCACATTCGTGACATCGCCGGGCGCCCTCCCGCGACACAAATGTGGCTTTGGGAGCCGATCCCGCCCCCAAAGCCACATTCGTGTCCACCGGTGCACCCAACGCCACATTCGCGCCCAGCGCCCCAACTCACACATTCGCACCCAAGGCGCCCCCCGCGCATCCCGACAAAACCACGCTCCCAACAACACCCAGCAGCCCACCAGCACCACCCACACTCCCCCATCCCCACCCCGGTCCAAAGCCCAAAACACGGCAAGGCTCCCTTGTCAAGGCATCATTCCCGCCTTGACAAGGGAGCCTTGCCGTAGTCACAATAAAAAACCGGGGCGGGGAACCTACGCCGTACCAGCCAGATCCGTCAACAAATCCGCCGGTAAATCCTTCCGATACTTCACATTCAACTTCCGATAAACCCGCGTCAGATGCTGCTCAATAGTACTGGGCGTAATGAACAGCTTGTTCGCGATCTCCCGGTTCGTATACCCCACAGCCGCCAACGCCGCCACCCGGCGCTCAGCATCAGTCAGCGCATCGATCCCCTTGGCAGCAGGCGTCTTCCGCTTGGCGACCTCCGGCTTCGAAGACCGGCTCGGCAACAGTTCCTCACACAACTCCGCAGCATCACAAGCGTTCGCCACATGCCAGGCCCGCCGCGCGATCGTCCAGGCCCGCCGATGTTCCCGCAGCGCCTGGTGCGTGCGGCTCAGGTCAGCCAACGCCAGAGCCAGCTCGTACTGATCCCCGTGCTCCTCCAAAATGGACACTGCCTCCGCCAGCAACTGCGGTCGCGTGTGCGGCTGGCTCGTCGCCGCCAGCAGGCGCAATGCGGTGCCCCGCGTTCGCGAACCGCCCGGGCCCAGTTTCGCCAGTTGCTCGTTGATCAACCGCCGGGCTTCGTCGCGGTTGCCGTGTCGTAGCCACGCCTCGGCCGCACTGGTCCGCCACGGCACCAGGCCCGGCATGTCCAAGCCCCAGCTCGTCATCAGTTCACCACAGGCCAGAAAATCTGCCAGCGCCGCGTAGTGCCTGGTCGTGGCCAGGTAGTGCGTCCCGCGCGCGGCCAGGTAGTGCAACCCGTGCCGGCTCTGGAACATCGCCTCCGGCACCGACTGCTCCAGCTGCTTCGCCGCGTCGGTGTGCCTGCCCATCCGCGTCAGCGCGGTGATCAGCGAGCCCAGCGGCAGGCCAGCGCCCACGCCCCAGCCCGTCGGCGGCAGCAGGTCCAGCGCGGTCTGCGCCTGGTCGACGGCCACCGGCAGCTCACCTCGCCGGACCGCGATCTCCGCCCGCGCGGCCGCGAACAACGCCCGGCTCACCGGCGTCCGCGACTCCGCCAGCAACCGCTCGCAAGCCGTCTGCGCGACCTCCAGCCGGTCCGCGTAGACCAGCGCCAGCAACGCGGACATCGCCGTTTCCGGCCCCCACGACAGGCTGTCGCTCGGCCGTGCCGCCTCCAGCACCTGCTCGGCGTCGGTCACCACCTGCTCACCCGGCCCGTACGCCAGCACCCCCGCCAAGGCCGCGGTCGCCTTCAACGAGGGCCCGGTCGTCAGGTCGAGCGATCGCCTCGCCGAATCGACCGGCACCTGACCGCGCGTCGCCAGTGCCGGGTGCGAGCAGGCCAGCCACAGCTCCATCGCCCGCGCGTCCTCGCCACCCCGACCTCCCCGCAACACCGGCCGGTCCTGCTTCTCCACCACTTCCAGCGCCCGCTTGGCCTCGGCGAACCGGCCGTCCCACAGCAACTGCCGCACCAGAGCCAGCACATCGGGCTCGGCGAGCCGGTCCACCGCCTGCACCAGCGGCGGCAGCCGCCGCGCCGCCGCCGACGGGTTCACCCGCCACTCCGCACGCGCCAGCCGTGCCGCGATCGCCGCCCGCTCCTGCGTCCCCGGGCACACGCGGTGCGCGAGTTCGAGGAACCGCACTGCCTCCTCGATCCGCTCGTCGCGCAGCGCGTGGTCCGCCGCCTCCACCAGCACCGGCACCGTCCACGGGCTGTGCACGTCCTCGGCGTCGAGCAGGTAGGGCGCCACCTCGACGGCCGACGCGCCCTGGTCGTGACGCAACCGCGCGGCCGCCAGGCTCCGCGCCCGCCGGTCCTCTGCGGACATGTCCGCCAGTACGGCCGCCCGCGCTTCCGGGTGCCGGAACTGGCCGTGTTCGAGCAACTCCGCCGCGTTGAGCAGCTCGATCGCCGCCTCCACCGCGGCCACGCCCAGGCCACCGAGGTCCGCGATCATCGCCGAACTCGCCGTGTCACCGAGCACGGCCAGCGACCGCGCCACGGTCAGCACGTCCGGCTCACACCGGTGCAGGCTGCTCAACAGTCCCTCGCGGAAGCACGGCCCCGGCACCACCTCGCCCGGCTGCTCCGGCAGGTCCGCCAGCACCGCCCGCACCAGCAGCGGACTGCCCCCGGTCACCGGGTACAACTTCGGCGCGAGCCGCCGCGCCCGCCGACCGCCCAGTTGCTCGGCGGCCAGCGCGGCCACCCCCTCTTCCGACAACGGCGGTAACTCCAAGTGCACACAGCCGTGCCGCGCGAGTTCGTCGTGCAGCGGGGAGTGCCCGGGCCGGGGAGTGTCCACTTCGGTCAGCACGAGCAGGACGTCTGCGTCATCGAGCCGTCGCAGCAGGTAGCACAGCCACTCGACCGATTCGGCGTCCGCGTGCTGGACGTCGTCGACGGTGACCAGGATCGGCGCCTGGTCGAGCAAGATGCGGCACAGCGAATGCCGCACCCGGGCCAGCTGCCGCTCATCGACTTCCCCGGCACCGATTTCCAGGACCCGATCAAGCCGTTCCGCGGTCTCCGGCGGCAGGCTCAGCCCGCGGAACAGCTGGTGCACCACACCGAACGGCAGCGCGCGCTCCGCACGTGAGCACGAAGCCGCACAGTGGGGTCGATCGACCGCGTCGGCCAGCGCGCCCAGCAGCTCCGTCTTGCCGGTGGCGACCGGCCCGGTGAGGCGCACCACGTGGCCGCCCGTGCCGAGCAACCCGGTCAGGCGGTCCCACTGGGCTTCGCGCTCGACCAGCCCGGCGGGCAGTTCAGCGCCCCGGTCCGCCATGTTCGCGCACCCCTTGGAATCTACCGAATCGACACTCCTCCACCTGCACTGAATCATGTATTCTCCCAGCACACCCGGGGTACTAGGGGTTTTCCTCGAGTTGCCGTGAGCCCCACGACAAGGCTCCGGCGGGTGCGCCATGCTCCCGGTCATGGCGTCGTCCGAGTACCCGAGTCAGCGCCCCATCCTGTTCGTCAGCTATTCCGAAAGCGGACTGCTGAACCCGATGCTCGTCCTGGCGGAGGAACTGTCGCGCCGGGGTGTCGCCGACCTCTGGTTCGCCACCGACGAGAACCGCCGCGCGGCCGTCGAGGGTCTGAACGCGGGCACCCCGGTCGAGTTCTTCTCCCTCGGCGAGCCCGTCCACGAACTCTCGTCGACCCAGTGGGACGACGAGACCTACCGCCTGGTCACGCAGAAGTCCAAGTTCAAGGCCCGGCGCGCGGTCATCGAGCAGACCGACAACCCGTGGCTGCGCGTGCCGAAGTACCGCAAGCTCGAAGAGGCCGTGGACAAGATCAACCCGGCGCTGCTGGTGATCGAGAGCATGTGCCGGTTCGGCATCGAACTGGCCATCACCAGGAAGATCCCGTACGTGCTGAGCGTGCCGTTCGTGCCGAGCAACGTGCTCACCTCGTACGTGCCGATCGGCAAGTCCTACACCCCCAAGGGCTTCCCGATCCCGCACTCCGGCCTGCCGTTCCGCGGTTCCCTCGCGCAGCGCGTGAGCAACAAGCTGTTCGGGTGGCGCACGCTGACCATGGCGATGTCCAAGGACATGAAGGCACGCCAGGGTGAGGACGCGAAGGTCCGCGCGGAACTCGGCGTCGCCCCGGCGGCGTACGGCCAGTTCGTGCGCGTCGAGCAGGCGGAACTCGTGCTGTGCAACACCATTCCCGAGCTGGACTACCCGTTCGAGCTGCCGGAAAAGGTGCGCACGGTCGGCGCGATGATGCCGCCGCTGCCCGAATCGGCCGACACCGAGATCACGGACTGGCTGTCGGCCCAAAATTCGGTGGTCTACATGGGTTTCGGCACCATCACCCGGCTCACCGCCGAGCAGGTCGGCTCGCTGGTCGAAGTGGCCAGGCGCCTCGACGGCAAACACCAGGTGCTGTGGAAGCTGCCCACGGAGCAGCAGAAGTGGCTGCCGCCTGCCGACCAACTGCCGGGCAACCTGCGCATCGAGAACTGGGTGCCTTCGCAGCTCGACGTGCTCGCGCACCCGAAGGTGAAGCTGTTCTTCACGCACGGCGGCGGGAACGCCTACAACGAGGGCGTCTACTTCGGCAAGCCGCAGGTGATGCGGCCGCTGTGGGTCGACTGCTACGACCAGGCCGTGCGCGGGGAGTCCTTCGGCATCAGCCTCACGCTGGACAAGCCGCGGGAGATGGACGTCGACGACGTGCTGGACAAGCTGACCAGGGTGCTCTCCGACGACTCCTTCCGCACCGAAGCCGAACGACTCGCCCGGCTGCAGCGCGAAGCGGGTGGCCGCGAGGCGGCCGCCGACCTCATCCTCGGCCTCCCGGCGATGGCGAAGGACTGAACCACGATGGCTTACAAGTACCCGGTTTCCCAGCCGTGGCTGGAAGGCCGTGAGCTGGAGTACGTCACCCGGGCCGTCACCGACAACTGGATCTCTTCCCAGGGCCCGTACGTCCGGCAGTTCGAAGAGGCTTTCGCCGCCTACAACGATGTCGAGCGCGGCGTGGCCTGTTCTTCGGGTACCACCGCGCTGACGCTCGCGTTGCGCGCGCTCGGCATCGGCCCCGGCGACGAGGTGCTGGTGCCGGAGTTCACCATGATCGCCTCCGCGTGGTCGGTCACCTACCTCGGTGCCACGCCGGTGTTCGTCGACTGCGGTGACGACCTGAACCTGGACCCGGCGCTGATCGAGGCCAAGATCACCCCGCGTACCAAGGCGATCATGCCGGTGCACGTCTACGGCAGGCGCTGCGACATGGACGCGATCATGAACATCGCGTTCGAGTACAACCTGCGCGTGGTCGAGGACACCGCCGAGGCGCACGGGGTGAAACCGGTCGGCGACATCGCCTGCTACTCGCTGTTCGCGAACAAGATCATCACCTCCGGCGAGGGTGGTATCTGCCTGACCAACGACCACCGGCTGGCCGACCAGATCGCGCACCTGCGCGGCATGGCGTTCAGCAAGGAACACAACTTCCTGCACAAGAAGCTCGCCTACAACTTCCGCATCACCAACCTCCAGGCCGCGGTCGCGCTGGCGCAGGTCGAGCGGCTGGACGAGATCCTCGAACGGCGTGCGGCGATCGACAAGCGCTACACCACCGGTCTCGAAGGAATCAGCGGTATCACGCTGATGCCGCCGCGGGACGTGCTGTGGATGTACGACCTGGTGGCCGACCGGCGTGACGAACTGATGGCCTACCTCGCCGGCGAGGGCATCGAGACGCGGTACTTCTTCAAGCCGATGAGCCGCCAGCCGGGCTACCTCGCCGAAGGCTGGGAGAAGCTGAACGCGAACCGCTTCGCCGAAACCGGCCTGTACCTGCCGACCTACACCCAACTGACCGAATCGGACCAGGACTTCATCATCGGGAAGATTCGCGGGTTCTACGGGGAAGAGTGACCATGTCGAGTGTCGAACAGCCGCTGGTCCCGTTCATGCTGCGGCGGCCGGGGCAGCCGTTCCCGCCGAACGAGTACGCCCAGTTCCGCCGGCTCGACGGGCTCGTCAAGGCCTCGCTGCCGACCGGCGGCTCGGTCTGGCTGGTGACCCGGCACGAAGACGTGCGCAAGGTGCTGACCGAGCCGATGATCAGCTCGAACCCGTCGAAGGAGGGCTTCCCCCGGCCGGGCCGCACCGGTGGCGCGCCGTCCGCGCACGACGTGCCGGGCTGGTTCGTCTCGCTGGACCCGCCGGAGCACAACCGCTTCCGCAAGGCGCTGATCCCGGAGTTCACCGTGCGCCGCATCAAGGAGATGCGCGACGCGGTGGAGACGATCGTCGACGGCGTGCTGGACCGCATGCTGGCCAAGGGGAACTCGGCGGACCTGGTAGCCGACTTCGCGCTGCCGGTGCCGTCGCTGGTGATCTCGTCGCTGCTCGGTGTGCCCAAAGTGGACCGTGACTTCTTCGAGTCGAAGACGCAGATCCTGGTCACCATCAGCTCCAGCGACGAGGCACGCGACGACGCCAGCCAGCAGATCCTGCGTTACCTGAACCGGCTGATCAAGCTGCGGAAGAAGCGCCCAGGTGAGGACCTGATCAGCAGGCTGGTCGCCGGGGGCAAGCTCGACGAGAACGAGATCTCCGGCGTGGCCATGCTGCTGCTGATCGCCGGGCACGAGACCACCGCGAACAACATCGCGCTCGGCGCGATGACGCTGATCGACAATCCACAGTGGATCGGCGACGAGCGGGTGGTGGAGGAGCTGCTGCGCTACTACTCGGTGGCCGACATGGTGGCGCTGCGCGTGGCCGTGGAGGACGTGGAGATCGGCGGTCAGCTGATCAGGGCCGGTGAGGGCGTCGTGCCGCTGGTGGCCGGGGCCAACCACGACGAGACGGTGTTCGAGCGGCCAGGCGAGTTCGACCCCGGCCGGTCGGCGCAGCACCACGTGGCCTTCGGCTACGGGGTACACCAGTGCCTGGGGCAGAACCTGGTGCGGGTCGAAATGGATGTGGCCTACCGCAAGCTGTTCGAGCGCGTGCCGACGCTGAAGGTGGCCGAGGCTCCCGAAGGCCTGCCCTACAAATACGACGGTGTGCTGTTCGGGCTGCATGCCCTGCCTGTTTGCTGGTAGGAGACTGGGGAATGACAACTTCGCAGGATGAGCTGCCATCGCTGGCGGCGGAGTCGGAAGGCCTGCTGCGGTTGCGGCCGAGCACGCTGTTGCGCGGCCTGCAGGAGCGGGCGCCGATCTGCCGCGTGCGGACGCCCGCCGGCGACGAGGCATGGCTGGTGACGCGTTACGCCGAGGTCAAGCAGCTGCTGATGGACGAGCGGATCGGGCGTTCGCACCTGGACCCGCCGTCGGCACCGCGGTACGTCGACAACCCGTTGCTGGACATGCTGATCATCCCGGACCACGACGCCGCGCGGGAGGCGCACAAGCAGACGCGGTCGTGGCTGGCCCCGAACTTCACCGCGCGCCGCGTGCTGAACCTGAAGCCGCGCGTGGAGGAAATCGCCTCGTCCGTTTTGGACTCCTTCGCCGAGTCCGAGCGGCCCGCCGATCTGCACGGGGGTTTCTCGTTCCCGTTCGCGTTGCTGGTGCTGTGCGAGCTGATCGGTGTGCCGCTGGAAGAGCGGGGCCGGATCCTCGAGCCGCTGGAGCAGATGGGCGGCGTCGACGACCGGGACGGCGCCGAAGGTGGAATGGGCGCGATCTTCGCCTATGCCGCGGAACTGGGCGCGCGCAAGCGTGAGAAGCCCGGCGAGGACGTCATTTCGCGCATGGTCCAGAACGGCGCCACGGACGAACAGGTCGGCCCGATCGCCGCGAACCTGCTGTTCGCCGGCTTGGAGAGCGTCGCCTCGCACATCGACCTGGGCGTCGCACTGCTCTCGTCGAACCCAGACCAACGCGACGCGGCTTTGTCCGACCACCAGCACCTGACCAACGCCGTCGAGGAGATTCTGCGCGCGGCCAAGGCCGGCGGCTCGGCGCTGCCGCGATATGCCAGCGAGGACATCGAAATCGGCGGGGTCACCATCCGCGCCGGTGACCTGGTGCTGATCGACTTCACCCTGGCGAACTTCGACAGCCAGGCTTTCGACGAGCCCACCCGCTTCGACGTCACCCGCTCGCCGAACGCCCACCTGACCTTCGCCCACGGCATCTGGCACTGCATCGGCGCGCCCCTGGCCCGGGTACAGCTGCAAGTCGCCTTCTCCACCCTGTTCACCCGATTGCCGGACCTCACCCTGGCGATCCCGGTCAGCGACCTGCACATGCGAGGCAGCGGCCTGGCCGACGGCCTAGGCGGCCTCCCCGTCACCTGGTAGCCCCGATGTCACCCCCCGCGCCAACGTAGAACTCAGCTGCCCCAACGTAGAACTCACCTTCCCGAACGTGGCACTCGGCTTCCTGGACGTGTAGTTCGACTTCCTGAACGTGGGACACGCCCCTCAGCGAGTCCCACACTCCCGCACCCGAACTACACACTCGTGCAGCCGAATCTCACACTCGTGCAGCCGAACCTCACACTCGTGCAGCCGAGTTACACGTTCGCGCGCCCACTGGTGAGGCCCGCCGAGGCATACCCGGCCAAAGGCGTGCCCACCCGGCATACCCAGCCCCGGGGGCTCGCGACCATGCCGTGCCACGAATGTGGCTTTGGGGGCGGATTCGGCCCCCAAAGCCACATTCGTGTCCCTCGGCGGAGACCGCCCAGTGGGGGGCCGGGACCCGAGCGGCCCAACTCCAGTGGCCGCCCACCCCTCCCCATCCCCGGTCCCAAGCCAAAAACACGGCGATGGCCCCTTTGTCAAGGCATCTTTCCCGCCTTGACAAAGGGGCCATCGCCGTAGTCACCCTAAAACACCGGGGTGGCCCCCAGCACTCACAACGTACTCAGCCAATCCTCGATGACATCCGCGGTCATATCAGAGGCCTCTTTCACCATAGCCATATGATCAGCCTCGATCATCCGTACCTCAGTCGTCGGAATCGGCACTTCCGTGAGAGCCGTTTCCAATTCCGTACCGTCGACCTCCACCGCACACCGGATCAACAGCTTCGGCGCCTCAGGATGCAAACCGATGTCCGTCATCTTCATGAACCAGTGCGCCATCGCCGACAGCCGGGCGCTGTTCATTTTGACGGCGGGCGAATCCATCGTGTTGAAGTAGTTGTTCGAGACCGCGTCGAAGTTGATGCCTTCGTTCGTGTCGTAGCGCAGGCTCAGGGTGTCCAGCAGGATCACCGCCTCCGGGCTCACGCCCCAGGTCTGCTCGAGCACCGCCGCCGCGAAGTAGGCCAGGGTGCCACCCGTCGAGTGCCCCACCAGCACGAATGGTTCCCCATCACTGGCTTCCAGCACGCTTTCCGCGACCACCCGAGCCGCGGCTTCGGTGGTCGCGGGCAGTGCCTCACCCGGCGAGAAGCCCACCAGCGGCAACGCCGACACGTGCCGCTTCCCACGCAAATGAGCGGCGATCCGCGCGTACATGTGCACACCGGCGCTCGCGCCCGGCGCGCTGATGCAGATCAGCCGCGGCGTCGAAGGGCCTTCCGCCAGGGTCACCGCGGCGGGCAACTCCTCCAGCTCCGCCGGCGTGTCGAAGGTCGGCCGCAGTTGCGCGACGAACTTCAGCATCCGCAGGCCTTCCACCGCCTTGCCCTCGTTCACCGCCTTCATGAACAAACCCTGCACGGTGTCGTTCGGGTCCACCAACTGAGCCCCGGCACCGCTGGAAATCGAAGCCGAAGCCGCCTCCGCGGGCAGTTCGCCCTGCAACCATTCCGCCAGTTTCGACGGCGTCTTGTTGTCGAACACCACCGAACTCGGCAGCTTCATCCCCAACAGTTCCGAGAGCTGGTTCCGCAATTCGACCGCGATCAGCGAGTCGAAGCCCAGCTCGAGGAAGTCCCGTTCCGGATCGACCTCGCCCGCGTCGCTGTGCCCCAGCAGCACCGCCGAAGTCTGCACCACCAGCTCCTGCAACGCGTCCTGCTGCCCGGCCGGGTCCATGCCACGCAGGCGGTCCAGCACCGTCACCGAGGCCTTCTCCGCGGCCGCGGGAACCGGGTCACCGAGCAAGCCCCGGAACAGAGGAGCCGCGCCACCCTGTGACCGCTGGCCCTCTTCGTTGAAGTGCATCGGCACCACGAACGCGTCCGACCGCGAGATCGCCGCCTCGAACAGGGCCATGCCCTGGTCCGGCGTCAGCGGCGGCATGCCGGAGCGCATGATCCGCTCCATCGCGGCCTGGCTCAGCCCGCTGGTCATCCCGCTTTCCTGCGCCCACGGCCCCCACGCCAGCGAGGTCGCCGCCAGGCCCAGCCCCTGCCGGTGCTCCGCCAGCGCGTCGAGGAAGGCGTTCGCAGCGGCGTAGTTGCCCTGGCCGACCGCACCCGTCACCGAGGACACCGACGAGTACAACGCGAAAACCGGCAGGTCCATCGAGCGGGTCGCGACGTGCAGGTTCCACGCCGCGTCCACCTTCGGCCGCAGCACGGCGTCGAGCCGCTCCTGCGTCAGCGAACCGACGAGACCGTCGTCGAGCACACCGGCCGCGTGGATCACCGCGGTCAGCGGGTGCTCGGCCGGGATCGACTCCAGCGTCTCCGCCAGCGCGGCCGCGTCGGCCACATCGCAGGCGACCACCTTCACCGAGGCGCCCAGTTCCGAAAGCGACGCCTGCAACTCGGCCGCGTCCGGTGACTGCGGACCACTCCGCGAAGCCAGCAGCAGGTGCCGGACCCCGCGTTCCGCGACCAGGTACCGCGCGAGCACCTTGCCCAGCCCGCCGGTGCCCCCGGTCAGCAGGACGGTGCCCTGCGGGTCCAGCTCACGAGGCGGCAGGTTCTCCACGTCCAACCGCGCCAGGCGCGCCACCCGGACGCTGCCCTTGCGCAGCACCACCTGCGGCTCGTCCCACGACAGCAGTGACGGCAGGACCGCCGGCGAGGTCTCGGTGTCGTCGAGGTCGACCAGCAGGAAGCGGCCGGGGTTCTCCGACTGCGCCGACCGCACCAGCCCGCAGGCCGCCGCGGCACCGACGTCGGTCACCTTCTCCCCCGGCAGCGCGACCGCGCCACAGGTGATGAAGACCAGCTTCGAGTTCGCGAACCGCTGGTCCTCCAGGCTCTCCTTGATCAGGCCCAGCACGCGCCCGGTCAGCTCGTGCACCGAAGCGGGGCCGCCGGAGTCCAGCCGCCCGGCCACCGACACCAGGAAGACGTCCGGGGCGAGCCCGCCGTCGACCAGGGTGTCGCCCAGCTTCTCGCCGTAGGCCGTGATGGTCTCGCCCGCGCCGTACATCTTGTGCGCCATGTCGAACTCGTCCGCGCCGATGACCGCCCACCGGGCGCCACCGGCCGGGGTCAGCGCGGCCGTAGCGGGTGCCCAGTCCAGGTGGAACAGCGACGGGTGACCGCTCGGCAGCTGTGGTGCGCCGCCGCTCTCCGGGCGGGCACCACCGGTCGGCCAGAAGCGCTGGTTCTGGAAGGCGTAGGTCGGCAGGTCGACCCGCTTCGCGCCCATCCCGGTGAAGTAGGCGGGCCAGTCCAGCCGCACCCCGCTCACGTGCAGGCGGGCCAGCGCGGTCAGCACCGACTTCTCCTCCGGCCGGTCCTTGCGCAGCACCGGCACGACCGCGACCTTGCGCGGCGCGTCTTCGAGGCTTTCCTGCGCCAGCGCGGAAAGCACCCCGTCCGGGCCGAGTTCGAGGAACGCCCCGACCCCGTCGGACACCAGGGTGCGCACGGCGTCCCCGAAGCGCACGGCGTCACGCACGTGCCGCACCCAGTACTCGGGCGAGGTCACATCGCCACTGGTGACCACCGGGATTTCCGGCGCGGCGAACGAAAGCCCGGAGACCACCGCGCGGAACTCGTCCAGCATCGGGTCCATCAACGGCGAGTGGAACGCGTGCGAGACGTGGAGCGAACTCGTCTTGCGCCCCTCACCCTCGAATTTCGAGGCGATGGCGGCGACGGCGTCGGAATCCCCGGACACCACCACCGACGACGGCCCGTTGATCGCGGCGAGCGACACGGCATCGGTGAGCAGCGGGGTGACTTCCTCTTCGGTGGCCTTGATCGCCACCATTGAGCCCCCGGTCGGAAGCCCCTGCATCAGCCGCGCCCGCGCCGAAACCAAGGTGCACGCGTCTTCCAGCGAAAGCACCCCGGCCACATGCGCGGCCGCGATCTCGCCAATCGAGTGCCCGGCCAGGTAGTCCGGCGAGACACCCCACGACTCGACCAGCCGGTACAGCGCCACCTCGATAGCGAACAACGCGGGCTGCGCGTTCCCCGTCTGGTTCAGCGCGTCGGCGTCCTCGCCCCACATCACCTCACGCACGTCGAGGTGCGCGAGCACTTCGTCCAAAGCGGACGCGAAGACCGGGTAGCGGGCGTAGAGCTCACGCCCCATGCCGATCCGCTGTGAGCCCTGACCGGTGAACAGCACCGCGAGCGAGCGGTGCGAAGCCGTGCCGCGGGCGAGTTCGGTGGAGCCGACCAGCACGGCCCGGTGTTCGAACTGCGAGCGCGTGGTGGCCAGCGAGTAGCCGACATCGACAGCGGAATACTCGGAAAGCGCGGCCACCCGCGAAATCTGCGCGTCCAGTGCGGCTTCGGACTTGCCGGAGACCAGCAGCGGCACCAGATCCGTGCGCACGCTCGCCGGTTCCGTGGTCACCTCGACCGGCGGCGCCTGCTCCAGGATCACGTGCGCGTTCGTGCCGCTGACCCCGAACGAGGACACCCCGGCACGACGGACGCGCCCGGCGTCCGGCCACGGCGTCGGTTCCTTGAGCAGCTGGACCTTGCCCACCGACCAGTCCACATGGGACGACGGTTCGGTGACGTGCAGCGTCTGCGGCAGCGTGTCGTGCCGCAGTGCCTGCACCATCTTGATCACGCCCGCGACCCCCGCCGCGGCCTGCGTGTGCCCGAGGTTCGACTTCACCGCGCCCAGCAGCAGCGGCCGCTCACGGTCCTGGCCATACGTGGCCAGCAGCGCCTGCGCCTCGATCGGGTCACCCAGCGTGGTGCCCGTCCCGTGTGCCTCCACCGCGTCCACATCGGACGAGGAAAGCCCAGCCGAAGCCAGCGCGGCCCGGATCACCTCGCGCTGCGCCGGTCCGTTAGGTGCCGACAGCCCGTTCGAAGCACCGTCCTGGTTCACCGCGGAACCCCGGATGACCGCGAGCACCTCGTGCCCGTTGCGCTGCGCGTCGGACAGCTTCTCCAGCAGCAGCACGCCGATGCCCTCGGACCAGCCCGTGCCGTCGGCTCTGTCGGAGAACGCCTTGCAGCGCCCGTCCGGCGCGAGCCCGCCCTGCCGGGTAAACCCGGCGAAATTCGACGAAGTGGTCATCACCGTGACGCCACTGGCCAGCGCCAGCGAGCACTCCCCGTTGCGCAGGGCGTGCCCGGCCAGGTGCATCGCCACCAGCGAGGACGAGCACGCCGTGTCGATGGTGACCGCCGGGCCCTCCAGCCCGAAGGTGTAGGACAGGCGCCCCGAGATCACGCTGGCCGAGGTGCCCATGCCGGCGTGGCCTTCGACGTCCTCCTGCGAGGCGATCAGCACGTGCCCGTAGTCCTGGCCGTTGGTCCCGGCGAACACGCCGGTCCGGCTGCCCCGCAGGGAGACCGGGTCGATCCCGGCCCGCTCGATCGCCTCCCAGGACACCTCCAGCAGCAGCCGCTGCTGCGGGTCCATCGCCAGCGCCTCACGCGGGGAGATGCCGAAGAAGCCGGGATCGAACTCGGCGGCGTCGTAGAGGAAACCGCCCTGCAGGGTGGCGCTCTGGCCCTGGCCGTCCCCGGCCAGCACGCTGAGGTCCCAGCCGCGGTCGGTCGGGAAGCCGCCGATCGCGTCGGTGCCGCCGTCGAGCAGCGACCACAGGTCCTCCGGGGAGGACACCCCGCCGGGGAAGCGGCACGCCATGCCGATCACCGCGACCGGTTCGTGCCTGCCCGCCTCCGCCTCCTCGAGGCGCCGCCGGGTCTCGTGCAGATCGGCGGTGACCCACTTCAGGTATTCAACGAGCTTCTCTTCGTCGGGCATCGTCGGAAAACCTCTCCTATCAGCGGTCAGCCGAGCCGCGGCCTAGTTCGTTGTCGATGAAGGCCAGCACCTCGTCGGTGCTCGCCGCGTGGATCCGCTCCGCCACCGGGGCCGCCTCTTCGGCCTTGCCCGCGCCGCCGACCTGGGCGAGCAGGTTCCGCAGCCGCGCGGCCACGCCCGCCCTCGCCAGTTCGCCCGCGTCGCTGGCCGAGAGCGCGCTCTCCAGCCGGTCGAGTTCCGCGAGCAGCGAGGGGCCCTCGTCGGGTGCCGTGCCGAGCAGTTCGGCCACCAGGAACTCGGCGAGCGCGGTGGGCGTCGGGTAGTCGAAGACCAGCGTGGCGGGCAGCACCGCGCCGGTCGCCGCGGCGAGGCTGTTGCGCAGCTCCACCGCCGTCAGCGAGTCGAAACCGAGCTGGCGGAACTCGCGGTCCGGCTCGATCGCGTCGGCCGAGGCGTGCCCGAGCACCACCGAAGCGTGCGTGCGCACCAGGTCCATCACGAACCGGACGCGCTCGTTCTCCCGCATCCCGGTCAGGCGCTGCGCCAGTCCGGCCCCGCCACCGGCGCGGCCACCCGCGGTCCGGCGGCCGGTCCGCACCAGGCCACGCAGGATCGGCGCGATCGGCGCGTCGGACCGGGCGTTGCCGGTCCGCACCCGTAGCGGCACCAGTACGGCGTCGTCGCGGGCGGTCGCCGCGTCGAACAGGGCCAGGCCCTGCGCCAGCGACAGCGGCGGGGTGATCGAGCGCTCCATGCGCTCCACCGCGCCCGCGTCCAGGCCGCTGGTCATGCCGCCGTCCTGGGTCCACGGGCCCCACGCCAGCGAGGTGGCCGGCAGGCCGAGGTCCCGGCGGTGGCGGGCCAGGGTGTCGAGGAAGACGTTCGCCGCGGCGTAGTTGCCCTGACCGGCGCTGCCCAGCACCCCGGAAACCGAGGAGTAGAGGACGAACGCGGCCAGGCCGAGGTCCTTCGTGGCCTCGTGCAGGTGCCAGGCGCCGTCGACCTTCGGCCGCATCACCGTGTCCAGGCGCTCCGGGGTGAGCGAGGCGACCACACCGTCGTCGAGCACACCGGCGGTGTGGATCACCGCGGTCAGGTCCCCGGAGATGCCCGCGAGCAGCGCGTCCACCGAAGCCCGGTCGGCCACGTCGCAGGCCACCACGTCGACGTCCGCGCCGTGGGCGGTCAGCTCGGCACGCAGTTCGAGCGCGCCGGGCGCGTCCTGGCCACGCCGCGAGGTGAGCACCAGGTGCCGCACCCCCCGTTCGCCGACCAGGTGACGGGCCAGTTCCGCGCCGAGGCCGCCGGTGCCACCGGTGACCAGCACGGTGCCTTCGGGATCCCAGTCAGCCGCCGGGGTCCCTTCGGCGGCCCTGGCCAGCCTGCCCACGCGTGGCGTGCCGTCGCGGACGACCACCTGCGACTCACCGGAGGCGAGCAGCGCGGGCAGCATCGGCAGCAGGTCCAGCGAATGGTCCTCGCCGTCCACGTCCACCAGCAGGAAGCTGCCGGGGTTCTCGGACTGGGCGGTGCGCACCAGGCCCCAGACCGGCGCGGCGGTCAGGTCACCACCACCGCGGGTCACGAAGAGCACGCGGGAGCGGGCGAACCGGCTGTCCGCCAGGTACTCCTGCACGATCCCGAGCACGCGCCCGGTGATCTCGCGGACCAGCTGCGGCACGTCACCCTCGGAACCACCGGTCACCGGCACGAGCACCAGGTCCGGCACGCCGTCCGATTCGGCGATCGTGTCCACAAGGGACTCCGCCGCCGCGGAGACGTCGAACCCGGCGGACTTCACCGCGGCCCCGACCCCGAGCTCGTCGGCGCCGACCACGGCCCAGCGGCTGCCTTCCGGCACCGGCGCCAGTTCGGCGGGCACCGGCACCCAGTCGACGGCCAGCAGGGCTTCCTGTTGCGTGCTCACGGTTTCGCGGGCGGCGACCAGCGGGTGCATGGCGAGCGATTCGACCGAGAAGACCGGAGCGCCTTCGCCGTCGGCCGCGGCCAGGGAGACCGAGTCGCGGCCGGTCCGCTTGAGCTTGACCCGCAGCACCGTGGCACCCGAGGCGTGCAGCGACAACCCGCTCCACGCCGCGGGCGAGAGCCCGGCGTCCAGACCGTCCACATCGGCCAGATCGACCGCCTGGACCGCGGTGGCCAGCAGCGCCGGGTGCAGCCCGAAGTAGGCCGCGTCGGCCAGGTCTTCCGGCAGTTCGACCTCGGCGTACACCTCGTCGCCGGAGAGCCAAGCCTCCTTGAGGCCGCGGAAGGTCGCGCCGAACTCCGAGTCGTCGTACCAGTCGGCGAGGTCCACGGCCTCGGCACCGGCGGGCGGCCATTCGGCGGGGAACTCGGCGATCCGCTCGCCGGTGGTCAGCACCCCGGTGGCGTGCGTGGTCCAGGTCTCCACCGACGTGCTGGCGTCGGCGGGACGCGAGTAGATCTCGACGGCCCGGCGGCCTTGCTCGTCAGCGGCCCGGACCCAGACCTGCAGCGCGACCGCGTCGCGTTCGCCCAGCACCAGCGGGGTGGTCACGGTCAGCTCCTCGACCCGGTCGCAGCCGACCTGGTCGGCGGCACGGATCGCGACCTCGGCGAACCCGGTCTCCGGGAAGGTGGCCACGCCGTGCACCACGTGCTCGGAGATCCACGGCAGGGCCGAGGGCGCGATCCGGCTGGTGAACACCACCCCGTCGGAACCGGCCACCGGCATCGCCGCGCCGAGCAGCGGGTGCTCGGCGGCGACCAGCCCGATGTCACCGACGTCGCCGCGGCGCGCGCCGGCCGTGGTCGGCCAGAAGTCCTCGTGCTGGAAGGCGTAGGCGGGCAGGTCGACGCGGCGGGCACCGGTCCCGGCGAACAGCGGCCGCCAGTCCACGCCGACGCCGCTCACGTGCAGCTTCGCCAGCGCGGTCAGTGCCGCCGTCTCCTCGTCGCGGTCCTTGCGGCACACCGGCACCAGTACCGCGTCCGGCGCGGACTCGGCCGCCATCGCGGTGAGCACCCCGTCCGGGCCCAGCTCCAGGAACGCCGTGACGCCCGCCTCGGTCATCGTCCGGACGCCGTCGGCGAACCGCACGGTGTCCCGCACGTGCCGCACCCAGTACTCCGGTGAGGTCACGTCCCCGCTGGTCACCACCTTCAGCCGCGGCTCGGCGAGGGTCAGCCCCGCCACCACGGCACGGAAGTCGTCCAGCATCGGGTTCATCAACGGTGAGTGGAACGCATGGCTGACCGGCAAACGCCTAGACTTGGCGAACTTCGCGGCCACCGCCTCGGCGGCTTCCTCGTCACCGGCGATCACCAGCGACCGCGGCCCGTTGACCGCCGCGATCGAAACGCCCTCGGGGAGCGTGAGTTCGTCCTCGGTGGCCTGGATCGCGATCATCGCTCCCACCCGTCGCCCACCACCCCCCTCAACGGAGTCGCTGCGCGACGCTGTCTCAACTCCGGGCAACGCCTGCATCAAGCTGGCGCGCGCGTTGACCAGCTTGCACGCGTCCTCCAGCGAGAACACGCCGGCGACGTGCGCGGCGGCGACCTCGCCGATGGAGTGCCCGGCCAGGTAGTCGGGCCTGATGCCCCACGACTCGACCAGCCGGAACAACGCCACTTCGACGGCGAACAACGCGGGCTGCGCGAAACCGGTCTGGTTCAGCGCTTCCTGGTCCTCGCCCCACATCACGTCCCGCACCCGCGGGTCCAGCTGCGCGAGCACCGCGTCGAGCACGTCGGCGAAGACCTCGAACCGGGCGTGCAGTTCGCGGCCCATGCCGATCCGCTGCGAACCCTGGCCGGAGAACAACACGCCGAGCGAGCGTTCGGTGGCCGATCCGCGTGCCACCTCGGTCAGTCCGTCCTGAGTGGACAGCAGGACCGCGCGGTGGTCCAGGTTCGCCCGGCCGGTCACCAGCGAGTAGCCGGTGTCCAGCGGGTTCTCCTCGACCGCGCGGACGCGGTCGAGCTGGGCGTCCAGCGCGGACCGGGTGCGGGCGGACACCGGCAGCGGGACCACCGACGGCGCCACCCGTGCCTGCTCGATCACCTGCGCCTGCGGTGGCGCCTGCTCCAGGATCACGTGGGCGTTCGTGCCGCTGATGCCGAAGGACGACACCCCGGCGCGGTAGGGCCGGTCGACCTCGGGCCATTCGCGCGGCGCGGTCAGCAGCGACACCGCACCCGAGGTCCAGTCCACATGGGACGACGGGCGAGTCACGTGCATGGTCCGCGGCAGCACGCCGTGCTGCATGGCCAGCACCATCTTGATCACCCCGGCGACACCGGCGGCGGCCTGCGTGTGGCCCAGGTTCGACTTCACCGAACCCAGCCACAGCGGTTCGTTCCGGTTGCGGCCGTAGGTCGCCAGCAGCGCCTGCGCCTCGATCGGGTCACCCAGCGCGGTCCCCGTGCCGTGGGCTTCCACAGCGTCCACATCGGACGCTTGCAGGCCCGCCGAAGCCAGCGCCTGGCGGATGACCCGCTGCTGCGAGGGACCGTTGGGCGCGGTGAGCCCGTTGGACGCGCCGTCCTGGTTGATCGCGCTACCGCGGACCACGGCCAGGATCTTGTGCCCGTTGCGTTCCGCGTCCGACAGCCGCTCGACCACCAGCACACCGACGCCCTCGGACCAGCCCGTGCCGTCCGCGCCGTCGGCGAACGCCTTGGACCGGCCGTCCTGCGCGAGCCCGCCCTGCCGGTCGAACCCGCCGAAGCTGGACGGCGTGGTCATCACCGTGACGCCGCTGGCCAGCGCCAGCGAGCATTCGCCGTCCCGCAGTGCCTTGGCCGCGAAGTGCAGTGCCACCAGGGAAGACGAGCACGCGGTGTCGACGGTGACCGCCGGGCCTTCGAAGCCGAAGGTGTAGGACAGGCGCCCGGAGATCACGCTGGCCGAGGTGCCGGTCCCGGCGTGGCCCTCCATGTCGTCCTGCGAGCGCATCACCAGGTGCTGGTAGTCCTGCCCGTTGGTGCCGACGTAGACGCCGGTCCGGCTGCCGCGCAACGAGGTCGGGTCGATGCCGGCGCGCTCGATCGCCTCCCAGGTGCTCTCCAGCAGGAGCCGCTGCTGCGGGTCCATCGCCACCGCTTCACGCGGGGAGATGCCGAAGAACGAGGCGTCGAACCCGGCCACCCCGGGCAGGAAGCCACCGCGGCCGGTCGCGCCGCTGGACGGGCCGTCGCCGGTGAGCCAGTCGCTCTCCCAGCCGCGGTCCTCGGGGAACTCGCTGATCGCGTCGCCGCCTTCGACCAGCAGCTGCCACAGGTCTTCCGGCGTGTCGACGCCACCGGGGAACCGGCAGCTCAGGCCGACGATGACCACCGGTTCGTCGGTGACCTCCGCCGCGGCGGCAGGCTCGTCGAGCATGGAGCCCTCGCCGAGCAGTTCGGACAGCAGGTATTCGGCGAGCACCTGCGGGGTCGGGTAGTCGAACACCAGGCTCGCGGGCAGCGTCAGCCCGGTCAGCGCGGCGAGCTGGTTGCGCAGCTCGACCGCGGTGAGCGAGTCGAAACCGAGGTCGCGGAACGCCTTGTCGACGCTGACCGCTTCCTTGCCGGAGTGCCCGAGCACCTCGGCGGCGCGGGTGCGCACCAGGTCCAGCACCGGCTCGACCCGCTGCTCACCGCTCAGGCCACGCAGGCTGCGCTGCAGTTCGGACGCGGCGGAGGCGGCCTCGCGGCGCTCGGTCTCCACTTCGTCGAGCACGCGCCGGGCTTCGGGCAGCTCGGACAGCAGCGGGCTGGGCCGCATGCTCAGCAGGCCGTGCAGGAGCTGCGGCTGCCGCAGTTCGGCGACCACCGTGGTGGCCGACGCGTCGGCGGCGGCCTGCCACAGCGCGGTGATCGCCAGCTCCGGGTCGAGTGTGGCGGCCCCGGCGCGCTGCATCGCGTCGCCGGTCTTGCCCTGGTCGGCCATCCCGCCGCCGGCCCAGGCACCCCAGGCGATCGAGGTGGCGGGCAGGCCGCGGTCGCGGCGCTGCTGGGCGAGGGCGTCGAGGACCGCGTTGGCCGCGGCGTAGTTGCCCTGCCCCGGGTTGCCGACCGCGCCGGCGACCGAGGAGAACAACACGAACGCGGCCAGGTCGCGGTCGCGGGTCAGCTCGTCGAGCACCTGGGCCGACGTGACCTTGGCCGCGAAAACGGCCTCGAAGCGTTCGGGCGTCAGGCTTTCCAGGACACCGTCGTCGAGCACACCGGCCGTGTGGACGACCGCGGTCAGGTCCGGGAGCCCGTCGAGCAAGGCTGCCACCGCGTCGCGGTCCGCCACGTCGCAGGCCTCGATGGTGACCTCGGTGCCCAGCGCGGCCAGTTCGTCGCGCAGTTCGGTGGCGCCCGGCGCGGCCGGACCCCGGCGGCTGACCAGCACCAGCCGGTCGATGCCCCGGCGGGCCAGGTCACGCGCCACCCGCGCACCCAGCGCGCCGGTGCCACCGGTGATCAGCGCGGTCCCGGTCGGCTCCCAGATGGCGCGCTCGCCCGAAGCCGCGATCAGGCGGCGGCCGAACACCCCGTGCGGCCGGACGGCCACCTGGTCCTCGGTCCCGGCGAACACCGCGGGCAACCGGCGCAGCACGCGGTCGTCCAGCTTCTCCGGCAGGTCGAGCAGGCCGCCCCAGCGCTGCGGCTGCTCCAGCGCGGCGACCCGGCCGAGGCCCCAGACGGCGGCCTGGTCGGCGTGCAGCACCGGGTCGGTGCGCCCGATCGACACGGCACCGCGGGTGACCGCCCACACCGGCGCGAGCACCCCGGCGTCGCCGAGCGCCTGGAGCAGGGTGGCGGTCTCGGTGACCCCGACCAGCGAAAGCACGCGACTGGCCGTGATCCCGGCCAGTCGCCCGGCCAGCGTCGCGCGATCGGTGACCTCAACACGGGTCACGTCGTCGCCGAGTGAGCCGATCAGGGCGCCGGTCCAGATGTCGTCGGTGTTGTCGATGGTGTCGGCGGGCACGGCGACCAGCCAGCTACCGGACAGCCCGGCGTCCGCGGGCGTGAGCTGCTGCCACTCCTCGCGGAACAACCAGGAATCCACAGTGGACTGCGCGTGCCTGCGGGTGCGCCAAGCGGAGAGCGCGGGCACCACGGTGGACACCGTGTCGTTGTCCAGTTCCAGCGTTTCGGCCAGGGTTTCCAGGTCCTCGCGTTCGACCGCGGCCCAGAAAGCCTGGTCGACCGGGTCCTGCCCGGCGCTGAACCGGGTGCCGAAGCCGCCGCCCTCGACCCAGTAGTCCTCGTGCTGGAAGGCGTACGTCGGCAGGTCGACCTGCTGTGCGCCGGTGCCGTCGAACCAGGCGGCCCAGTCGACCCGCACCCCGGCGACGTGCAGCCGGGCCAGTGCGGTGAGCAGCGCGGTCTCTTCGTCGCGGTCCTTGCGCAGGGCCGGGACGGCCAGCTCGGCGACCGCGGCGGCCATGGCCGAGAGCGTGCTGTCGGGCCCCAGCTCGAAGTACGCCGACTCGGCGTTCAGGTGGTCGGCGAAGCGCACGGTTTCCCGCACGTGCCGGACCCAGTAGTCCACAGTGGTCACATCGCCGGACATCGGGATGGTCGGCTCGTGGAAGGTCAGACCCTCGATGGCGGCCCGGAAATCGTCCAGCATCGGGTCCATGAGCGGCGAGTGGAAGGCGTGCGAGACCTTCAGGCGCGTGGTCTTCTCGAAGCCCTCCGCGATGGCCAGCACCGCGGCTTCCTCACCGGCGATGACCACCGAATCGGGACCGTTGACCGCGGCGATCGAGACACCCTCGGTCAGGGTGATCTCATCCTCGCGGGCCTTGATCGCCACCATGGCCCCACCGGTCGGCAGCGCCTGCATGAGCCGCGCACGAGCCTCGATGAGCGTGCACGCGTCTTCGAGCGAAAGCACCCCGGCCACATGCGCGGCCGCGATTTCGCCGATGGAGTGCCCAGCCAGCGCGTCCGGCTTGATCCCCCACGACTCGACCAACCGGAACAACGCCACTTCCAGCGCGAACAACGCGGGCTGCGCGTTCCCGGTCTGGTTCAGCGCGTCGGCGTCCTCGCCCCACATGACGTCACGGACGTCCAGATACTCGAACACCTCGTCCAACGCCGCCCGGAACACCGGGAACCGCTCGTACAGTTCACGGCCCATGCCGAGCCGCTGCGAACCCTGACCGGCGAACAGCAGCGTGAGCTTGCGGGTGCTCGCGGTACCCCGGGCGACCTCGGTTCCGCCGACCAGCACCGCCCGGTGCTCGAAGCGGGAACGGCCGACGGCCAGCGAGTAGCCGATATCGACGGGAGAGCCGCTCAGCGTCCGGACGCGTCCGAGCTGGTCGTCCAGCGCGGCTTCGGATTTCGCGGAGACCAGCCACGGCACCACGGCCGGGGTGAACGTGGGCTCCGGCACAGCGGTTTCGGTGACCGGCGCCTGCTCCAGGATGATGTGCGCGTTCGTGCCGCTGATGCCGAACGACGAGATCCCGGCGCGGTAGGGCCGGTCGACCTCGGGCCATTCCCGCGGCGCGGTCAGCAGCGAGACCTTGCCGGCGTTCCAGTCCACATGGGACGACGGCTGCTCGACGTGCAGCGTGCGCGGCAGCACCCCGTGCTGGAGCGCCATGACCATCTTGATCACGCCGGCCACCCCGGCGGCGGCCTGCGTGTGGCCCAGGTTCGACTTCACCGAACCCAGCCACAGCGGCTCGTCCCGGTTGCGGCCGTACGTCGCCAGCAACGCCTGCGCTTCGATCGGGTCACCCAGCGCGGTCCCGGTCCCGTGTGCCTCCACCGCGTCGACGTCCGAAGTGGACAGACCGGCGGTGGCGAGCGCCTGCCGGATCACGCGTTGCTGCGAAGGACCGTTGGGCGCGGTCAGCCCGTTGGACGCGCCGTCCTGGTTGATCGCCGAACCCTTGACGACCGCCAGCACCTTGTGCCCGTGGCGCTGCGCATCGGATAGCCGCTCGACCACCAGCACACCGACGCCCTCGGACCAGCCCGTGCCGTCCGCGCCGTCGGCGAACGCCTTGCAGCGGCCGTCCTGCGCGAGCCCGCCCTGACGGGAGAACTCCATGAACATGCCCGGCGTGGCCATCACCGTCACACCACCGGCCAGCGCCAGCGAGCATTCCCCGTTGCGCAGCGCCTGCGCGGCGAAGTGCAGCGCCACCAACGAAGACGAGCACGCGGTGTCGACGGTGACCGCCGGGCCTTCCAGCCCGAAGGTGTAGGACAGACGGCCGGAGATCACGCTGGCCGAGGTACCGGTTCCGGCGTGGCCCTCCATGCTTTCCTGCGCGCCCATGACCAGCTGCGAGTAGTCCTGGCCGCTCGTGCCGACGTACACGCCGGTCCGGCTGCCCCGCAGCGAACCCGGGTCGATGCCCGCGCGCTCGATCGCCTCCCACGAGGTCTCCAGGAGCAACCGCTGCTGCGGGTCCATCGCGACCGCTTCACGCGGGGAGATCCCGAAGAAGCCGGGGTCGAACCCGGCGACCCCGGGCAGGAAGCCGCCCTGGCCGGTGACGCTGCTGCCGGGACCGCCGCCCGCGAGCCACTCCAGGTCCCAGCCGCGGTCGTCGGGGAAGCCGCTGATCGCGTCCCGCCCGTCGACCAGCAGCTCCCACAGGTCCTCCGGCGAGTTGATGCCGCCGGGGAAGCGGCAGCTCAGGCCGACGATCACGATCGGCTCGTCGTCCACCTTCGCCAGTGCCGGTGCCTCGTCCACGGGCTCGTCGTCACCGAAGCCGGCGCCGAACAGATCCGTGTTCAGGAAGTCCGCGAGCACCAGCGGCGTCGGGTAGTCGAAGACCAG
Organism: Amycolatopsis magusensis; assembly: GCF_017875555.1. GTDB lineage: Bacteria > Actinomycetota > Actinomycetes > Mycobacteriales > Pseudonocardiaceae > Amycolatopsis > Amycolatopsis magusensis. The sequence goes on along the minus strand of NZ_JAGGMS010000001.1, from coordinate 3,156,877 downwards.
CGTCGCGGGCAGGCTCATGCCGGTGGCCTGGCCGAGGCGGTTGCGCAGTTCGACCGCGGTCAGCGAGTCGAAGCCCAGCTGGCGGAAGTCGCGTTCGGTGTCCACCGCGTCGGTCGAGTCGTGGCCGAGCACGGCCGCGGCCTCGGTGCGGACCAGCTCGACGAGCGCTTTGACCCGCTCCTCGCGGCCCAGGCCCTCCAGCTTCCGCAGCGCGCCGCTGTTGCGCCCGCCGGCGGCGGCCTTGCGACGGCCCGTGGTCATCAGGCCGCGCAGCATCGGCGGCACCGCGAACGGCGCCGCGTTCGAGCTGGTGACGATGCTGGCCGGCACGACCAGCGGCTCGTCGACGGTGATCGCCGCGTCGAACAACGCCAGGCCGAGTTCCACCGACAGCGCCGGGGTGCCCGCGCGGGCCATCCGCTCCAGCGCGGCGGCGTCCATGTCGCTCGCCATCCCGGCACCGGCCCAGGCACCCCACGCCAGCGAGGACGCGGGCAGGCCCTCGGCCCGCCGCTGGGTGGCGAGCGCGTCGAGGTAGCTGTTGGCCGCCGCGTAGTTGCCCTGACCGGCCGCGCCCATCACGCCGGAAATCGAGGAGTAGAGCACGAAATCGGCGAGGTCGAGGTCACGGGTCAGCTCGTGCAGGTGCCAGGCGGCGTCCACCTTGGGCCGCAGCACCTTGCTGATCCGGTCCGGGGTGAGCGAGCCGACCACGCCGTCGTCGAGCACCCCGGCCGTGTGCACCACGGCGGTCAGCGGGTGCTCGGCGGGAATGCCCGCGAGCAGTCCGGCGACCGACTCGCGGTCGGCGGCGTCGCAGGCCACCACGTCGACGTCGGCGCCGTGGGCGATCAGCTCGGCCTGCAGTTCGACCGCGCCCGGTGCGTCCGGGCCACGGCGGCTGGTCAGCAGCAAGCGGCGGACTCCGCGACTGCCCACCAGGTGCCGCGCCAGTTCCGCGCCGAGGCCGCCGGTGCCACCGGTGATCAGCACGGTGCCCTCGGGCGCCCACTGGCCGGGCACGGTCAGCACGATCTTGCCGATGTGCTGGGCGCGGCTCATGAACCGGAACGCGTCCTTGGCGCGGCGCACGTCCCAGGTGCGGATCGGCAGCGGCTCGATGGCGCCGCTCGCGAACAGCGCCTTGAGCTCGTCGTGCATCTGCTGGACCCGGTCCAGCTCCACCCAGCCGAGGTCGAAGGCCTGGTAGGCGATGCCCGGCAGGCTCGCCGGGTCACGCAGGTCGGTCTTGCCCATCTCCAGGAACCGGCCGCCCTCGCCGAGCAACCGCAGCGACGCGTCGATCAGCTCGCCGGTCAGCGCGTTGAGCACCACGTCGACCTGCGGGAACTTCGCTTCGAAGGAAGCGTCACGCGAGGACGCGATGTGGTCGTCGTCGAGCCCGAGGCCGCGCAGGGTGTCCCATTTGCCCTCGCTGGCGGTCGCGTAGACCTCCGCGCCGAGGTGCCGGGCCAGCTGGATGGCCGCCATGCCGACGCCACCGGCACCGGCGTGCACCAGCACCTTCTCCCCCGGCCGGACCGAGGCCAGGTCGTGCAGCGCGTACCAGGCGGTGAGGAACACCAGCGGGTAGGAGGCACCGGCTTCGAACGACCAGTCCTCCGGCAGCTTCGTCAGGAACCGCTCGTCGACCACGCCCTCCGGGCCGAACCCGCCGAACAGCATGCCCATCACCCAGTCCCCGGGCTGGAGGCCGACCACGTCCGGGCCGGTCTGGACCACGACCCCGGCGGCCTCGGCACCGAACACCCCCGCCTCACCCGGGTACATGCCCAGCGCGTTCAGCACGTCGCGGAAGTTCAGGCCCGCCGCGCGGATCGCCACGCGCACCTGGCGCTCGGCCAGCGGCTCCAGCAGGTCGGGGCAGGGCGCGAGGATCAACTCGTCCAGGCTGCCCTTGTTTGCCGTGGCCAGGCGCCACGGCGTGTGCTCCGGCGGCACCAGCGCCGGGCTGGCCGAAAGCCGGGCCAAGCGGCCGAGGTGCGCCGATCCGGCCCGCAACGCGAGCTGGGTCTCCCCGAGTTCGAGCAGTTCGGTGAGGTTGTTCAGCACGGCCGCGGATTCGGCCGTGTCGTCGAGGTCGGCGAGCAGGAAGCGGCCGGGGTTCTCCGCCTGCGCCGAGCGCACCAGGCCCCAGACCGCCGCGGCGGCCAGGTCGCGGACCGCTTCACCGGCGACCGCGGTCGCGCCCCTGGTCACCACCACGAGCGGCTTGCCGGACTCGTCCGCCAGCGCGTCGCGGACGACTTCCTGCGCGCGGGCGGTCAGCTCGTGCACGGCTTCGACGCCGTCGGAACCGGCGAACTGCACCAGGAGCGCGTCGGCCTCATCGGGTTCGGCGGTCGCGGTGAGACCGAACAGGTCCTCGCCCAGCAGCGCCCACTTCGCGGCGGGCCGGTCGGCGGCGAGTTCGGCCGGGGACCAGTCGACCACGAACAGCGAGTCTCCGACCCGGCCCTGCTGCCGGGGTGCCTCGTCGACCGAGGAGTGCCGCAGCGACAGGGATTCCACCGAAAGCACCGGCGCGCCTTCGACGTCGACCGCGGTCACCGACATCGAATCGGTGCCCGTGCGGGAAAGCCGGACGCGCAGCACCGAAGCGCCCACCGCGTGCAGCGACGCGCCGTGCCAGGCGAACGGCAGGCCGTGGTCCTCCTCGTCGAAGAAGACGATGGCGTGCAGGGCGGCGTCCAGCAGCGCCGGGTGCAGCCCGTAGGCGGCCGCGTCCTCGACGTGCTCCGGCAGTTCGACCTCGGCGTAGACCGCGGATTCGGTGCGCCAGACCGCTTTCAGGCCCTGGAACACCGGCCCGTAGCTGAGCCCGCCCTGCTCGGCGAGGCGGTCGTAGTGGCCGTCCAGGTCGACCGGCTCGGCCCCGGCGGGCGGCCATTCGTCGATGCGCTCGGCCTCGGATTCGCTGTTGCTCAGGGTGCCGCCGACGTGGTGCGTCCACTCGCGGCCGGTGCCGTCGGCGGGCTGCGCGTACACGCCGACCTCGCGGCGGCCGTGCTCGTCGACCTCGCCGACGCGGACCTGCACCGCGACACCCGAGCGGTCGTCGAAGGCCAGCGGCACCATCAGTGCCAGCCCCTCGACGCGGTCGCAGCCCACCAGGTCGCCCGCGCGGATGACCAGGTCCAGGAAACCGGTGCCGGGGAAGACCACCCGGCCACCGACCTGGTGGTCGGCCAGCCACGGGTGCGTGTTCAGCGCGAGCCTGCCGGTGAGCACGATTTCGTCCGACCCCGCGACCGCCATCGCGGCGGTCAGCAGCGGGTGCTTGGTGGAGAACAGGCCCAGCCCGGCGACGTCCCCGGCACGCCCGCCGGTCGCCATCGACGGCCAGCACCTCTCGTGCTGGAAGGCGTAGGTCGGCAGGTCGACGCGGCGGGCGCCGGTGCCGGTGAACCAGCTCTTCCAGTCCACCGGGACGCCGTTGACGTGCAGTTTCGCCAGTGCGGTCAGCGCGGCGGCCTCTTCGGGCCGGTCCTTGCGCAGCACCGGCACGACCACCGCGTCCGGCGCCGACTCGGCGACCATCGCGGACAGCACCCCGTCGGGGCCGAGCTCCAGGAAGACGCCGACGCGCTCGGCGGCCAGGGTGGACACCGCGTCGGCGAACCGCACGGTGTCGCGGACGTGCCGCACCCAGTACTCGGGCGAGGTCACGTCGCCGCTGGTGATCACCGGGACCCGCGGCTCGTTGAAGGTCAGGCCCTCGATGGCCGCGCGGAACTCGTCCAGCATCGGGTCCATCAGCGGCGAGTGGAACGCGTGGGAAACCTTGAGCCGCGAGGTCTTCTCGAAGCCTTCGGCGATGGCCAGCACCGCTGCCTCGTCACCGGCGATGACCACCGACGACGGCCCGTTGACCGCCGCGATCGACACCCCTTCGGTGAGCAGCGGGGTGACCTGCGCTTCGGTGGCGCGTATCGCCACCATGGCTCCCCCGGCCGGGAGCGCCTGCATCAGCTTCGACCTGGCCGTGACCAGCGTGCACGCGTCTTCCAGCGAAAGCACCCCGGCGACGTGCGCGGCGGCGATCTCGCCGATCGAGTGGCCCGCGAGGAACCGCGGCTTGACGCCCCACGACTCGACCAGCCGGTAGAGCGCCACTTCGATGGCGAACAACGCGGGCTGGGTGTAGCCGGTGGTGTTCAGCCGGTCGGCCGACCCGCCCCACATCACCTCGCGCACATCCGGGTCCAGGCCCGCGAGTACGCCGTCCAACGCCTCGGCGAACACCGGGTACCGGGCGTGCAGTTCGCGGCCCATGCCGAGCCGCTGCGAACCCTGGCCGGAGAACAACACGGCCAGCGGGCGCTCGGCCGCGGTACCCCTGGCGACCTCGGTCACGCCGTCCTTTGTGGACAGCAGGACCGCGCGGTGCTCGAGTTCGGTGCGCGTGGTGACCAGCGAGTACCCGGTGTCCAGCGCGGAGTTGCCGCCCAGGAAGGCGCGGATGCGCTCCAGCTGGCCGTCGACCGCCTCCGGGGTCTTCGCCGAGACCACCAGCGGCACGAGCTCCGGCTCGTCCCGCTCGGGCAGTTCGGCCTCGACCACCGGCGTGTGCTCGAAGATCACGTGCGCGTTGGTGCCGCTCAGGCTGAACGACGAGACCCCAGCGCGGCGGGCGCGGTTCACCTCCGGCCATTCGGTGGCCTCGGTGACCAGCTCCACCGCACCGGCGTTCCAGTCCACATGGGACGTCGGCTGGGCCACGTGCAGCGTCTTCGGCACCACGCCGTGCCGCAGCGCCAGCACGGTCTTGATCACCCCGGCGACCCCGGCGGCGGCCTGCGTGTGCCCCAGGTTCGACTTCACCGACCCGAGCAGCAGCGGGCGTTCGCGGTCTTGGCCGTAGGTGGCCAGCAAAGCCTGCGCCTCGATCGGGTCGCCCAGCTTGGTGCCGGTGCCGTGGGCTTCGACAACGTCCACATCGGACGCGGCGAGCCCGGCGCCGGCCAGCGCGGCCCGGATGACCCGGCGCTGCGACGGCCCGTTCGGCGCGGTCAGCCCGTTCGAGGCGCCGTCCTGGTTGACCGCGCTGCCGCGCAGCGTGGCGAGCACCTGGTGGCCGTGGCGGCGGGCCTCGGACAGGCGTTCCAGCACCAGCACACCGACGCCCTCGGACCAGCTCGTGCCACTGGCGTCGTCGGAGAAGGCGCGGCACCGGCCGTCCGGCGCGAGCCCGCCCTGCGCGGTGAACCCGGCGAAGCTCATCGGCGTGCTCATCACCGCGACGCCACCGACCAGCGCCAGCGAGCTTTCCCCGGTGCGCAGCGACTGCGCGGCCAGGTGCAGCGCGGTCAGCGACGAGGAGCAGGCGGTGTCGATGGTCAGCGACGGGCCGACGAAACCGAAGCTGTAGGAGACGCGGCCGGAGATGACCGCGGCGGCGAGACCGGTGCTGGCGTGGCCTTCCAGGTCCTCGTTGGCCCGCAGCACCACGTTCGTGTAGTCCTGCCCGCCGGTGCCGATGAACACGCCGGTCTGCGAGCCGCGCAGGTCGGCGGCGTCGATCCCGGCGCGCTCGATGGCCTCCCAGGACACCTCCAGCACCAGGCGCTGCTGCGGGTCCATCGCCTTGGCCTCACGGGGCGAGATGCCGAAGAAGCCGGTGTCGAACCCGGCCATGTCGGCCAGGAAGCCGCCCTTCGCGCCCTCGGTGCCGCCGGTCGGGTCGGACTCCCAGCCGCGGTCCGGCGGGAAGTCGGTGATCGCGTCCCCGCCGTCGAGGAGGAACTGCCAGAGGTCCTCCGGCGAGTCGATGCCACCGGGGAACCGGCAGCTCATGCCGACGATCACCACCGGGTCGTCGGCCGTGCCCACCGCTTGTGGCGCGATCTCGGTCAGCTCGGCGGCCTCGCCGACCAGTTCGTCCAGCAGGTATTCGGCCAGCACGCGCGGGGTCGGGTAGTCGAAGACCAGCGTGGCGGGCAGGGTCATGCCGGTGGCCGAGCCGAGGCGGTTGCGCAGTTCCACCGCGGTCAGCGAGTCGAAACCGAGCTGGCGGAACTCGCGGTCGACACCGATCGCCTCTGGCGAGCTGTGCCCGAGCACGGCTGCCGCTTCGGTGCGCATCATCTCGGTCAGGTGCCGGATCCGCTCGTCCTCCGGCATGCCGAGCAGTTGCTGAGCCAAGCCCTCGCCGCCGCTGGTGCCGCTGGCCGCAGTGCGGCGGCCGGTTCGCATCAGGCCACGCAGCAGCGCGGGCACGTGGCCCTGCGCCGGTCCGGCCTGGCCCGCGCCGCCGTTGAGCGCCACGAGCAGCGGCTCGTCGCAGCCGATCGCCGCGTCGAACAGGGCCAGGCCCTGCTCGACCGACAGCGGGTTCGTGGACTCGCTCATCCGCCGCATGTCGGCGTCGCTGACCGTGGCGGTCATGCCGATCTCCGGCGTCCACGCGCCCCACGCCACCGAGGTCGCCGCCAGTCCTTCGCTGCGACGGCGGTGGGCCAGCGCGTCCAGCCACACGTTCGCGGCCGAGTAGTTCGCCTGCCCGGCGCTGCCCATCACCCCGGAAACCGAGGAGTAGAGCACGAAACCGGCCAGGTCGAGGCCCCGCGTCAGCTCGTGCAGGTGCCAGGCGGCGTCCACCTTCGGCCGCAGCACGGTGTCCAGGCGCTCGGGCGTCATCGAGCCGACAATGCCGTCGTCGAGCACCCCGGCGGTGTGCACCACGGCGGTGAGCGGGTGTTCGGCGGGCACGGTCTTGAGCAGGCTTTCGAGCGCGTCGCGATCGGCGACATCGCAGGCGGCGATGGTGACGCTGGCGCCCGCCTCGATCAGCTCGTCCCGCAGTTCCACCGCCCCGGCCGCGTTCTCGCCGCTGCGGCTGACCAGCAGCAGGTTGCGCATGCCGCGGGTGGTGACCAGGTGACGCGCGAGCACCCCGCCCAGACCGCCGGTGCCACCGGTGATCAGCACCGTGCCGTCGGGGTCCCAGCCCGGCGGCACGGTCAGCACGATCTTGCCGATGTGCTGGGCGCGGCTCATGAACCGGAAGGCGTCCCGCGAGCGGCGCACGTCCCAGCTGACGATCGGCAGCGGCCGGATCGACCCGGCGGCGAACAGCTCCTTCAGCTCGGCCAGCATGGCGCCGATCCGGTCCGGGTCCACCCAGCCGAGGTCGAACGCCTGGTAGCGGACCTCGGGCAGGCTTTCCGGATCACGCAGGTCGGTCTTGCCCATTTCCAGGAAGCGCCCGCCCGGCACGAGCAGCCGCAGCGAGGCGTCGATGAACTCCCCTGCCAGCGCGTTGAGCACCACGTCGACCTGCGGGAACTTCGCTTCGAAGTCCAGCGAGCGCGAGGAGGCGATGTGGTCCTCGTCGAGGCCGAGCGAGCGCAGGGTGTCCCACTTGCCCTCGCTGGCGGTCGCGAAGACCTCCGCGCCGAGGTGCTGCGCGAGCTGGACCGCGGCCATGCCGACGCCACCGGCACCGGCGTGCACCAGCACCTTCTCGCCCGGCTGGAGGTCGGCGAGGTCGACCAGCGCGTAGTAGGCGGTGAGGAAGACCAGCGGGATCGAGGCGCCGGTCTCGAAGGAGAACTCCTCGGGCAGCTTGGTCAGCAGGCGTTCGTCGACCACGCCCAGCGGGCCCATGCCGCCGAACAGCATGCCCATCACACGGTCGCCCGGCCGCAGCCCGGTGACCTCGGGGCCGGTCTCGAGCACCACACCGGCGGCCTCGGAGCCGAACAGGCCCGCGTCGCCGGGGTACATGCCCAGCGCGTTCAGCACGTCGCGGAAGTTCAGGCCCGCCGCGCGGACGGCGATCCGGACCTGACGGCCCTCCACCGGGTCCAGCAGCTGCGGGGCGGGTGCCAGGGTGAGGCCGTCGAGGCTGCCCTTGCGCCCGCTGTCCAGGCGCCACGGCACGCCGACCGGTGGCACCAGCGCGGTACCGGCTGCCAGCCGCGCGAGCCGTCCCACGTGCAGTTCCCCGTCGCGCGCGGCGATCTGGGTCTCGCCGTTGGCGCGCAACGCGGGCAGGGTGCCCAGTACGTCGGTCTCCGCCTGGTCGAGGTCGAGCAGCAGCAGGCGGCCGGGGTTCTCCGACTGGGCCGTGCGCACCAGGCCCCACACCGCGGCGGCGGGCAGGTCGTCCACGTTCTCGTCCCCGGCGGCGACCGCGCCCCGGGTGACCACGACGAGGCAGGAGTCGCCGAAGCGCTGGTCCGCCAGCCAGTCCTGGACGGTGCCGAGCACGCGGGCGGTCAGCTCGTGAACGGCTTCGGCGCCGTCGCTCTCGCTCGCCACGGGCCAGAGCACCATGCCCGGCACGCCGCCGGACAGCTCAGCCAGTTCAGCCAATTCACTGAGTGAAGCCACGCGGGAGCCCCCGGTCGCGGCAACAGCGGCACCCAGGGCCGCTTCCCCGACGCCGAGCACGGCCCATCGGGTGTCCTCTGTGGACTTGGCGCCGGGCTGGGTGACCCAGTCCAGGCGGAAAAGAGAGTCCTGCTCGCTCTGCGCGCGAGCGGTCGACTCGGCCGTCGCCGAACGCAGCGCGAGGGATTCCACAGACAGCACGGGCTCGCCCTGGACGTCGACGGCGGTCACCGAGATCGCGTCGTCCGCCGTGGCGGCCAGGCGCACGCGCAACGTCGAGGCGCCGGAAGCGTGCTGCGAGACCCCGCTCCACGAGAACGGCAGCAGGCCGCTGTCCTCGCGGTCCGGGTGCACGAAAAGGCTGGCGTGCAGGGCGGAATCGAGCAGCGCCGGGTGCACGCCGAACTCACCGGCGTCCTCGACGCTGTCCGGCAACGCGACTTCGGCGAAGATCTCGCCGTCTCCCTGCCACACGGCCTTGACGCCCTGGAACACCGGTCCGTAGGTCAGCCCGGTCTCGGCGAACCGCTCGTAGAACCCGTCCAGGTCCAGCGCCTGCGCCCCGGCGGGCGGCCATTCGGCGGCGTCGAAGGGGGCGACGGCGGCACCGTCGCTGAGCGAGCCGCTGGCGTGCTGTACCCACGACTCGGCGTTGCCGTGCTGCGAGTGCACGCTGATCGGGCGACGGCCGGCGGCGTCGGGCGAACCGACCCACACCTGCACGGTCACCGAGGTCTTCTCGGCGAGCACCAGCGGGACCACGAGGGTCAGTTCGTGCACGCGATCGCAGCCGACCTGGTCGGCGGCACGCAGGGCGAGTTCGAGGAAACCGGTGCCCGGGAACAGGACCGCGCCACCGACGGCGTGGTCGGCCAGCCACGGGTGGCTCTCCAGCGACAGCCTGCCGGTCATGATCAGCTCGCCGGAACCGGCCACCGTGGTGGCCGCGCCGAGCAGCGGGTGTTCCGCGGAATCCAGGCCCAGCCCGGAGATGTCGCCGGAACGCACGGACACCGACGGCCAGTACTTCTCGTGCTGGAAGGCGTAGGTCGGCAGCGCCACGCGACGGGCGCCGGTGCCGTCGAGCACCGCGCTCCAGTCCACCGTGACGCCGCTGACGTGCAGTTTGCCCAGCGCGCCGAGGATCGCGGCTTCCTCACCGCGGTCCTTGCGCAGCGCCGGGGCCACGGGCAGGTCCGCGCTTTGCTGCGCCAGCCCGGACAGCGCGCCGTCCGGTCCGAGTTCCAGCAGCACCCCGGCACCGGCGGCGGCCAGCGCCCGCACCCCGTCGGCGAAGCGGACGGCTTCGCGCACGTGCCGCACCCAGTAGTCCGCCGAGCGCAGTTCGTTCGCGGTGGCGAGTTCGCCGGTCAGGTTGGAGACCACCGGGATAGTGGGTTCGGCGTAGGCGACGCCCTCGGCGAACCGGCGGAAGTCCTCGAGCATCGGGTCCATCAGCGGCGAGTGGAACGCGTGGCTCACCTTCAGCCGCGTGGTCCGCTCGAAGCCTTCGGCGATGGCCAGCACGGCGGCCTCGTCACCGGCGATGACCACGGACGACGGCCCGTTGATCGCGGCGATCGAGACGCCTTCGGTGAGCAGCGGGGTGATCTCGTCCTCGGTGGCCTTGATCGCCACCATCGCTCCCCCGGCCGGAAGGGCCTGCATGAGGCGCGCACGAGCGGCGACCAGCCCGGCGGCGTCCTCCAGCGAGAACACCCCCGCGACATGGGCGGCCGCGATCTCGCCGATGGAGTGCCCGGTGACGAAATCCGGGGCCAGGCCCCAGGATTCGGCCAGCCGGAACAGCGCCACCTCGATGGCGAACAACGCGGGCTGCGTCCAGCCGGTCTGGTTCAGCAGTTCGGCGTCGTCACCCCAGACGACGTCCCGCAGCGAGCCTTCGAGGTGCCGGTCCAGTTCGGCGAGCACCTCGTCGAAGGCGGTGGCGAAGGCCGGGAAACGGGCGTACAGCTCGCGGCCCATGCCGATCCGCTGCGCGCCCTGCCCGGAGAACAGCACCCCCAGCTTGGCGCGCCCGTTGACCTCACCGGTCACCACGCCCGGCGCGGTCCCGTTCTCGACCCACGCCGAAAGCGACCCGCGCAGTTCCTCCAGGCTCCCGCCGACCACGGCGAGCCGGTGCTCGAAGCTGGTCCGGGTGGTGGCCAGCGACAGCGCCAGGTCCACCGGTCGTTCCGAGTCCACAAAGGACAACAGCGAGGACACCTGGGCACGCAGCGCCGACGGCGTCCGCCCGGCCAGCACCCACGGCACCACAGCGGGCGCGGGGACGTCGGACAGTGCTTCAACGGTGATCGGCGGGGCCTGCTCGATGATCGCGTGCGCGTTGGTGCCGCTGACCCCGAACGAGGACACGGCCGCGCGGTACGCCCGGCCGGTCTCCGGCCACGCCGTGGCCTCGGTGAGCAGCCGGACCGCGCCGGTGGTCCAGTCGACGTGGGTGGACGGCTTGGCCACGTGCAGGGTCTTCGGCACCAGGTCGTGCCGCATGGCCATGACCATCTTGATCACCCCGGCCACGCCAGCCGCCGCCTGCGTGTGCCCGAGGTTCGACTTGATCGAACCGAGCAGCAGCGGGTGTTCGCGGTTCTGGCCGTAGGTGGCGAGCAGGCTGCGCGCCTCGATCGGGTCACCCAGCGGGGTGCCGGTGCCGTGGGCTTCCACTACGTCCACGTCGGCCGGTGCCAGGCCGCAGCGGTCCAGCGCCTGCCGGATCACGCGCTGCTGCGCGCGGCCGTTGGGCGCGGTGAAACCGTTCGACTCGCCGTCGGAGTTGACCGCGGAACCCCGCACCACGGCGAGCACCTCGTGCCCGTTGCGCTGCGCGTCCGACAGCCGCTCCAGCACCAGCAGGCCGACGCCCTCGGACCAGCCGGTGCCGTCGGCGTCGTCGGAGAACGCCTTGCAGCGGCCGTCGCGCGCGAGCCCGCCCTGACGGCTGAACTCCACCAGCGAACCCGGGGTGGCCATGATGTTCACGCCGCCCGCCAGCGCCAGCGAGCATTCGCCGTTGCGCAGCGCGTGCGCGGCCAGGTGCAGGGCCACCAGCGAGGACGAGCACGCGGTGTCCACGGTGACGCTCGGGCCTTCGAGGCCCAGTTCGTAGGAGACGCGGCCGGACATCGCGCTGGCCGCGATGCCGGTGCCGATGTCCCCGGTGGCGTCGGCCACCGAGCGGACCATCAGGTGCGAGTAGTCCTGCCCGTTGGTGCCGACGAACATGCCGGTCCGGCTGCCGCGCAGCTTCGACGGGTCGATCCCGGCCCGCTCGATGGCCTCCCAGGTGGTCTCCAGCAGCAGGCGCTGCTGGGGGTCCATGGTGACCGCCTCACGCGGGGAGATGCCGAAGAAGCCGGGGTCGAAGTCGGCCACGCCCGGCAGGAACCCGCCCTGCAGGCTCATGCTGGTGCCGCGCTCGTCGGTCTCGGCGGAAGCCAGTGACTCGGTGTCCCAGCCACGGCCGGCGGGGAAGCCGGAGATGGCGTCGCCGCCCGAGGCGACCAGCTCCCACAACGACTCGGGCGAGTCGATGCCGCCGGGGAAGCGGCAGCTCATCGCCACGATCGCGATCGGCTCCGAAGCGGCGGCCACCAGTTCGCGATTCTGCCGGCGCAGCCGCTCGGCGTCCTTCATCGCGACCCGGAGCGCTTCGACAACCTTCTCGTTGGGCGCGTTCATGCTCTGACTCACTTCCAGGAAGGTTCGGACTCGTCGTCATGGCCGTTGTCCTGGCCGCTCAGCGCGGCCTGCACCAGGTCGTCCACCGTCATCGTGTCGATGGAGGCGCCTTCGCCGTTCTCCTCCGGCTCACCGCCGGGGCGGGCCAGCCGCAGGAGCTGGTCGAGCATTCCGTGCTCACGCAGCTTCGCCAGCGGCACCGAAGCGAGCAGCTCACGCACCTCGGCCTCTTCGGTGCCGGCGCTCGCGCCCTCGGGCACCAGCTGTTCGAGCAGGTGCTCGGCCAGCGCCTTCGGGTTCGGGTGGTCGAACACCAGCGTGGAGGCCAGGCTCAGCCCGGTCGCGGCGTTGAGCCGGTTGCGCAGCTCCACCACCGCGAGCGAGTCGAAGCCCAGGTCGCGGAACGGCCGGTCCTCGCGCACCGCGTCGAGGTCGGCCTGCCCGAGCACCTCGGCGGCCCGGGTGCGCACCAGCTCCAGCACCACCTCGTAGCGGCGGGCCGGGGCCAGCTTGAGCACCTGCTCGGCCAGTTCGGGCTCGGCGGGCGCGGCTTCGGCGACCGCACCCGGCGCGGGTGCCAGCTCGCGCATCAGCGGGCTGGGCCGGAAACCGGAGGCGAACCGGCTCTGGTCCACCGCGGCGACCACCGCGGTCGGCTCGCTCTCCACCGCCAGCTGCCGCAGCACCTGGCACGCCAGCTCGGGTTCCATCATCGCGACCCCGGCGCGGCGTGCGGTCTCCATGGCGTGGTCGGTGTCGGCCATGCCGCCACCACCCCAGGCGCCCCAGGCGATCGAGGTCGCCGCGTGGCCGTCGGCGCGGCGGCGTTCGGCCAGTGCGTCCAGCACCGCGTTCGCCGCGGCGTAGTTGGCCTGACCGGGGTTGCCGATCGCCGACGAAGCCGAGGAGAACAACACGAACGCGCTCAGGTCGTTGTCGCGGGTCAGCTCGTCGAGCAGCAGCGCCGAGTCCACCTTGGTCCGGAACACCTCCTGGAACCGGTCCGGGGTGAGCCGGTCGAGGATGCCGTCGTCGAGCACCCCGGCCGCGTGCACCACGCCGGTCAGGTCCGGGATCGTGCCGAGTAGTTCGGTCACCGCCGCGCGCTCGGTGACGTCGCAGGCGGCCACGGTCACCGCCACCCCGAGCCCGGCCAGTTCCATCCGCAGTTCCTCGGCGCCCGGCGCCTCGGGGCCGCGGCGGCTGACCAGCACCAGGTGCCGCGCCCCCGCCCCGGCGAGCGTGCGGGCCACGTGCCCGCCCAGCGCGCCGGTGCCGCCGGTGATCAGCACGGTGCCGTCCGGGTTCCACTCGCGCGCCGGGACCGGTGCGGGTGCCGGGAGCAGGCGCCTGCCGAAGATCCCGCTGGTGCGCACGGCCACCTGGTCCTCGCCGTCGAGTCCGGAAAGGACGGACGTGAGCCCGCGGACCACGCGGTCGTCCAGCTGGGCCGGAATGTCGATGAGCCCGCCCCAGCGCTCCGGGTACTCCATCGCGGCGACCCGGCCGAGGCCCCACACGGCGGCCTGCTGCGGGTTCGGCACCGTCTCCGAGCGGCCCACCGAGATCGCCCCGCTGGTCAGGCACCACAGCGGCGCGGTGATCCCCGCGTCGCCCAGCGCCTGGACCAGGGTGGCGGTCAGCAGGACCCCGGCCGGTGCGCCACCACCGGTGGATTCGGCCATCGCCAGCAGCGACACCACCCCGGCGAACTCGGTCCCGCCGTGTGCCTTGAGCGCTTCGGCCACCTGCTCGCGGTCGGGGGCCGCCACCTCGACGCGGGTGAAGTCGCCGTCGAGCGCGTCGAGCAGCGCGCCACCGCCCGCCGGGACCACGGCGAGCCAGGAGCCCGCCAGCCGGTCGGTCTTCTTGCCGCCCAGCGGCTTCCACCCGATCCGGTGCCGCCAGCTGTCCACAACGGACTGGTCCTCGCGCTGGCGCCGCCAGTCGAGCAGCGCCGGGAGCACCTTCGACAGCGACTCGCCGTCCACGTCGAGCACCGACTCCAGCGAGGCGAAGTCCTGCTTCGCCACGGCCTCCCAGAGACCCTGGTCGGACACGCCGTCGACCTCCGCCTTGGGCGCGGCCGGCACCGCGTCCGGCCAGTACCGCTGCCGCTGGAAGGCGTAGGTCGGCAGGTCCACCCTGGCCGCGCCGACGCCGTCGAAGAACTCGCGCCAGCCGATGCGGACCCCGCGGGTGTGGATGCGGGCCAGCGCGGAAACCAGGCTGTTCTCCTCACCGCGGTCCTTGCGCAGCACCGGGACCACCAGCGCCTGCGGGGAGATCGACTCGCGGGCCATCGCCGAGAGCGCCGCGTCCGGGCCGAGTTCCACGTAGGTGGCCACGCCCCGGCTGTCCAGCGAGCGCATCGCGTCGCCGAAGCGCACGGCGTCGCGCACGTGCCGCACCCAGTACTCGGGGGAGGTCACGTCGCCCTGGGTGGCGATCGGGATGCGCGGTGCCGAGTAGGTCAGGTTCTTCGCGACCGTCCGGAAGTCCTCCAGCATCGGGTCCATGTGCGCGGAGTGGAAGGCGTGGGAGACCTTGAGGCGCTTGGCCTTCCACGGCTCGGCCACCTTCTCGACCAGCTCCGCGTCCCCGGCGATGACCACCGAGTTCGGCCCGTTCACCGCGGCGATCGACACCCCGTCGACCAGGTACGGCAGCACGTCCTCCTCGCTCGCCTGCACCGCCGCCATCGCCCCACCGGCCGGGAGGGCCTGCATGAGCCGGGCGCGGGCGGAGACCAGCGCGCAGGCGTCGCCGAGGGTGAGCACCCCGGCCACGTGGGCCGCGGACAGCTCGCCGATCGAATGCCCGGCGAGGAAGTCCGGCTTGATGCCCCACGACTCGAGCAGGCGGTACAGCGCCACCTCGACCGCGAACAACGCGAGCTGCGCGTGCCCGGTCTGGTTCAGCGCCTCCTGATCGTCGCCCCACATCACGTCGCGGACGTCGAGCTCGGCCAGCACCTCGTCGAGCGCGGCGGCGAAGACCGGGAAGCGGTTGTACAGCTCCCGGCCCATGCCGATCCGCTGCGCGCCCTGTCCGGTGAACAGGAACGCGAGCTTGCCGGAGCGGGCCGCCTCGTCCCGCAGCACGTGCGGCGCGACCCCGTCTTCCGCCAACGCCACCAAGCCGTCGACCAGCTCGTTCTGCTGCCCGGCGAGCACCACCGCGCGGTGTTCGAACGCGGCACGGGTGGTCGCCGCGGACAGCGCGATCCCGGCCAGGTCGTCGTTCTCGCGCGCCAGGTCCAGCAGGCGGGTCGCCTGCGCCCGCAGCGCCGCCGGGGTCCGGCCGGAGACCAGCACCGGCATCACCTCGGGCTTGCGCTCGGGCGCCACCACAGCGTCCCACTTGGTCGGCGGCACGGTTTCCGCCTGCTCCAGGATCAGGTGCGCGTTCGTGCCGCTGGCCCCGAACGAGGAGATCCCGGCCCGGCGCGGGCGGCCCACCTCGGGCCACGGCGTGGTCTCGGTCAGCAGCCGGACCGCGCCCGCGCTCCAGTCGACCTGGGTGGTCGGCCGGTCCACGTGCAGCGTTTGCGGCAACCTGCCGTCGCGCATGGCCATGACCATCTTGATCACGCCGGCCACGCCCGCCGCCGACTGCGTGTGCCCGATGTTGGACTTCACCGTGCCCAGCAGCAGCGGCTGTTCGCGGTCGCGGCCGTAGGTGGCCAGCAGCGCCTGCGCCTCGATCGGGTCACCCAGTTTGGTGCCGGTGCCGTGCGCCTCGACCGCGTCCACATCGGACGGTCCCAGCTTGGCGCTGGCCAGCGCCGCCCGGATCACCCGCTGCTGCGCGGGACCGCTCGGGGCGGTCAGGCCGTTGGAGGCGCCGTCGGAGTTGATCGCCGAGCCGCGGACCACCGCGAGCACCTCGTGCCCGTTGCGGCGGGCGTCGGACAGCCGCTCGACCACCAGCATGCCCACACCCTCGGACCAGCCGGTGCCGTCGGCGGTGTCGGAGAACGCCTTGCAGCGGCCGTCCTCGGACAACGCGCCCTGGGCGCTGAACTCGACGAAGCCCACCGGCGTGGACATCACCGTGACGCCACCGGCCAGCGCGATCGAGCACTCGCCGTTGCGCAGGGCCTGCGCGGCGAGGTGCAGCGAGACCAGCGAAGACGAGCACGCGGTGTCGACCGAGACCGTCGGGCCCTGGAAGCCGAAGGTGTACGCGAGCCGCCCGGAGAGCAGGCTCGCCGACTGCGCGGTCTGCCACTCGTGCCCGGCGGTCTCGGCGGGCAGGCGGTACTCACCGCTGCCACCGCCGATGAACACCCCGGCGTCCGTGCCGCGCAGCGTGCCCGGGTCGATACCGGCGCGCTCCATGGCCTCCCACGCCGACTCCAGCAGCACCCGCTGCTGCGGGTCCATCACCAGCGCCTCGCGCGGCGAGATGGCGAAGAAGTCGGGGTCGAAGTCCGCCACGTCGTAGAGGAAGCCGCCCTGGCGGGTGATGCTCTGCTTGTCCCCGAACAGCTTGCCGAAGTCCCAGCCACGGTCCGCGGGCATCTCACCGACCGCGTCCACGCCTCCGGTGACCAGCTGCCACAGGTCCTCCGGCGAGCGCACCCCACCGGGGAACCGGCACGCCATCCCGACGATCGCGATCGGCTCGTCGACCGCGCCGCCGACCTGCGCCACCACGGCCCGCTCTGGCTCGGCGCCCAGCAACTCGTCGCGCAGGAACGCGGCCAGCTCGACCGGCGTGGGGTAGTCGAAGACCAGGGTCGCGGGCAGGCTCAGGCCGGTCTCGGTGTTCAGCTGGTTGCGCAGGTCGACCGCGGTCAGCGAGTCGAAGCCCAGGTCGCGGAACGGTGAGCCGTCCTCGATCGCGTCGGTGGTCGAATGCCCGAGCACCACGGCGATCTTGTCCCGGACCACGGCCAGCAGCACGTCGCCGCGGTCCTCCTCGGGCAGGGCCAGCAGCCGCTGCCGCAGCTCGGAGTCCACTTCGGACTCCACTGCGGTCGAAGCCGCTTCCGGGAGGTCGGCCAGCAGGGCACCGGGCAGCGAAGGCGCGAAGGTTTCCCACCGCACGTCCACCACGGTCACCGAGGTGTCCCCGGCGGCGACCGCGCGGCCGAGCGCGGCCAGCGCCAGGTCCACGTCCATCCCGGGCAGTCCGCTCAACCGCAGGTGCCGCGCCATCTGGCTCTCCGGCGACTCCGCGAACGGACCCCAGGCCAGGTACAGCGCCTTCGCCCCACGAGCCCGCCGGGCGCGGACGACCGCTTCGAGGTAGGCGTCCACGGCGGCCTGCGGGCCGCGGCCACGCACGCCCCAGGTCCCGGCGATCGAGCCGAGCACCACGAAGGCGTCCAGCGGCCGGTCGCCGAGCAGTTCGTCGAGGTGACGCACCCCGGCCACCGCGCCTTCGAGGTCCTCGGCGGCCTCTCCGGCGTGGACCACGGCGGTGAACTCGTGCTCGGCCAGCACCGCGGCCAGCGCGTCGCGGTCGGCGGCGGTGCCGGTCACCACGGTGGCACCCGCGCCCGCCAGCCAGCCGGAAAGCTCCTCGTTGCCGCCGACCAGCAGGATCGTGCCTTCCGGCGTCCAGGAACCGGCGGCGCCGGCCGCCCGGACCAGCCGCCTGCCGAAGATCCCGTTCTCGCGCACGGCGACCTGGTCCTCGGTCTCGGCCAGCACCGCGGCGAGCCCGCGGGCGGTGGTCAGGTCGACCAGCCCGCCCCAGCGGTCCGGCTGTTCCAGCGCGGCAACCCGGCCCTGGCCCCAGATCGCGGCCTGGCCGAAGTTCTCCGCCACCTCGTCACCGACCGCGACGGCACCGCGGGTCAGGCACCACAGCGGCGCGGTGACGCCCGCTTCGCCGAGCACCTGGAGCTGTTCGGCGGGCCAGGCGTGGCCGGGCACCTCGGCGCCCTCGGTCGCCAGCAGCGAGACCACACCGTCGAACCCGGTTTCGTTCACCTCCACCAGCAGCCCGGCGAGTTCGGCGCGGCTGCGCACGTCCAGGCAGACCGTGTGCTCGCCCAGCGCCTCCACGATCTCGGAGGTCCATTCGTCCTCGGCCGTCTCCGCCGGGAGCAGCACCAGCCACCGGCCGGTGAGCGTGCCCTCGGCGTGGATCGGCGCCCAGGTGGTCTCGTACCGCCATCCGTCCACAACGGACTGTTCGCGACGGCGGCGGCGCCAGGACGACAGCGCCGGGACCATCGCGGTCACCGTCTCGCCGTCCAGTTCCAAAGTGGACGCCACGGAATCGACGTCCGCCCGGTCCACCGCGGCCCAGAACTCGGCATCGGCCGGGTCGCCCATGCCCTCGGGCGGGCCCATCGCGATGGTGCCCTCTGGCCAGTAGCGCTCGCGCTGGAAGGCGTAGGTCGGCAGGGCGACACGGGAGGCGCCGGTGCCGGCGAAGTAGTTCTCCCAGTCGACCGCCACCCCGTTCGCGTGCAGCGTGCCCAGCGCCGCGGTGATCGCCAGTTCCTCGTCGCGGTCCTTGCGCAACAGCGGGACCACCAGAGCGTTCTCGTCGACCATCGCCGACAGCACGCCGTCCGGGCCCAGCTCGATCATCGTGGTGACACCGGATTCGGCGAGCGTGCGCACGTTGTCGGCGAACCGGACGGTGTCGCGCACGTGCCGCACCCAGTACTCCGGCGAGGTCACGTCACCGGTGGCGACCACCGGGATCCGCGGCTCGTGGAAGGTCAGGCCCTCGATGGCCGCGCGGAACTCGTCCAGCATCGGGTCCATCAACGGCGAGTGGAAGGCGTGCGAGACCTTCAGCCGCGAGGTCTTCTCGAATCCGGCCGCGATCGCCAGCACTTCGGCTTCGTCACCGGCGATGACCACGCTCGACGGTCCGTTGACCGCCGCGATCGAGACGCCCTCGGTGAGCGTGATCTCGGCTTCGGTGGCCTTGATCGCCACCATCGCCCCTCCGGTGGGCAACGCCTGCATCAGCCGGGAACGCGCGGTGACCAGCGTGCACGCGTTCTCCAGGCTGAGCACCCCGGCGACGTGGGCCGCGGCGATTTCGCCGATGGAGTGCCCGGCGAGCCGGTCGGCCCGCAGGCCCAGCGATTCAGCCAGCCGGAACAGCGCCACCTCGATGGCGAACAACGCGGGCTGGGCCCAGCCGGTCTGCTGCAGCAACTCGGCGTCCTGGCCCCAGACCACGTCACGCAACGGCTGGTCCAGTTCGACGTCGAGCTGGGCGGCCACCGCGTCGAAGGCGTCCGCGAAGACCTCGAACCGGTCGTACAGCTCGCGGCCCATGCCGAGCCGCTGCGAGCCCTGACCGGTGAACAGGAACGCGGTCTGCCCGTCACCCCGGCGCACCGACGCTCGCGCGCCCTCGGTCACCTCGCCACCGCTGACCAGCAGCACCGAGCGGTGCGCGAAGGCCGAGCGGGTGACCGCGAGCGAGTACGCGATGTCCACGGTGCACAGTTCCGGGTGCTCGGCGGCGAAGGCGCGCACGCGTTCGGTCTGCGCCGCCAGCGCGTCCTTGGTGCGGCCGGAGACCAGCCACGGCACCACGTTCGGTGTCACCGCCGCCGGGACGACCTCGGCGTCGATCACCGGCGCCTGCTCCAGCACCACGTGCGCGTTGGTCCCGCTGACGCCGAACGCCGAGACCCCGGCGCGGCGCGGTCGATCCACCTCCGGCCACGGCCGCGGCTCGTCGAGCAGCGAAACCGCGCCCGTGCTCCAGTCCACATGCGACGAAGGTGCGTCCACATGCAACGTCTTCGGCAACACGCCGTTGCGCATCGCGAGGACCATCTTGATCACCCCGGCGACCCCGGCGGCGGCCTGCGAGTGACCGATGTTCGACTTGATCGAACCCAGCCAGAGCGGCTCTTCGCGGTCGGTCCCGAAGGTGCCGAGCAGCGCCTGCGCCTCGATCGGGTCACCCAGGGTGGTGCCGGTGCCGTGGGCCTCGACCGCGTCGATCTCGGCCGTGGTCACCCCGGCGTCGGCCAGCGCCTGCCGGATCACCCGCTGCTGCGAGGGACCGTTGGGCGCGGTCAGGCCGTTGGAAGCGCCGTCGGAGTTGACCGCCGAGCCCTTGAGCACGCCCCAGACCTCGTGGCCGTTGGCGATGGCGTCGGACAGCCGCTCCAGCACCAGCATGCCGGCGCCCTCGGCCCAGGCCGTGCCGTCGGCCGCCTCGGCGAACGCCTTGCAGCGCCCGTCGGCGGCCAGGCCGCCCTGGGTGGTGAACTCGATGAACGAGTCGGGGCTGGCCATCACCGAGACCCCACCGGCCAGCGCCAGCCCGCATTCCCCGGCGCGCAGCGCCCGGGTGGCCCAGTGCATGGCGACCAGCGAGGACGAGCACGCGGTGTCGACGGTGACCGCCGGGCCTTCCAGCCCGAGGGTGTAGGACAGGCGGCCGGACATCACGCTCGCGGTGTTGCCGGTGGCGACGTAGCCCTGCACGTCGGCCGAAGCACGCCGCAGGACGCTCGGGTAGTCCTGGCCGTTGGTGCCGACGAACACGCCGGTCTGGCTGCCGCGCAGCTTCGCCGGGTCGATCCCGGCGCGCTCCAAGGCTTCCCACGCGGTTTCCAGCACAAGTCGCTGCTGCGGGTCCATCGCCAGCGCCTCACGCGGGCTGATGCCGAAGAACGTGGCGTCGAAGTCGGCGACCCCGCTGAGGAAACCGGCTTCGCGGGTCGCCGAGGCGCCCTGGGCGAGCATGCCGAGGTCCCAGCCGCGGTCGTCGGGGAACGCGCTGACCCCGTCACGGCCTTCGGCCAGCAGCTCCCACAGCTCCTCCGGCGAGGTGACCCCACCGGGGAAGCGGCACCCGATCCCGACGATCGCGATCGGGTCGTCCGCGACCGCCGGAGTGCCGTGAATGTGGCTTTCACGGCTCGCATCGGTGCCGTGAAGGTGGCTTTCGCGGCTTCCGAGCAGCTCGACCAGAAGGTGCTCGGCCAGTGCCCGCGGGGTCGGGTAGTCGTAGATGAGCGAGGCGGGCAGGGTCAGGCCGGTCGCGGCGGCCAGGCCGTTGCGCAGCTCCAGCGTGGTCAGCGAGTCGAAACCGAGGTCGCTGAACGCGCGGTCCGGCTCCACCTCGCTCGCGTCGGCGTGCCCGAGCACCGCGGCGACCTGCGTCCGCAGCATCTCCAGCACCTTGCGGGACCGCTCGGCCTCCGGCAGCCCGGCCAGTTCGTGCCCGGCGGGCTGCTCGGGTGCCGGCGCGCCGACCTCGCGCATCCGCCGCACTTCCGGCAGGTCCGCGGCGAACGGCGCCGGGCGCAGCGCGGTCAGCGCCGGGTAGTAGCGGGTCCAGTCGATGTCGGCGACCACCAGCGTGGTCTGGTCGTGCTCGATGGCCTGCTTGAGCGCGGAGATCGCCAGCTCGGGCGCCATCGGGCTGAGCCCACCGCGGCGCAGCCGGTTCGCCACCGCGTCGGCCGAGTCGGCGACCATGCCGCCTTCGGCCCACGGACCCCAGGCGATCGAGGTCGCCGGGAGGCCCTGCGCCCGGCGGTGCTCGGCGAGCGCGTCGAGGTAGGCGTTCGCGGCGGCGTAGTTGGCCTGGCCAGCCGCGCCGATCACCCCGGCGGTCGAGGCGTAGAGCACGAACGCCGACAGCTCGCCGGTCAGCTCGTGCAGGTTCTTCGCGGCGATCGCCTTGGACCGCATGACCGCGTCGAAGGACTCGGGGGTGAGGGCGTCGATCAGCCCGTCCTCGACCACGCCCGCGGTGTGGACCACCGCGGTCACCGGGTGCTCGGCGAGCACCGCGGCCAGCGCGTCCCGGTCGGAGACGTCGCAGGCCTTGATCGTGATGCGCTCGTCCACGAGGTCGGCCGCACCGGGTGCGTCCGGGCCGCGGCGGCTCAGCAGCAGCAGGTGCTCGGCGCCGTTGTCCAGCAGCCAGCGGGAGATGTGCTGGCCGAGACCGCCGGTGCCACCGGTGACCAGCACCGTGCCGCTCGGCTCGAAGCTCGTGCGCGGCTCGGGACCGGCGGGCCGGTGCGTGAGCCGGCGGGCGTAGACCCCGGACGGCCGCACGGCCACCTGGTCCTCGTCGCCCGCGAGCACGCCGGGCAGCCGCCGCAGCGTCGCGCGGTCCAGCTGCGCGGGCAGGTCGAGCAGGCCACCCCAGCGGTCGGGGTGCTCCAGCGCGACGACCCGGCCGAAGCCCCAGATCGCCGCCTGCTCCGGCTCGGTCACCGCTTCCGACCGGCCCACCGAGACCGCGCCACTGGTGACGCACCACAGCGGCGCGTCGATGCCGGTGTCACCCAGCGCCTGCACAGCCGCGGCGGTGGCAGTCAGGTCGAGCAGGGACAGCACACCGCCGAGGCGGGTACCCGGGACACCGAGGTCACGCAGGCGCTCGGCCAGTGCGACCCGGTCGTCGCCGGGAACTTCGACCAGCGTGGTCTCCACACCGAGGCCGTCGGCGATCGTGGTGGCCCGCTCGTCGGCGACCGGCACCAGCACGAGCCACGGCCCGGTCAGCGGCCGGGTGCCCGCCTCCACCGGCTTCCAGGTCACCGCGTAGCACCAGCCGTCCACAGTGGACAGCTCCTGGCGCTTGCGGCGCCAGGTGGACAGCGCGGGCACCATCGCGGTGACCGTGGCGCCGTCGAGGTCCAGCGTCTCGGCGAGCGTGGCCACGTCGGCCCGCTCGACGGCCTGCCAGAACTCGGCGTCCACCGGGTCGCCCTGGGCAGGGGCTTCGGCGGTGCTCAGCTCCGGCCAGTACCGCTGGTGCTGGAACGGATAGGTCGGCAGCTCGACCGGCCGTGCACCGGCCTTGGCGAAGAACGCGGTCCAGTCGACGCGCACGCCGTGGACGTGCAGCCCGGTCAGGGAACCGAGCAGCGCGGTCACCTCGGGACGATCGCGGCGCAACGCGGGCAGCAGCAGCGCGTCCTCGCCCAGGGTCTCCCGCGCCATGCCGGACAGCACGCCGTCGGGCCCGAGTTCGAGGAAGTTGCGCACACCCTCGCCCGCCAGCCACGAAACGCTGTCGGCGAACCGGACGGCGTCGCGCACGTGCCCGACCCAGTAGTCCACCGAGGTGACGTCACCGGTGGTGGCGATGGGGATGCGCGGTGCCTCGAAGGTCAGTCCGGTGATCGCGGCGCGGAAGTCGTCGAGCATGGCGTCCATGCGCGGCGAGTGGAAGGCGTGCGAAACCGTGAGCTGCTTGGTCTTGCGGCCGTCGAACCGGGCGACCACGGCGGCCACCGCGTCCTCGTCACCGGAGAGCACCACGGAGTTCGGGCCGTTGATCGCCGCGATCGAAACGCCCTCGGTGAGCAGCGGGGTGAGCTCGTCTTCGGTCGCCTCGATGGCCACCATCCCGCCCCCGGCCGGGAGCGCCTGCATCAGGCGGCCACGCGCGGCGACCAGCTTCGCAGCGTCCTCGAGGGACATGACGCCCGCGACATGAGCCGCGGCGATCTCGCCGATCGAGTGCCCGGCCAGGTAGTCCGGCTTCACGCCCCACGACTCCACCAGCCGGAACAGCGCCACTTCCAGCGCGAACAACGCGGGCTGGGTGTAGCCGGTCTCGTCCAGTGCTGAAGTATCTGAAGCGTCTGCCCACATCACCTCACGCAGCGGGCGGTCCAGCTCGGTGTCGAAGTGCGCGAACACGGCGTCGAGCGCGTCGGCGAACACCTCGAACCGGTCGTACAGCTCGCGGCCCATCCCGGCCCGCTGGCTGCCCTGGCCGGTGAACAGGAAGGCGAGCCTGCCGCGGGTGGCGGTCCCGCGGACCAGTCCGGCGGCCGGTTGCCCGTCACGCAGGGCGGTCAGCCCGCGCACCAGGTCCTCGGTGTCCTCGGCCACCACGGCGGCCCGGTATTCGAAGGTGGACCGCGTGGTCGCCAGCGCACCGGCGACATCGGTCAGGTGCGCGGATTCCACAGTGGACAACAGACGCCCGGCCATCGCGCGCAGCGCGTCCTCGCCGCGGGCCGAGACCAGCACCGGCATCGGGCCGGATTCGGTGACCACGGCCGGCGCCTCGGCCGGTTCCGCCTGCTCCAGGATGGTGTGCACGTTCGTCCCGCTGAGGCCGAACGAGGACACCCCGGCGCGGCGAGGGCGGCCGGTCTCCGGCCACGGCGTCGACTCGGTGAGCAGCTGGATCGCCCCGGCGCTCCAGTCCACGTGGGACGAAGGCTGGTCCACGTGCAGCGTCTTCGGCAGCACGCCGTGCCGGAGCGCCAGCACCATCTTGATCACGCTGGCCACGCCGGAGGCCATCTGCGTGTGGCCGATGTTCGACTTCACCGAACCCAGCAGCAGCTGCCGGCCGGTGGCCTGGCCGTAGGTGGCCAGCAGCGCCTGCGCCTCGATCGGGTCGCCCAGCGCGGTGCCGGTGCCGTGCCCGTCGACCGCGTCCACTTCGGCCGGGTCCAGCTTGGCGTTGGCCAGCGCCTGCATGATCACCCGCTGCTGCGAGGGACCGTTGGGCGCGGTCAGGCCGTTGGAGGCGCCGTCCTGGTTCATCGCGCTGCCGCGGACCACGGCCAGCACCTCGTGCCCGTTGCGGCGGGCGTCGGACAGCCGCTCCAGCAGCACCAGGCCGACGCCTTCGGCCAGCGTCATGCCGTCGGCGGCGTCGGAGTAGGCCTTGCAGCGGCCGTCCTGGGCGAGCGCGCGCTGACGGCTGAAGCCGACGAACGCACCCGGCGTGGCCATCACGCTGACGCCACCGGCCAGCGCGAGCGAGCTTTCCCCGCCACGCAGCGACTGGCAGGCCAAGTGCATCGCGACCAGCGAAGACGAGCACGCGGTGTCGATGGTGACCGCCGGGCCTTCGAGTCCGAACAGGTAGGACACCCGGCCGGACAGCACGCTCGACAGCGTGCCGGTGATCATGTGGCCCTCGGACGCGCCGGCGGCGTCCGTGCCGCCGGTCGAGTAGTCCTGGTAGCTGGCGCCGATGAACGCGCCGGTCAGGCTGCCACGCAGCGAAGCCGGGTCGATTCCGGCCCGCTCGAACGCCTCCCAGGCGGTCTCGAGCAGCAGGCGCTGCTGCGGGTCCATCGCCAGCGCCTCACGCGGGCTGATGCCGAAGAAGCCGGGGTCGAAGTTCGCCACGTCGTGCAGGAAGCCGCCCTGCACCGAGTAGGTGCCGCCGGGCCGGTCGGGGTCCGGGTCGAACAACGCGTCGGCGTCCCAGCCGCGGTCGGCCGGGAACCCGGAGATCGCGTCGACCCCGCCGAGCACCAGCTCCCACAGGTCCTCGGGCGAGCTGACCCCGCCCGGGTAGCGGCAGCTCATGCCGACGATGGCGATCGGCTCGTCGTCCACCGCCGAGGTGGTGACCGGGGCGATGGACCGGCCGCCGCCCTCGATCTCGCCGAGCAGGAACTCCACCAGCGCGATCGGGTTCGGGTGGTCGAAGACCATCGTGGTCGGCAGGGTCAGCCCGGTCGCCGCGGCGAGCCGGTTGCGCAGGTCGACCGCGGTGATCGAGTCGAAGCCGATCTCGCGGAAGGCGCGGTGCTCGGACAGCTCGTCGGCCGAGGAGTGGCCGAGCACGGTGGCGACCTGCGTGCGCACCAGGTCGAGCAGGACGCGTTCCTGCTCGGCGGCGGGCAGCGAGCGCAGCCGGTCGGCGAACCCGCCGTCGTCCTTGGGGGCGGCGTTCGCGGCTTCCTCGGTGAGCTGCCGGACCTCGGGGATCTCGTCGAACAGCGTGGTCGGCCGGGTCGCGGTGAACACCGGGTGGTACCGGTTCCAGTCGACGTCGGCGATCGCCACGTCGGTGTCGTTCTCGTCGAGCGCGCGGCCCAGCGCGGACAACGCCAGGCGCGCCTTCATGAACACCAGGCCGCTGCGGCGGATCTGCTCGGGGTCGACGCGGCCGAGGCCGAGGTCGTCGGCCCAGATGCCCCAGGACACCGCGGTCGCGGGCAGGCCGCGGCCACGCCGGTTCTCGGCGAGGGCATTGAGGTAGGCGTTGGCCGCGACGTAGGCGCCGTGCTGGCCACTGCCCCACATGCCGGAGATGGACGAGAACATCACGAACGAGTCGAGTTCCTCGTCGATCAGCGCGTCCAGGTGCTCGGCACCGCGAACCTTGGCGTTCACCACCTGCCCGAAGGCGTCCGAAGTGGACTCGGCGAGCGAGTGCAGGCCGATCACCGCGGCGGTGTGGATGACGTTGCGGATCTCGTGGCCGCCCGCCCGCAGGCCGTCGAGCATGGCGGCCACCGCGTCGCGGTCGGAGATGTCGCAAGAGACCGCGGAGGCGTCGGAACCCAGCTCCCGCAAGGCTTGCACGAGTTCGGGAGCGCCGGGCGCCTCGATCCCGCTGCGGCTGATCAGCACGATCCGCTCGGCACCCTGGTGGGCCAGCCAGTGCGCCACGTGCGGGCCGAGCGTGCCGGTGCCGCCGGTGATCAGCGTGGTGCCGCGGGGCTGCCACTCGCGAGCGCGCTTCGGCCGGGCCGGAGCCCGCACGATCCGGCGGGCCAGCGTGCCCGAGGCGCGGATGGCGAACTGGTCCTCGCCCGCCGGGTCGGCCAGCACCGCGGCCAGCCGCTGCCCGGCCCGCGAGTCGAGCTGCGCGGGCAGGTCGATCACGCCGCCCCAGCGCTGCGGGTGCTCCAGCGCCGCGGTCCAGCCGACGCCCATCACCTGGGCCTGCGCGGGGTTGGTCAGCTTGTCCGACCGGCCGGTGGACACCGCACCACGGGTGAGGAACCACATCGGCACTTCAGTGGTCTGCACGAGCTTGACGCTCAGGTCGAGCCCGCGGGTCAGCGCCGGTTCGGTCTCGCTCGGCGCTTCGTCCATGGCCAGCAGCGACACCACACCCGTGATGCCTTCTATGTCCACAGTGGAGCCGTCGAAGACCACGCGGCGCACCTCGGCGCCGTTCTCGGTCAGCGCGTCCGCGACCTCCTGGTCGTCGATGCCCTCGGCGGTGACCAGCAGCCAGGTGCCGGAGAGCGTGGCCTGCGTGGTGCCGCTCAACGGCTTCCAGGTGACGCGGTAACGCCAAGCGTCCGCGGTGGACTGCTCGCGGTGCTGCTGGCGCCACGAGTTCAGCGCGGGCAGCACGGCGGCGAGCGACTCTTCGTCCACGTGCAGGCTGGAGGTGAGCGTCGCGAGGTCGGCGCGCTCGACGGCCGCCCAGAACGCGGTGTCCACCGGGTCGGCGCCGGTCTGCTGTTCGGGCATTTTCGGTCCGCCGACCCAGTACCGCTCGTGCTGGAAGGCGTAGGTGGGCAGGCTGATCCGGCGCGCGCCGGTGCCTTCGAAGGCGGCCTTCCAGTCGACGGCCACCCCGCGCACGAACACCTCGGCGATCGAGGTGAGCAGCCGGTCCGAGCCGCCCAGGTCGCGGCGCAGGGTACCGGTGACCACGCCCCGCGCGCCGGCGTCCGCGAGGGTGTCCTCCACCCCGACGGTGAGCACCGGGTGCGAGCTGACCTCGATGAACGCCTGGTGCCCGGCGGCCACCAGGTCGCGGACGGCACCGGCCAGGTGCACGGTCTGACGCAGGTTGCGGTACCAGTAGTCGGCGGTCAGCTCGGTGCCATCGGCACCACCGACCCAGTCGCCGGTGACCGTGGAGCGGAACGGGATCCGCGGCCGCCGCGGGTCGAGCCCGTGCAGGTCGCGCAGGATCTCGTCGCGGATGTCTTCGACGTGCGCGGAGTGCGAGGCGTAGTCCACCACGATCCGCCGCACGCGCACGCCTTCCGCGGCGAGCGTTTCGAGCAGTTCGTCCAGCGCCTCGGGGTCACCGGACACAGCGACCGTGCGCGGGCCGTTCTCGGCGGCCAGCGACAGCCGGCCCTCCCACGCGGCCAGCCGCTCGACGACCTCGTCGGCGGGCAGCGCGATCGACGCGATGCCCCCGCGCCCGGCCAGTTCACGGCCGATCGCCTGGCTGCGCAGCGCGACCACCTTCGCCGCGTCCTCCAGCGACAGCGCACCGGAGACGCAGGCGGCCGCGATCTCGCCCTGCGAGTGCCCGACCACCGCGTCCGGCACCACACCGTACGAACGCCACACCTCGGCCAGCGACACCATCACGGCGAACGACGCGGGCTGCACCACGTCGACGCGTTCGAGCGAGGGCGCGCCTTCCACCCCGCGGAGCACGTCGAGCAGCGACCAGTCCAGATGGGGGGCGAGCGCGGCGGCGCATTCGGCGATCCGCGCGGCGAACACCGGCGACTCGTCGATCAGCTGCGCGCCCATGCCCGCCCACTGGGCACCCTGACCGGGGAAGACGAAGGTGACCCGGCCGTCCAGGTCGGCCAGGCCGCGGACCTCGGCCGAGTCGATCAGCACCGTGCGGTACTCGAACTTCGACCGCGTGGTGGCCAGCGAGAACCCGACGTCGACCGGGCGTTCGCCTTCGACCGCGGGCAGCAGGTTCGCGATCTGCGCGGCCAGCGCGGCTTCGCTGCGGGCCGTCAGCACCCACGGCACGACGCCGCCCGGCTGCTCCACGACCACCGGCGCGAGTTCGGCCGAAACCGGCGGCGCCTCTTCGATCACCGCGTGCGCGTTGGTCCCGCTGACCCCGAACGAGGACACCGCGCACCGGCGCGGTCGGCCGTTCGAAGTCCACTCGACCGGCTCGTTCAGCAGCGACAGCGCGCCGGAACTCCAGTCCACATGCGACGAGGGCGTGTCGGCGTGCAAGGTCTGCGGCAGCACGCCGTTCTGCAGCGCCATCACCATCTTGATCACGCTGGCCACACCCGCGGCCGACTGCGAGTGCCCGATGTTCGACTTGACCGAGCCGAGCAGCAGCGGCCGCTCCGGGTCGCGCTCGCGGCCGTAGGTGGCCAGCAGCGCCTGCGCCTCGATCGGGTCACCCAGGGTGGTACCGGTGCCGTGCGCGTCCACGGCGTCCACATCGGACGGTTCGACACCCGCGTTGGCCAGCGCCTGCATGATCACCCGCTGCTGCGAGGGACCGTTCGGCGCGGACAGCCCGTTCGAAGCGCCGTCCTGGTTGACCGCGGAACCCCGCACCACGGCGAGGATCGGGTGCCCGTTGCGCTCGGCGTCCGAGAGCTTCTCCACCAGCAGCATGCCGATGCCCTCGGACAGGGTCATGCCGTCGGCGGAGTCGGAGAACGCCTTGCAGCGGCCGTCCTGCGCGAGCGCGCGCTGGCGGCTGAACGCGATCAGCGGCTTGGGGTTCGGCATCACCGTGGCGCCGGCGGCCAGCGCCAGCGTGCTTTCCCCGCTGCGCAGCGACTGGCAGGCCAGGTGCAGCGCGACCAGCGACGAGGAACAGGCGGTGTCCACGGTGACCGCCGGGCCTTCGAGGCCGAAGACATAGGAAACGCGGCCGGACAGCACGCTCGGGCTGCTACCGGTCACCGCGTAGCCCTCGGAACCGCCGCCGTCCACGGCGCCGTATTCGGAGTAGCTGGAGCCGATGAACGCACCGGTGCGGGTGCCACGCAGCGACGCCGGGTCGATGCCCGCGCGCTCGATGGCCTCCCAGGTGGTCTCCAGCAGCAGGCGCTGCTGCGGGTCCATGCCGACGGCCTCACGCGGGGAGATGCCGAAGAAGGCCGGGTCGAAGTCGCCCGCGGTGTGCAGGTAGCCACCCGCGGTCGAGTAGGTGGTGCCGGGGTTGTCGGGGTCCGGGTCGTAGAGCATGGCCATGTCGAACCCGCGGTCACCGGGGAATTCGGTGATCGCGTCGGTGCCTTCGGCGATCAGGCGCCAGAACTCCTCCGGCGTGTCCGCGCCACCGGGGAAGCGGCAGGCCATGCCGATGATGGCGATCGGCTCGTCGGTGGAGCCGCCGTGGTTCGCCTGCCACACCACGGCTTCGGCGGCCGAGCCGAGCAGTTCGTCGTGCAGGTGGTCGGCCAGCACCTTCGGCGTCGGGTAGTCGAAGATCAGCGTCGCGGGCAGCGTCAGGCCGGTCGCGCCGCCGAGCCGCTGGCGCAGTTCGACCGCGGTGAGCGAGTCGAAGCCGATCTCCTGGAACGCCCGCTGCTCGCCGACCTCTTCGGCGGAGCTGTGCCCGAGCACCGCGGCGGCCTCGGCCCGCACCAGCGCGACCAGGCGGCGGCGCTGCTCGGCCTCGGACAGCTCACGCAGTTCGGCGGCGAAGCCGGACGACTCGCCCGTCTGCTTCTCCTCGGCTTCGGCCAGCGCCTTGACCTCGGGGAGGTCGCTGAGCAGCGCGCTCGGGCGGCGCGAGGTGAACAGCGGGTGGTAGCGGTCCCAGCTGACGTCGGCCACGGTCACCGTCACGTCGTGCTGGACGACCGCGCGGTGCAGTTCGGCGATGGCCGGCCCGGCATCGAGGAAGGCCAGGCCCTGACGCAGCAGGCTGCCGGACATCTCCTCGTGCGTGGCCATGCCGACCTCGGCCCACGGGCCCCAGGCGATCGAGGTCGCGGTCAGCCCCTGGGCGCGGCGGCGCTCGGCCAGCGCGTCGAGGTAGGCGTTCGCGGCGGCGTAGGCGCTCTGGCCACCGCTGCCCCACACCCCGGCGATGGACCCGAACAACACGAACAGATCCAGTTCGCGGTCACCGAGCAGCTCGTCCAGGTTCCGCGCGCCGAGCACCTTCGCGGACATGACGTCGGCGAACTCCGGCAGCCCGGTCAGCTCCAGCGGCGAGGACTGCCCGACGCCCGCGGTGTGCACGACCCCGGTCAGCGGCATGGCGGGCGGGATGTCGGCGAGCACGGCGGCGAGCGCGTCACGGTCGGCCACGTCGCAGGCGACGATCTCGACGCGCGCACCCAGTTCGATCAGTTCCGCCCGCAGTTCGGCCGCGCCCGGCGCGTCCAGGCCACGGCGGTTGGTGAGCACCAGGTTCTCCGCGCCACGACCGGCCAGCCAGCGCGCGACGGCGGCCCCGAGGCCACCGGTACCGCCGGTGACCAGGACCGTGCCGCCCGCGGTGAACTCGTCGGCGGCGGGCAGCGCGTCCACCGGCCGGTGGGCCAGGCGGCGGCCGAGCACCCCGGTGGCGCGGATCGCGGTCTGGTCCTCGGTCCCGGTGAGCACGCCGAGCAGCCGCCGCAGCGCGTTGGCGTCGACCTCTTCCGGCAGGTCGACCAGCCCGCCCCAGCGCTGCGAGTACTCCAGCGCGGCGACGCGGCCGAAGCCCCAGACCGCGGCCTGGGCGGGCGATTCGACCTCGTCACCCTGGCCGGTGCTCACCGCACCGCGGGTCAGCGTCCACAGTGGAGCGTCGAGGGTGCGCAGGACCGAGATGGTCAGCGCGAGACCGGTGGAGAGCACCGGGTGCGGTTCGTAGGGTCGCTCGTCCAGCGCCAGCAGCGAGACCACGCCGGCGACCTCGCCGACCTCGCCCAGCCGCTCGGTGATCGGCCCCTGCTCGGCGCACGCGGCGTCCAGTTCGAGCTGACGGGCGTCGGCGCCGTGCGCAGCCAGCAGGTCGCGGACCTGCCCGGCCAGTTCGGCGTCCTGCTCGCCGGTGAGCACCAGCCACTGCCCGCTGAGCACCGGGGTGACGCCGGTCCGCAGCGGGGTCCACTTGATCCGGTAGCGCCAGGAGTCCAGAAGGGACTTCTGCTGGTTGCTCTGCCGCCACGACGAGAGCGCGGGTAGCAGCGCGTCGAGCGAGGACTGCTGCTGCTCACCGAGGTGGAGCAGCGCGGCCAGTTCGTTCGCGTCACCGCGTTCGATCGCCGCCCACAGCCGCTCGTCGCTGGGGTCGCTGGAGAACCCGGCGGGCAGCTCCGGCGCCTGCGGCCAGTAGTACGAGTGCTGGAAGGCGTAGGTCGGCAACTCGACCCGCCGCACCCCGCGGCCCTCGAAGAAGCTCGGCCAGCCGACCTGCACGCCGTGCAGGTGCAGCCGGGTCAGCGCGGAGACCACCGCGGGTTCCTCGCCGCGCCCGGACCGCTGGACGGCCACGATGTTCGCGTCGTCGTCGCCCAGCACTTCCTGGATCATCGGCGACAGCACGCCGTCCGGGCCCAGCTCGACGAACATCCGCACGCCCGAGTCGTGCAGGGTGCGCACGCCGTCGGCGAACCGGACCGCCTCGCGGACGTGACGCACCCAGTAGTCGGGCGACGACATGGCGTCGGTGTCGAAGTGCCCGGTCAGGTTGGACACCACCGGGATCTTGGGCGCGGCGAAGGCCAGTTCCGCGACGACCTGCCCGAACTCCACCAGCATGGCGTCCATGCGCGGCGAGTGGAAGGCGTGCGAAACGGTGAGGCGCTTGGTCTTGCGGCCCTCGAAGCGCGCGACCACGGCGTCCACGGCTTCTTCGTCACCCGAGACGACCACGGAGTTCGGCCCGTTGATCGCCGCGATCGACACGGCGTCGGTCAGCTGCGGCGTAACCTCGTCCTCGGTCGCCTGGATCGCCACCATGGCCCCGCCGGTCGGCAGCGCCTGCATCAGCTTGCCGCGCGCGGCGACCAGCTTCGCGGCGTCTTCCAGGGTGAGCACCTCGGAGACGTGCGCGGCGGTGATCTCGCCGATCGAGTGCCCGCCCAGAAAGTGGACCTTCACCCCCCACGAGCGGACCAGGCGGAACAACGCCACCTCGACGGCGAAGATCGCGGGCTGCGCCCAGCCGGTCTGGTCCAGCAGACCGGTCTCGTCGTCCCACATGACCTCGCGCAGCGGGCGGTCCAAGTGCGCGTCGAGCGCGTCGGCCACCTCGTCGAAAGCCTCGGCGAACACCGGGAACCGCTGGTACAGCTCGCGGCCCATCCCGGCGCGCTGGCTGCCCTGCCCAGTGAAGATCATCGCGATCTTGCCCGAGACCGCCTCGCCGGTGAGCACCCCGGCGTCCGGGGAATCGGCGGCCAGCGCGGCCAGCGACCGCAGCAGGGAGTCGCGGTCCTCGCCGACCACGGCGGCGCGGTGCTCGAAGGCGGACCGCGCGGTCGCCAGCGAGTAGGCCACGTCCGCGGGTTCCAGCTCCGGCTTGCCGTCCACATAGGACAAGAGCCGGGCGGCCTGCGCGCGGACGGCGTCGCGGGTCTTGCCCGACAGCACCCACGGCACGGTCCCGTCCAGGGCCGGCCGCTCCTCGACGACCACCGGCGCGGGCTGTTCCAGGATCACGTGCGCGTTGGTGCCGCTGATGCCGAAGGACGAGATGCCCGCGCGCCACGGACGGCCGACCTCGGCCAGTTCCGCAGGCTCGGTGAGCAGGCGCACGTCACCGGCGGTCCAGTCCACGTGGGACGACGGCTCGTCGATGTGCAGCGTCTTCGGGAGGACGCCGTACTTCAGCGCCATCACCATCTTGATCACCCCGGCCGCGCCGGCGGCGGCCTGCGTGTGCCCGAGGTTCGACTTGACCGAGCCGAGCAGCAGCGGGCGGTCGCGGTGCTTGCCGTAGGTGGCCAGCAGCGCCTGCGCCTCGATCGGGTCACCCAGCGAGGTACCGGTGCCGTGTGCCTCGACCGCGTCGACGTCTGAAGTGGACAGTCCGGCGCTGGCGAGCGCCTGCTGGATCACCCGCTGCTGCGAGGGCCCGTTCGGCGCCATCAGCCCGTTGGACGCGCCGTCCTGGTTGATCGCCGAGCCCTTGACCACGGCGAGCACCTCGTGCCCGTTGCGCCGCGCGTCGGACAGCCGCTCCAGGACCAGCACCCCGACGCCCTCGGACCAGCCGACGCCGTCGGCGGAGTCG
The DNA here is from genome assembly GCF_017875555.1 of Amycolatopsis magusensis. Lineage (GTDB taxonomy): Bacteria > Actinomycetota > Actinomycetes > Mycobacteriales > Pseudonocardiaceae > Amycolatopsis > Amycolatopsis magusensis. The sequence goes on along the minus strand of NZ_JAGGMS010000001.1, from coordinate 3,123,211 downwards.
GAGAACGCCTTGCACCGGCCGTCGGGGGAAAGCCCGCGCTGGCGCGAGAACTCGATCAGCGCGATCGGCGTGGACATCACCGTGACACCACCGGCTAGCGCCAGCGAGCACTCGCCGTTGCGCAGCGCCTGCGCCGCCAGGTGCAGGGTGACCAGCGAAGACGAGCACGCGGTGTCCACGGTGACCGCGGGGCCCTCCAGGCCCAGCGTGTAGGACACGCGGCCGGAGACGATGCTCGGCGAGGTGCCGCTGCCCTGGTAGCCCTCGGACGCCCCGCCCATCGAGCCGCCGTAGTCGTTGTACATCACCCCGGCGAACACGCCGGTCTGGCTGCCCCGCAGGGAAACCGGGTCGATCCCGGCCCGCTCGATCGCCTCCCACGACACCTCCAGCAGCAGCCGCTGCTGGGAGTCGGTGGCGACCGCTTCACGCGGGCTCATGCCGAAGAACCCGGCGTCGAACTCACCGGCGTCGTGCAGGAAGCCGCCGGAACGGGTGTAGGAGGTGCCGGGGTGGTCGGGGTCCGGGTGGTACAGCTTCTCGAGGTCCCAGCCGCGGTCGGTGGGGAACCCGGAGATCGCGTCGCCGCCGTCGAGCACCAGCTGCCACAGGTCCTCCGGTGAGCCGATCCCGCCCGGGTACCGGCAGCCCATGCCGACGATCACGATCGGGTCGTCGCCGGTCCTGGTCACCGGGCGGACCTGCTCGGGGATCACCGCGTCGGCCTCGAACAGCTCCCCGGCCAGGTACCCGGCCAGCACGTTCGGCGTCGGGTAGTCGAAGACCATGGTGGCCGGCAGGCGGAGGCCGGTGACCGCGGTCAGGCGGTTGCGCAGCTCGACCGAGGTCAGCGAGTCGAAACCGAGGTCCTTGAACTGGCGGTCGGGCTCGATCTCCGCGCCCTCGGCGTGGCCGAGCACGGCCGCCACCTGGTCGCGGATGATCTCCAGCAGTACGTCACGGCGCTCGTCCTCGCTGAGCCCGGAAAGCCGGCGCACCAGCGTGTCGGCGGCCTCGGAGCTGGCCACCGCGGACCGGCGCGAGCGGGTGCGGATCAGCCCGCGGAACAGCGGGGGGATCTCCGGCTGCGCCCGCAGCACGGACAGGTCGAGGCGCAGCGCCAGCACGGCGGCGTCCTCGGTGGTCAGCGCGGCGTCGAACAACGCGACGCCCTGGCCGGCGGTCAGCGCGGGCATGCCGGAGCGCGCCATGCGCTCGGCGTCCGCGCCCGACAACATGCCGGTCTGGTCCCACGCGCCCCAGCCCAGCGAGGCCGCGGGCAGCCCTTCGGCGCGGCGGCGGGCGGCGAGGGCGTCCAGGAAGGCGTTGGCGGCGGCGTAGTTGCCCTGGCCCGGGTTGCCGAACACGCCGGCCGCCGAGGAGAACACCACGAACGCCGACAGCTCGCCGGTCAGCTCGTGCAGGTACCAAGTGGCGTCGGCCTTGGGCCGCAGCACGGTGTCCAGGCGCTCGGGGGTCAGCGAGCCGATCGTGCCGTCGTCGAGCACCCCGGCGGTGTGCACCACGGCCTTGATGTCGTGGCGGGCCACCAGGTCGGCGACCTGGGCGCGGTCGGTCACGTCGCACGCGGCGACGTGGGCCTCGGCACCCAGCTCGGCGAGTTCGGCGACCAGTTCCCCGACACCCTCGGCGTCGGGGCCACGGCGGCTGACCAGCAGCAGGTCACGCACACCGTGTTCGGCCGCGAGGTGCTTGGCGATGACGCTGCCCAAGCCACCGGTGCCGCCGGTGATCAACACCAGGCCGTCCCAGTCGAGCTGCCGCGGCTGCGGCAGCGAACGCGCGAGCCGGGCGGCGAAGACCTTGTTGTTCCGGATGGCCAGCTGCGGCTCGTCGACCCCGATCGCCTTGGTCAGCGGCGAGCCGGCGTCCACATCGATGAGGCCGAAGCGGCCCGGGTTCTCCGACTGCGCGGACCGCACGAGACCCCAGACGGTCGCGGCGGCCACGTCGGGCAGGTCGCCCTCGGCGGCGGCCACCGCGTCCCGCGTGACGAAGACCAGGCGCGAGTCGGCGAACCGCTCGTCGGCCAGCCATTCCTGGAGCACGCCGAGCACGTGCGCGCTGACCGCGTGCGCCGCTTCGACGGGGTCCCCGCTCGTCTCGACGGGGTACAGCACCCAGTCCGGCACGTCTGCAATGGACGCCAGGTCGGTGGTCTCGATCGAGGTCGGCTCGGTGGTCGCGTGCTGCGCGGCCACCCAGTCCAGGCGGAACAGCGAGTCGCGGCCCAGCAGCGCGGCGTCGTTCAGCTGCTCGGTGGCCACCGCGCGCAGCACCAGCGTCTCGACCGAGGCGACCGGCTCACCGGCGGCGTCGGCCACGGCGATCGACATCGCGTCGTCACCGATCGGCGAAAGCTTCACCCGGACCGTGGAGGCGCCGGTCGCGTGCAGCGACACGCCTTCCCAGGAGAACGGCAGGCCGCCCTGGCTCTCCGGCCCGAACTCGACGAACCGCGAGGCGTGCAGCACCGCGTCCAGCAACGCCGGGTGGAGCTCGAACGACTCGTTGTCAACGTCGTCAGGCAGCGCGACCTCGGCGTAAACATCCTCCCCGAGCTGCCAGGCGGCCCGCAGGCCCTGGAACGACGGACCATAGGCGAAACCGTCGGCGGCGAGGCGCTCGTACAGGCCGGTCAGATCGATCGGCTGGGCGTCCTTCGGCGGGAACTCCTGAGCATCGAACGGCACCTGCTTGGACTCGGCGCCCGACGCGGTGAGCACACCGGTGGCGTTCGGCGTCCACGGCTGCTCGTCGTCGAGGTCCAGGCGCGAGTAGATGTCGACGGTCCGGCGGCCTGCCTGGTCGGGACGGCCGACCCAGATCTGCACCTGAACCCCGCCCTGCTCGGGCAGCACCAGCGGCCCGGTCAGGGTCAGTTCCTCGACCCGGTCGCAGCCGACCTCGTCCCCGGCGCGGATGGCCAACTCCAGGAACGCGGTGCCGGGCAGCAGCACCCGGCCGGACACCGCGTGGTCGGCCAGCCAGGAATGTGTGTGCAGGGAAAGACGGCCGGTCAGCAGCGCGCCATCGGAGTCGGCGAGCGACACGGCCGCGGCCAGCAGCGGGTGCCGGGCGGCGCCGAGGCCGTTCGACCGCGGGTCGCCGCCGAAGCCGAACCCGCCGCCCTTCGGCCAGAAACGCTTGGTCTGGAAGGCATACGTCGGCAGCGGGAGCCGAGTCGCGCCGGTGCGGTCGAAGTACTCGCTCCAGCGCACCGAAATGCCGTTCACGTGCAGCGTCGACAGCGCGGCGGTCGCGGTCTCGGCCTCGTCACGACCGGCTCGGAGCATCGGCACCGCGAGCACGTCGTCCAAGCACTCCTGGACCATCGCGGACAGCACGCCGTCCGGCCCCAGCTCCAGGAAGGTGGCAACGCCGTGGTTCTTCAGCCACGCCATGCCGTCGGCGAACCGGACCGCCTGGCGGACGTGGTCCACCCAGTAGTCCGCAGAGGTGACCTGCTCGACCCGCGCCAGCTCACCGGTGAGGTTCGAGACGAACGGGATCAGCGGCGCCTGCAGGTCGAGTTCGGCGACCACGGCACGGAAGTCGTCGAGCATGGCGTCCATGCGCGGCGAGTGGAACGCGTGCGAAACCGCCAGCCGCTTGGTCTTGCGTCCTTCGAACCGGGCGACGATCGCCTCGACGGCGTCTTCGTCACCGGAGAGCACCACGGAGTTCGGGCTGTTGATCGCCGCGATCGAAACGCCGTCGGTGAGGGTGATTTCGTCCTCGGTCGCCTCGATGGCCACCATCCCGCCCCCGGCCGGGAGCGCCTGCATCAGGCGGCCACGCGCGGCGACCAGCTTCGCGGCGTCCTCAAGGGACATCACGCCCGCGACGTGAGCCGCGGCGATCTCGCCGATCGAGTGCCCGGCGAGGAAGTCCGGCTTCAGCCCCCACGACTCGGCCAGGCGGAACAGCGCCACCTCGATGGCGAACAACGCGGGCTGCGCGTTGCCGGTCTGGTTCAGCGCGTCGGCGTCCTCGCCCCACATGACGTCACGAACGTCGAGGTGCTCGAGAATCTCGTCGAGCGCCGCCGCGAACACCGGGAACCGCTTGTACAGCTCGCGGCCCATGCCCAGCCGCTGCGCGCCCTGGCCGGTGAACAGGAAAGCCTGCTTCGACCGGCTGTGCGTGGTCCCGGAGAGCGTGCCCGGCGCGACCTCACCGGCGGCCAGCGCGGTCAGCCCGGCACGCAGGTCGTCCAGGGTCGCCGCGGGGACCACGGCCCGGTGCTCGAAGCTCGCCCGCGTGGTGGCCAGCGAGAAAGCCAGATCCAGCAACGGCGGTTCGTCGTCCAAAGTAGACAGCAGGCGCTCGGCCTGCGCCCGCAGCGCGTCCCGGTTGCGGCCGGAGACCAGCACCGGCACCGACCCGGCCTCGACCAGCTCCGGGGTCTCTTCCGTCTCCCCCTCGACGACCAGTTCGGGCGCCTGCTCGATGATCGTGTGCGCGTTGGTCCCGCTGATGCCGAACGAGGAGACCGCCGCGCGCTTCGGCTGGCCGGTCTCCGGCCACGGCGTGTTCTCGGTGATCAGCTCGACCGCACCCGCCGTCCAGTCCACATGGGACGTCGGCTCGTCGATGCCCAGCGACTTCGGCAGCACGCCGTGCCGCATGGACATGATCATCTTGATCACCCCGGCCACGCCGGCCGCGGCCTGCGTGTGGCTGATGTTCGACTTGATCGAGCCCAGCAGCAACGGCCGCTCACGGTTGCGGCCGTAGGTGTTCAGCAGGGCCTGGGCCTCCACCGGGTCGCCGAGCGTGGTGGCGGTGCCGTGCGCCTCCACCACGTCGATCTGGTCCTCGGACAGCCGCGAGTTGATCAGCGCCTGCTGGATCACCCGCTGCTGCGACGGGCCGTTCGGCGCGGTCAGCCCGTTCGACGCGCCGTCCTGGTTGACCGCGGAACCCCGTACCACGGCGAGGATCTCGTGCCCGTTGCGCTGCGCGTCCGACAGCCGCTCCAGCACCAGCACGCCCGCGCCCTCGGCCCAGCCGGTGCCGTCGGCCGACTCCGCGAACGAGCGGCACAGCCCGTCCGGGGACAGCCCGCCCTGCCTGCTGAACTCGACGATGGTGGTGGGGCTGGACATGATCGTGGCGCCACCGGCCAGCGCCAGTTCGCACTCGCCGTTGCGCAGCGACTGGGTGGCCAGGTGCATGGCGACCAGCGAGGACGAGCACGCGGTGTCCACGGTGACCGCCGGGCCGACGAAGCCGAAGGTGTAGGAGATCCGGCCGGACAGCACGCTGTTGGAGTTGCCGAGCAGCTGGAAGCCCTCGCCGCCCTCACCCGGGCCGACCTGGTAGTCCTGCGCCATCGCGCCGACGAACACCGCGGTCTGCGAGCCCTTGATCGAGGTCGGGTCGATCCCGGCGCGCTCCAGCGCCTCCCAGGTGACCTCCAGCAGCACGCGCTGCTGCGGGTCCATCGACAGCGCCTCGCGCGGGGAGATCCGGAAGAAGTCGGCGTCGAACTCCGGGGCGTCGTGGAGGAAACCACCGGAGCGGGTGTTCGACATGGCCAGCATCTCGGGGTTCCACCCGCGATCGGCCGGGAACTCGGTGATGCCGTGTGCACCGGCGATCACCATGTCCCACAGCTGCTCCGGGGTCCGCACGCCACCGGGGTAGCGGCAGCCGATGCCGACGATGGCGATCGGCTCCTGCGAAGCGGCCTCGATCTCGGTCAGCCGCTGGCGCGTCCGCCGCAGATCCGCACTCGCGCGGCGGAGGTAGTCCCGAAGCTTCTGTTCGTTGTCCATCTCAACTCAACCCATCTCGACAACCGGACGGCCGGGTAAGAACGGCATGACAGCCGGCCCGGACCGCGGGGACTCCGGGCGGGGGCGACTTCGATCCTGGTCGCGCGCTGAGACCACCATGTACGCAGTCTCGCCGCGATCGGGCTGGGAATTCCCTATAACCAGGGCAGAGCTCACCAGTTGGCGGCGTGGAGCAGGTCGGCGTACTCGTGCTCGCGCAACGCCTGCTCGAGGTCGGAATCGACCATCATGCGCATCAGTTCGGGGAAGTCCACTTCGGGCTCCCAGCCGAGCGCGGCCTTGACCCGGGTGGTGTCGGCGCAAAGGATCTCCACCTCGGCCGGGCGCACCAGCGCCGGGTTGATCACCACGTGGTCGCGCCAGTCCAGGCCGACGTGGTCGAAGGCGATCCGCACGGCGTCGCGCACCGAGTGCATCTCCCCGGTGCCGACCACGTAGTCGCCCGGCTCGTCCTGCTGCAGCATCAGGTGCATCGCGCGCACGTAGTCACCGGCGAAACCCCAGTCGCGCACCGCGTCCAGGTTGCCCAGCTCGAGCTTCTCCTGCAGGCCCAGCTTGATCTTCGCGACGGCGAGGGTGATCTTGCGGGTGACGAACTCCGAGCCGCGGCGCGGGGATTCGTGGTTGAACAGCATGCCCGACACCGCGTACATGCCGAAGGACTCGCGGTAGTTCTTGGTGATGAAGTGCCCGTAGGCCTTCGCCACGCCGTACGGGCTGCGCGGGTGGAAGCTGGTGGTCTCCTTCTGCGGGGTTTCGGCGACCTTGCCGAACATCTCCGAAGAGGACGCCTGGTAGAAGCGGATCTGCTTGCCCACGTCCACCCGCTGCGAGCTGTTCAGTCCGCTGACCATCCGGATGGCCTCCAGCACGCGCAGCACGCCCATGCCGTTGACCTCGGTGACCAGTTCGGCCTGCTGCCAGGACATCGGCACGAAGGAGATGGCGCCGAGGTTGTACACCTCATCCGGCTGCACCTTGTCCACCGCGGAGACCAGGCTGCCCTGGTCCATCAGGTCTCCGTCGACAAAGGACAGATCAGCCACCAGGCGGCTGACCCGCGACTTGCGCGGATTGGCCTGCCCGCGGATCAGGCCCCAGACCTGGTATCCCTGGCTCAGCAGGTACTCGGCCAGGTAGGACCCGTCCTGCCCGGTGATCCCGGTGATCAAAGCTCGCCTGGACATCGTCTCCCTCTCCACTACTTCCAGCACTTCGGGTCGACTCCGCCCACCGCCACCCGGACTCCGGCCGCGGCTTGCACGGTAGGCGCGCGGGCACTAGGGAATGTTCGAGATTCGAGCCTTGCCGCCCCAGCAGCCGCAACCCTGCCCCGCGCACCGCCCGCCGGGGACCGGCGAACGGCGAACACTAGGGAATTCCCAGCTCAGCGGGCCGGCGATCAAGACTAGGGATTTTGTGGTTTTCTGTGGGTTCGACTGTGACTCCGCCCGGTCGACCCGGAGAGTGCCGTGCTGCCCAAGCCGTCCCAGCCGTCCCCACCGGCCCAGCCGTCCCTGCTGGCCACCGTCCTGCCCCGGCTGCGGCCCTACCGCCGCCGGATCGCCGTCCTGCTCGTGCTGCAGCTGTGCCAGACGGTGACCACCCTGCTGCTGCCCACCTTCAACGCGCTGATCATCGACTACGGCGTGGTCCGCGGGGACGTGGGTTACATCTGGACCACCGGGGTGATGATGGCCGTGATCGCGGTGGCGCAGATCGCCGCCGCCATCGCCGCCGCGTTGCTCGGCGCCAGGATCGCCGCCGCGGTCGGCCGTGACCTCCGCTCCTCGGTTTTCCGCCGGGTGCTCGACTTCTCCGCCCGCGAGGTGGGCCGGTTCGGCACGCCCTCGCTGATCACCCGCACGGTCAACGACGTGCAGCAGGTGCAGAACCTGGTGCTGACCACCTTCGACGTCGCGGTGATCGCGCCGATCATGGCCGTCGGCGGGCTGGTGCTGGCGTTCAACCAGGACCTGCCGCTGGGGTTCGTGATGATCGGCCTGATCGTCGCCGTCGGCGTGGCCATCGTGCTGATGCTGGCCAGGATGGGCCCGGTGTACTCGGCCATGCAGCGCTGCATCGACCTGATCAACCGGCTGCTGCGCGAACGCATCGCCGGGGTGCGCGTGGTCCGCGCGTTCGTCCGCGACCGCCGTGAGCACGAGCGCTTCGGCGAGGCGAACGAGGAGATGTACGGCCATTCCCTGCGGGTGGGCCGGTTGATGGCGGCCATCCCGGCCGTGGTGATCATCGTGCTGAACGTGTTCACCGTCGGCCTGGTCTGGCTGGCTGGCTGGCGCATCGACAACGGCACGCTGCAACTCGGCGCGATGACCGCGCTCCTGGGCTACCTCGGGCTGATCGTGATGTCGGTGGTGATGCTGACCATGGTGTTCACCAGCGCGCCCCGCGCGATCGTCTCCGCCGGGCGCATCCAGGAGGTCATCGACACCGAGGTCAGCGTGATCGTCCCAGCGCACCCGGTCCGGGCGGCCGGGCGCGGGCGGCTCGAACTGCGGAACGCCGAATTCGGTTACCCCGGCGCGGAACAACCCGTGCTGCGCGGGATCAACCTGGTCGCCGAACCCGGCGAAAAGGTGGCGATCGTCGGCGGGACCGGCAGCGGCAAGACCACGCTGCTGAACCTGGCGCTGCGCCTGTTCGACGTCACCGGCGGGGCCGTGCTGGTCAACGGGGTCGACGTGCGCGAGCAGGACGAGGACGCGCTCACCCGGACCGTCGGATTCGTGCCGCAGAAAGCTTTCCTGTTCTCCGGCACGGTCGCGAGCAACCTGCGCTACGGCCGTCCCGACGCCACCGACGACGAACTCTGGCACGCGCTGGAAGTGGTGCAGGCCAAGGAGTTCGTCGCCGAAATGGACGGCGGGCTGGAGGCGTCGATCTCGCAGGGCGGCACCAACGTCTCCGGAGGCCAGCGGCAACGGCTCGCCATCGCGCGGACCCTGTTGCGGCGCCCCGACATCTACCTGCTCGACGACTGCTTCTCCGCGCTCGACCACCGCACCGAAGCGGCGTTGCGCGCGAACCTCGAACCCGAACTCGCGGAGGCGACCGTGTTGCTGGTGACCCAGCGCGCCAGCAGTGTGGACCGCGCGGATCGCGTGGTGGTGCTCGACAAGGGCCGGGTCGCGACGTGACCGCCCGCCGCCTGCTCCGCCTGCTCTCCCCGCACCGGCTGCTCGTCGCCGCCGTGGTCGTGCTCGGCATGGCCTGGATCGCGCTGAACCTGCTCGGCCCCAAGCTGCTCGGGTACGCCACCGACCTGATCTTCGCCGGCTTGCTCAGCACCGGCTACCCGGCCGGATCGTCCAAAGAGGACGTCGTGGCCCAGCTGCGCGCCGACGGCCGCGACACCCTGGCCAACGTCTTCAGCACCACCGACATGGTGCCCGGCGAAGGGGTCGACTTCGGCAGCCTCGGGGTGGTGCTGCTGATCCTGCTCGCCGTCTACCTGGTCGCCGCGATGTTCATGCTGTGGCGCGGGCGGCTGGTGGCGACCATCGTGCAGCGCGTCGTCCGCGGGCTGCGCACGCAGGTCGACGCGAAGCTGAGCCGGTTGCCGATGGGCTACTTCGACCGCCACGCCGGCGGTGACGTGCTCAGCCGCGCCACCAACGACATCGACAACCTGCAGATGAGCTTCCAGCTCACCCTCGGGCAGCTGATCAACTCGGTGTTCACCATCCTCGGCGTGCTCGCGGTGATGCTGGTCCTTTCCCCGACGCTGGCGCTGATCGTGCTGCTCAGCGTGCCGGTGGCGGCGGTCATCGCGTGGGTGATCAGCAAGCGCGCCCAGCCGCGGTTCGCCGAGCAGTGGGGCGCCACCGGTTCGCTCAACGCGCACATCGAGCAGATCTACACCGGGCACTCGCTGGTCAAGGGCTTCGGCAGGCGCGAACTGGCCGAGCGGGAGTTCGACCAGCACAACCAGGCCCTGTACCACTCCGGCTCCCGCGCGCAGTTCATCACCGGCATGATCGAGCCCGCCGCGCGTTTCGTCACCGACCTGAACTACGTGCTGGTCGCGGTGGTCGGCGCACTGCGCGTGGCGAGCGGTTCACTGTCCATCGGGGACGTCCAGGCGTTCATCCAGTACGCGCAGATGTTCAGCAGGCCGATCGTGGACCTGGCGAACTTCTCCGGTCAGCTGCAGTCCGGGCTGGCTTCGGCCAAGCGCATCTTCGAACTGCTGGACGCCGAGGAGCAGACCGCGGACGCCGATCCGCCGCTGCGCCCCGGACCGACGCGCGGGCACGTGGTCTTCGACCGCGTCAGTTTCCGTTACCTGCCGGGCAAACCGTTGATCGAGGACCTGTCGCTGACCGCGGCACCCGGGCAGATCGTGGCGATCGTCGGCCCGACCGGCGCGGGCAAGACCACGCTGGGCAACCTGCTCATGCGGTTCTACGAACTCGACGGCGGCCGCATCCTGCTCGACGGCGAGGACATCGCACGGATGACCAGGGAGGACGTCCGTGGCCGGATCGGCCTGGTGTCCCAGGACTCCTGGCTGTTCCACGGCACCATCGCGGAGAACATCGCCTACGGCCGCCCGGACGCGACCCGCGCGGAGATCGTGGCGGCGGCGGAAGCCACGCGCGTGGACCGGTTCGTGCACACCCTGCCCGACGGGTACGACACCGTGCTCGACGACGAGACCTCCACCGTCAGCGCCGGTGAGAAGCAGCTGATCACGCTGGCCAGGGCGTTCCTGATCCGGCCGTCGCTGCTGGTGCTCGACGAGGCGACCAGTTCCATCGACACCGAAACCGAAGCCCGCGTGCAGGACGCGATGAGCTCGCTGCGCGAAGGCCGCACCTGCTTCGTCATCGCGCACCGGCTGTCCACTGTGCGCAACGCCGATCTCATCGTGGTGATGGAAGGCGGGCAGCTGGTGGAACGCGGCACGCACGCCGAACTGCTCGAAGCGGACGGCACCTACGCCCGCCTGCACGCGGCTTCCTCCGCCACTCCGGTCGACCTGATCTCTTAGCAAATGCCCTAGCGGTCAGTTCGGATACTGGGAGTACCTGGGGAACGATCGTGTCGCGACGGCGAGTGGAGGGTTCCGGGATGACGCTGAGCGTTGACCGGCCGATCGACCCGGGTTCCGGCCAGTTCGTGTCCTGTTCGGACACTCCCGGCGCACCCGCCGGCCCCCGCGCCGCCCGCAGACGGCCGCGCGCCGTCGTTCCCGGCCGTGTCGTGGACGACACCACCCCGCTGTGAGCAGGTAAGAGAGCGAACAGGGGTTTCGTAGGGGGTATGCACAGTGTATCGGTTTCCTTACAGTCACTTGCGTGGCGAAGTTGGTTAATCACGCCCCACGTCCGGTTTCGAGGGAAGAAGTAGGGCCAGCCGCATGAACGAAGCGCTCGCAGAGAAGCAGACCTGCCCGTTCCCGCTGGCGCGGGACGCCGACCACGTGCTCGACCTCCCGCTGGACTACCGGCGGATGCGCCAGGAGGAACCGATCGTGCGCGTCACGCTGCCGTCGGGCGAGGTCGCCTGGCTGGTCAGCCGGTACGCCGACGTGAAGCTGGTGCTGTCCGACGAGCGGTTCAGCTCCCGAGTGGCCGCTCCCGGTTTCCCCAAGGGCTTCTACTTCCCGGTGGACCCGCAGCCCGGCGCCTTCGTCGCGGTGGACCCGCCCGAGCACACCCGGTACCGCCGGATGATCATGGGTCAGTTCACCAAGAAGCGCGCCGAAGCGCTGCGCCCGGAGATCCAGCAGATCGTCGACGAGCACATCGACAAACTGCTCGCCGGTCCCAAGCCGGTCAACCTGGTCACCGCCTTCGCCCGGCCGATCCCGCTGATGGTGGTGTGCGACCTGCTCGGCGTGCCCTACAGCGACCGGCTCGCCTTCGGCCGCTGGATCAACACCCTCGTCGAAGCGAACCCGAGCCCGGCCGCGCGCAACGCCTCGGCCGCCGCGTTGTTCGGCTACATGAACAAACTGGTCGCCGACAAGGAACGCAAGCCGACCGACGACGTGCTCGGCAGGCTCGCGGGCGAGCAGATCCGCAAGGGCGAACTGAACCGCAACGAGGCCGTGGTCATCGGCATGATGCTGCTGTCGGCGGGTTACGACACCACCGCCAGTTCGCTGTCGCTGAGCGTGCTCTCACTGTTGCAGAACCCGGACCAGATGAAGCTCCTGCGCGAGGAGCCGGAAATCGCGGTCAGTGCGGTGGAAGAACTCCTGCGTCACCAGAACGTCATGCAGCACGGCGTGGCGCGGGTGGCGGTCGAGGACGTGGAACTGGCCGGGCAGACCGTGCGCGCCGGGGAAGGCGTGATCGCACTGACCTCGTCGGCCGACCGCGACGACGAGATGTACCCCGACGCGGACCAGCTCGACCTGACCCGCGGCGGCAGCAACCCGCTCGCCTTCGGCTTCGGCATCCACAGCTGCATCGCGAAGTTCCTGGCCCGCGTGGAGATGCAGATCGCGCTGAGCACGCTGGTGCGCCGGATCCCGACGCTGGAACTGGCCGCGAAGCCGGAAGAACTGGAGTTCCGCAACCCGTCCGCGATGGTCTACAGCGTGAACGAGCTGCCCGTGACGTGGTGAGGGTGTTCGCTGCGCTTCAAACGTGATCGCGCACACACGAGAGTCGAAACCGGTCGCATTCTGTCGGTGCCCGCCCCTAGCATCGGCGACCGTAATCACCGACCGTGAGTCAGCCCGGTTTCTTCCGGGCGTCGTGGGGGCCAGCGGCGGGGATTCCCGGCTTTCGATCGCGCGACGCAGCGCTCGATCACCCAACCACGCCCGAACGGACTCCGATGACGACCACAGACCAGGGCCCACCGGCGGCTCCGGTGCCCCAGACCGACAAACTCGACAGCGCCGTGCTCAAGATCGCCGCCGTGGTGGTGCTCGGCTCGATCATGGCGATCCTGGACACCACGGTGGTCAACGTCGCCCTGCAGGCGCTGACGCTGGAGTTCAAGACCTCGCTGGCCACCATCCAGTGGATCGCCACCGGCTACATGCTGGCGCTGGCCACGGTCATCCCGGTCACCGGCTGGGCCTCGGACCGGTTCGGCACCAAGCGCCTCTACCTGGTGGCGATCACCCTGTTCCTGTTCGGCTCGATGCTGGCCGGGCTGGCCTGGAACATCGAGTCGCTGATCGCCTTCCGGGTGGTCCAGGGCCTCGGCGGCGGCATGCTGATGCCGGCGGGCATGACGATCCTGACCAAGACCGCGGGCCCGCACCGGGTCGGCCGGGTGATGGCGGTGCTCGGCGTGCCGATGCTGCTCGGCCCGATCGGCGGCCCGATCCTGGGTGGCTGGCTGGTCGACTCGGTCAGCTGGCGCTGGATCTTCTACATCAACGTGCCGATCGGCATCGTCGCCCTGCTGCTGGCGTGGCGCCTGCTGCCCTCGGACAAGCCCGAACCGGCGGAGAAGTTCGACTTCCCCGGCATGCTGATGCTTTCGCCCGGGCTGGCGGCGCTGATCTACGGCGTGTCGGACATCCCGTCGGCGGGCGGGGTCACCGAGGTCAGCGTGTGGCTGCCCGGCCTGGCCGGGATCGCGCTGATCGCCGGGTTCATCGTGCGTGCGCTGCGCGTGCCGAACCCGCTGGTGGACCTGACGTTGTTCCGCAACCGCACGTTCACCGTCGCGATGATCACCAACACGTTCTTCTGCATCGCCTTCTTCGGCGCCATGCTGTTGTTCCCGACGTACTTCGTGCTGGTGCGCGGGGAGTCGGCGCTGCAGGCGGGGTTGCTGCTGGCGCCGCAGGGCATCGGCGCGATGCTCACCATGCCGATCGCGGGCAGGCTGGCGGACAAGATCGGGCCGGGCAAGGTGGTGCTGCCCGGGATGGTGCTGATCGTGGGCAGCATGGTCATGTTCACCATCGTCGGCGCGGACACCCCGTACTGGCAGCTGCTCTCGGCGCTGTTCGTGATGGGGATGGGCATGGGGTGCACGATGATGCCGATCATGACCGCCGCACTGCAGACGCTGACGCCGAAGAAGGTCGCCCGCGCCTCCTCGGCGGCGAACATCGTGCAGCAGACCGCCGGCGCCATCGGCTCCGCGGTGATGTCGATCATCCTGGCGGGCCTGCTCGCCGGTAAGTTCGGCGTGCCGACCAGCGAGGGCCAATTGGCCGCCACCGCCGCACTGATGAACCCGGCCACCCACGACCAGGCCGCCGTCCTGGCCGCCGACTCGTTCGCCTCCACGTTCATCTGGGCCGGCGTCCTGATCGCCCTGTGCTTCGTCCCGGCCCTCTTCCTCCCGCGCAAACCCCCCACCCCCTCCGACACCACCGACAGCGACACCCCACACCCCGCCCCACCCATCCTCACCCACTAACCCCTCGTTACCTTTTTCATAGTTCCTGATCAAGGAGCTGTGGTCGCCAGGTTCGGCATGACTGATGCCCCCAGTCGAGTCCATGATCCGGGGGGTGGTGTCACCGGGCCTGGCGGCATCGAGGGACCGCTGATAGGGACACGGCCACCCCGCCGGGTAGGTCTCGTCGTAACGTGGGTGCCGGCCATCGATGCCTGACCGGCGACCACCCGCGACGGACGAAAGACGCGTGCATGAGCAGCAGTTTCGGCGTGTTCCTCGGTCTTGACGTCGGCAAAGAATCCCACCACGCGGTGGGCCTGGACCCGGCCGGGAAGAGGCTGCACGACGGCCCCTTGCCCAACAGCGAACCCAAACTGCGAGCGCTGTTCGACAAACTCGCCAGCCACGGGCCGCTGCTGGTGGTCGTCGATCAGCCCGCGACGATCGGCGCGCTGCCGGTCGCTGTCGCGCGAGCCCACGGGCACCAGGTCGCCTATCTGCCCGGACTGGCGATGCGCCGGATCGCCGACCTCTATCCCGGGCGGGCGAAGACCGACGCCCGCGACGCGTTCATCATCGCCGACGCGGCCCGCTCGCTGCCACACACGCTGCGCCCGGTCGACGTCGGTGACGACACCCTGGCCGAGCTGGAGGTCCTGGTCGGCTTCGACGACGACCTGGCCGGTGAGGCCACCCGCCTCGGCAACCGCATCCGCGGGCTGCTCACCGGCGTCCATCCCGCCCTCGAACGCGCGATCGGCCCGAAGATCAGTCATCCGGCGGTCCTGGAAATCCTGTCCCGCTGCGGCGGCCCCACCGGAATCCGCAAGGCCGGGCGCCGCAAACTCACCGCGATAGCGAAGGCCCACGCCCCGCGCATGGGCGACAAACTGGTCGAGGCGATCATGACCGCGCTCGGCGAGCAGACTGTCACCGTCCCCGGAACCACCGCCGCGGACACCGTGCTGCCCAGACTCGCCGACAGCCTGAAAACCGTGCTCCAGCAACGCACACAGCTCGCCACCGAGGTCGAGGAGATACTCGATGCGCACCCTCTTGCCGGGGTCCTGACCTCCATGCCGGGCATCGGGGTCAGGACCGCCGCCCGCATCCTGCTCGAGATCGGCGACGCCTCCAACTTCGCCAGCTCCGCACACCTGGCCGCCTACGCCGGCATCGCCCCGGTCACCCGCGCCTCGGGCACCAGCATCAAAGGCGAACACCCCGCCCGCACCGGCAACCGCAAACTCAAACGCGCGTTCTTCCTCGCCGCCTTCGCCGCACTGCACGATCCGGCCAGCCGCACCTACTACGACCGCAAAAGAGCCGAAGGCAAGAAACACAACGCCGCCCTCATCTGCCTCGCCCGACGCCGCTGCGACGTCCTCTACGCCATGCTCCGCACCGGCACCCACTACCGACACCCCGAACCAGCCCACACCGCGGCAGCCGCTTGACAAACCCATAGGGACACCCCCCCTTTTCCTCCACCCCAGTGCGGCGCCACCCAGGCGCCGCACTTTTTCATTCCCACCTCCCACCGCCCTCCCCATTCCCCGCCCACGCTCCCCCACCCCAACGTGAAACTCATCTACCCGAACGTAGAACTCACCCACGTGAACGTGTAACTCACCTTCCCGAATGCAGAACTCGGCTACCTGAACGCAGAACTCACCACCCGCCCCCCTTCCGCTACACCCACACCCAAACCCCCGAACCCCACGTTCAGACACCCGAACCCCACACTCAGGCACGCGAGTCCCACACTCAGGAAGCCGAACTACACACTCAGACGCCCGAACCCCACGCTCAGGAAGTTGAACTACACATTCGGGAAGCCGAACCCCACGTTCAGGAAGCCGAGTCCCACACTCGGGTAGGCGAGTTCCACATTCGGGTAGGCGAGTTCCACATTCGGGTAGGCGAGTTCCACATTCGGGTAGGCGAGTTCCACATTCGGGTAGGCGAGTTCCATATTCGGATGGGCGGCTGGCCCCTGGGGGTGGGCGGATTCGACGTTCAGAGTCGGGGTCCGCGCTCGAGTGGGGCGGAGCCTACGGAGGCGAGCCCGGGGTGACGGTAGTCCGGTGACGGCGTCCATGAGAGGAACCGGGTGCAAAGGTGAGGCGGAACCGGAGGGGTGTCCGGGCAGAACCTCCCCATCCCGGTCCCCAGCCAGGAACACGGCGGGGATTGGTTTGTCAAGGCACGCTTTCCCGCCTTGACAAACCAATCCCCGCCGTAGTCACACTGAAAAACCGGGCTGGACACCCCATCACCAGTCCCACCGGAACGACCCGAAACCCACCGACCGGGCCACCGAAACCGCCCCGAAGGCAGCATTTCACCCACCCCGAAAACCGAGACCCCCACCCTCCGCAGTACCAAGGTTCACTCGTTGGGGAAGCGGGTATCGCTCTCCTGGCCGTTGCCCCGCCCCGCCTCCGGGTGCCAGCGTTTACCGGAAGCCCCGAAGCCACAGAGAGCGGGTACCAGGAATGCAGGCATTCACCCTGCCCGAGTTCTACATGCCCTACCCGGCCAGGATGAACCCCCACCTCGAGCGCACCCGCACGCACAGCATGCAGTGGGCCCGCGACATGGGCATGCTCGATTCCCCCACTCCCGGCGGCGGCCTGGTCTGGGACGAACCCGCGCTCGCCAAGATGGATTACGCGCTCATGTGCGCCTACACCCACCCCGACTGCGACGGCACCGCCCTCGACCTCATCACCGACTGGTACGTCTGGGTCTTCTTCTTCGACGACCACTTCCTCGAGGAGTTCAAGTACTCCCGCGACCTCACCGGCGCCAAGGCCTACCTGGACCACCTCGAACTGTTCATGACCGACAACCCGCCCGAGCCGACGAATCCCGCCGAGGCCGGGCTCAAGGACCTCTGGGCCCGCACCGTCCCCGCCATGTCGGAGGACTGGCGCCGCCGGTTCGTCACCAGCACCCACAACCTCATGGTCGAATCCATGTGGGAGCTCGACAACATCAACCGCGGCCGGATCGCGAACCCGATCGAGTACGTGCAGATGCGCCGCCGGGTGGGCGGGGCGCCGTGGTCGGCGAACCTGGTGGAGTGCGTGGCCGCCGAGGTGCCGGAGGCGCTCGCCTCCACGCGCCCGCTGGAGGTCCTGCGCGACACCTTCTCCGACGCCGTCCACCTGCGCAACGACCTGTTCTCCTACCAGCGCGAGGTCCAGGAGGAAGGCGAGAACTCCAACGCCGTCCTGGTCTTCGAGAAGTTCTTCGGCTGCACCACCCAGGAAGCCGCGGAAATGGTCAACGAGCTGCTCACCTCGCGCCTCCAGCAGTTCGAGAACACCGCCCTCACCGAGATCCCGGACCTCCTCGCCGCCAACGGCACCCCGCCGCACGAGGCGCTCGCCGTCGGCGCCTACATCAAGGGCCTGCAGGACTGGCAGTCCGGCGGGCACGAGTGGCACGCGCGCTCCAGCCGCTACATGAACGAGGGCGCCGCCGGTGACCCGCTCGCCGGGCCGACCGGCCTGGGCACCTCGGCCAGCAAGCTCGTCTTCGAACCCGGCGCGCGCACCTGGGTCCGCCAGCACTCGAACCAGCCGCACCAGCCGGTCGGCCCGCTGCCGCTGCCCGAGATCCACATGCCCTTCCCCATCCACACCAGCCCGAACCTGCCTGCCTCCCGCGAGCACACCGTCGCGTGGGCCAGGGAGATGGGCATGCTCGACGCGAACCCGATCCGGGTGTGGGACGAGCGGCGGCTGCGCGGCATCGACCTCCCGCACTGCGCCGCGATGATCCACCCCGACGCCAAGCCGGCCCAGCTCGACCTGTCCTCGGACTGGCTCGCCTGGGGCACCTACGGCGACGACTACTTCCCGCTGCTCTTCGGCACCCGCCGCGACCCGGTCGCCGCGCGCGCCTGCAACGCGCGGCTCTCGCTGTTCATGCCCGAGCCGGGTCAGCCGACCCCGGCGCCGGAGAACCCGGTCGAGCGCGGCCTGGCCGATCTCTGGCAGCGCACCGCGGGCCCGATGTCGGAGGGGCACCGGCGGCAGTTCCGCCAGTCCGTCGAGGACATGACCGCGAGCTGGGTGTGGGAGGTGGACAACCAGGCGCAGAACCGCATCCCCGACCCGATCGACTACGTGGAGATGCGGCGCAAGACCTTCGGCTCGGACATGACGATGAGCCTGGCGAAGCTGTCCCATTCGGTCGAGGTGCCGCCCGAGGTCCACCGGCACCGCACCATGCACGAGCTGGAGACCGCCGCCCAGGACTACGCCTGTTTCGTCAACGACCTGTACTCGTACCAGAAGGAGGTCGAGTACGAGGGCGAGGTGCACAACCTCGTGCTCGTGGTGGAGAACTTCCTCGGCGTGGACAGGTTCAAGGCCGCCGAGGTGGTCGCGGACCTGATGAAGGCACGCATGGACGAGTTCCAGCACATCGTCGCGGACGAGCTGGAGGTGATGTACCACGAGCTGGACCTGTCCGAGGAGGTGCGGCGCGTGCTGAGCGCGCACGCCGAGCACCTCAAGGACTGGATGTCCGGCATCCTCGAGTGGCACCGCAAGTGCGTGCGCTACACCGAGCCGGAACTCCGCCAGATCCAGCAGGACATGGTGCCCCAGGCCGACTTCACCTTCCGGCCCACCGGCATCGGGACCTCCGCCGCACGGCTCCAGGACGTGCTGGCGGTCAGGTGAGGACGCCCGGGCCGCGCCAGGTGATCAGGGGCGCTTGGCGCGGCTCGGGGCCACACGCGGGGGTTCGCCGGGCTGCTTCGGGTAGACCGGCGGCCACGGCGCGTCCATCAGGCCGCCGTCCAGGTCCCGCCGCGACCACGCCAGCAGCGGTTCCAGCGACTGCGGCCGCTCGTTCATGCCCGCCCACGGGTCACCGCGCTCGGCGACCAGCGCGGGCACGGTCGCAATGGTCAGGCCGTCGGGTTCGACGGTGCCGAGTTCGTCCCAGCGGATCGGCGTGGACACCTGCGCCCCGGCACGCGGTCGCACGCACCACGCCCCGAACACCGTCTTGTGCGGCGCGTTCTGGTTGAAGTCGACGAACACGCGGGAGCCGCGTTCTTCCTTCCACCACTTCGCCGTGATCAGCCCGGGGTGCCGCCGCTCCAGCTCACGCGCCAGGGCCACGGCACCGGCCCGCACCTGGTAGCCGTCCCACCGCGGTGCCAGCCGGACGTAGACGTGCAGCCCGCGTGAACCCGAGGTCTTCAGGTGCGCCTCGATGCCCAGTTCGCCGAGCAGGTCCCTGGTCAGCCCGGCCGCTTCCCGCAGCTGTGCGAATTCGACCCCGGGCGACGGGTCCAGGTCGATGCGCAGTTCGTCGGTCACCTCCGGGGTGTCCGCGTGGTACGGCCACACGTGGAAACCCAGGCAGCCGAGGTTGACCGCCCACAGGATGTGCGCGAGGTCGGCGGCGACCAGCGCGTCGCTGGTGGTGCCGTTCGGCGTGGACACCACGGTGGTCTTCAGCCACGGCGGCACCGACTTCGGCACGCGCTTCTGGAACCAGGATTTCCCGCCCGCGCCCGCCGGATACCGCTCCAGCAGCAGCGGCCGCCCCTGGATGGTGTTCAGCAACGGCCCGGCGACGGCCTCGTAGTAACGCGCCAGATCGAGCTTCGTCTCGGCGCGCTCGGCGAAGAACACCTTGTCCGGCGAGGTGATCGGCACGTCGACCCCGTCCGTGGTGAACACCACCGCCTCGCTCATCCGGCTGTCCCGGACGCGGCTTTCCCGAACAACGCCGCCAATTCCGCCGGCGCCACCTCGTCGAGCTGCGCGTAGGTGCAGGACGACGGTTCGCGGTCCGGCCGGAAGCGGACCAGCCTGCCGCCGTGCCGGAACCGCCCGGCCATCACGTGCTCGTAGCGCACCTCGGCCACCCATTCAGGCCGCAGCGGTTCCCACGAGAGGTCCTTCTTGCCGGTCCACCGGCTCACACCGCCCGGCATCCGGCCACCCAGGTGCGCCTGCGCCTCGGCCCATTCCGCCCACGGGTGCGTGGCCAGCGCGTTCTCCCGCAACGGCGCCAGTTCGTCGACCAGCTCCCGGCGCCGCGCGGCGGTGAAGCTGCTGGCCACGCCGACGTGGTGCAGCCTGCCGTCGTCGTCGAAAAGGCCGAGCAGCAGCGAACCGACGCTCTCGCCATCCTTGTGCCAGCGGAATCCGGCCACCACGCAGTCGGCCGTGCGCTCGTGCTTGACCTTGAACATCACGCGCTTGTCCTGCTCGTACGGGAGATCGCCCGGTTTGGCCATCACCCCGTCGAAGCCGGCGCCCTCGAACCGGGTGAACCAGTCCTCGGCCACCGCGGGGTCGTCGGTGACCGGCGTGAGCACGATCTGCGACAGCGCGTCGGAGAGCAGGCTCGCCAGCAGGCGGCGGCGCTCGGCGAACGGCTCCTCGGTCAGGTCGCGATCGCCGAGCGCGAGCAGGTCGAAGGCGACGAAGCTGGCGGGCGTCTCCACGGCCAGCTTCTGCACGCGGGAGGCGGCGGGGTGCAGCCGGTTCTGCAGGGTGTCGAAGTCCAGGCCGGAGCCGGTGACCACGACGATCTCCCCGTCCACCACGCACCGCGGCGGCAACGCGGCCCGCAGGAGGTCGGCCAGTTCGGGGAAGTACCGGGTGAGCGGCCGGTCGTTGCGCGAGCCCAGCTCGACCTCGTCGCCGTCGCGGAAGACGATGCAGCGGAAGCCGTCCCACTTCGGCTCGTACAGCACGCCGGGGCCGCGCGGCACCTCACGGACGGACTTGGCCAGCATCGGCTTGACCGGCGGCATCACGGGGAGCTCCACGCTCGGATCGTAGGCCGTGAGCAGCGGTTATGCGATCAGGAAACGTCAGCCAACCGGGCGAGGGCCCCCACCAGTGGCGCCAGCTCGGGCAGTTCCCCGGCCTCGGCCAGCGCCTGCGAGAGCGTCCGGTCGTGGGTCGGGCGGGCTTCGGCGAGCAGCGCCTGGCCGGCCGCGGTGACCTCGGTGTAGATGCCGCGGCGGTCGGTCGGGCACAGGTAGCGCTGCAGCAGGCCGCGATCTTCGAGCCTGCTCACCAGCCGGGTGGTCGCCGACTGGCTCAGCACCACGGCGTTGGCCAGCTGGGTCATCCGCAGGTGGAAGCCGTCCTGCCGGGCCAGCACGTCGAGCACGGTGTATTCGCTGACCGACAGCTCGTGCCCGCGCTGCAACGCGCGTTCGAGCTGGTCTTCGATGCGGGCGTGCAGGGCGGCCAGGGTGCGCCACCCCTGGGCGCGTGCCTCCACGGCGTCATCCGGCAGTGACACGGTTCACCACTCCTCGCCCGGCAGCGCCGATCGTTGCCTGCTAGCGTATCCGTCGTCAGCAATTACCCGCGTCTGCAACTATTGCTCACGCTGGTATCTGCTCAGCCCAAGGATACCCGCCGGAGTGGAGGAGCGGTTTACCATGCCCGTCGCCCTGTTCGCGCTGGCGATCAGCGCCTTCGGCATCGGCACCACGGAGTTCGTGATCATGGGCCTGCTGCCCGAGGTCGCCGCGGACTTCGGCGTGACCATCCCGGCCGCCGGCCTGCTCATCTCGGGCTACGCGCTCGGCGTGGTGGTCGGCGCGCCGCTGCTCACCGCGCTCGGCTCGCGGATCCCCCGCAAGACCGTGCTGGTCGGGCTGATGGTGCTGTTCATCGTCGGCAACCTGATCTCGGCCGTGGCCACGAGTTACGGCCTGCTGATGACCGGGCGGATCGTGGCGGCGCTGTCCCACGGCGCGTTCTTCGGCGTCGGCTCGGTGGTCGCCGCCTCGCTGGTCGCGCCGACGAAACAGGCCGGCGCGATCGCGCTGATGTTCACCGGGCTGACCGTGGCGAACGTGCTCGGCGTGCCCGCCGGGACCGCGCTCGGCCAGCAACTCGGCTGGCGTTCGACGTTCTGGGCAGTCAGCGCGCTGGGCGTGGTCGGGCTGATCGGCATCATCGCGCTGGTGCCGCGGCAGGCGCGGGTGGAGAGCGGCGGGTTGCGCCGCGAACTGGCGGTGTTCCGCAAACCGCAGGTGTGGCTGGCATTGGCGATGACCGCGCTCGGCTTCGCCGGGGTGTTCGCCTCGTTCACCTACATCGCGCCGATGATGACCGAGGTCGCCGGGTTCTCCTCCGGCGCGGTCACCTGGCTGCTCGTGTTGTTCGGGGCCGGGCTGGTCGCGGGCAACCTGCTCGGCGGGCGGGCCGCGGACCGCGCGCTGATGCCCAGCCTGTACGTCATCCTCGCCGCGCTCGCGCTGGTGTTGCTGGCGTTCGTGTTCACCGCCCACGCCCAGGTGCCCGCGGCGATCACCATCGCGTTGTTCGGGGCCGCCGGGTTCGCCACCGTGCCACCGCTGCAGGCGCGGGTGCTGGCGCAGGCCGGAGAGGCGCCCGCGCTGGCGTCGGCGGCGAACATCGCCGCGTTCAACCTCGGCAACGCCGGCGGCGCCTGGCTCGGCGGGCTCGCCATCGACGGCGGCCTCGGCTACACCGCGCCCAACTGGATCGGGGCCCTGCTGGCCGCCTCCGGGCTGCTGGTGGCGCTGTTCTCCGGGATGCTGGACCGGCAGCGGTCCCCCGGGCGCGTCACCGTCCACTGAGGAAAGAACAGAGAGAGGAAAGGTTTCATGACCGGCATTCCCACCGTCACCCTGAACAACGGCGTAGTCATGCCGCAGCTGGGGTACGGGGTGTTCCAGGTGCCCGACGCGGAGACCACCGCCGCGGTGACCTCCGCCCTCGAGGCCGGGTACCGCAGCATCGACACCGCGACCGTGTACGGCAACGAGCGCGGCGTCGGGCAGGCGCTGGCCGACTCCGGCCTGGCGCGCGAGGAGTTGTTCATCACCACCAAGGTGTGGAACTCCGACCAGGGCTACGACAAGGCGCTGCGGGCCTTCGACAACAGCGCCGAACTGCTCGGGCTCGACTACCTCGACCTGTACCTGATCCACTGGCCGACGCCGGAACGCGGCCTGTACGCCGAGACCTGGCGGGCGCTGGAGAAGCTGCACGCCGACGGCCGGATCCGGGCGATCGGCGTGTCGAACTTCCAGCCGTCTCACCTGGACGAGCTGGCGCGCACCAGCTCGGTGGTGCCCGCGGTGAACCAGATCGAGGTGCACCCGTACCTGCAGCAGGCCGAGGTCCGCGAGTACGACGAGAAGCACGGCATCGTGACCGAGGCGTGGAGCCCGCTGGCCAAGGGCGGCGACCTGCTCGCCGATCCGGTGGTGCGCGAGCTGGCCGAAAAGCACGGTCGCACCCCGGCGCAGATCGTCCTGCGCTGGCACGTGCAGCTGGGCAACGTGGTCATCCCCAAGTCGGTGACGCCGTCGCGCATCCGCGAGAACGCGGCGTTGTTCGACTTCGAGCTGGCCGACGAGGATGTGGCCGCGCTGTCGTCGCTCGACCGCGGTGAGCGCACCGGCCCGGACCCCGACACCTTCAACGTGGCCTGAGGGGCGCCCGCGATGCACTTGGATCTGAGCGGCAAGACCGCGCTGGTCACCGGGTCGAGCCAGGGCATCGGCCTGGCGATCGCGACCGGCCTGGCCCGCGCGGGCGCGCGGGTGGCGGTGAACGGGCGCAAGCAGTCCACTGTGGACGAGGCGGTGGCGCGGGTGCGCGCCGCGGGCGGTGAGGCGGTGGCGGCCGTCGCCGACGTGGCGTCCGAACAGGGCGCCGCGGACCTCGCCGCCCAGCTGCCCGAGGTCGACGTCCTGGTCAACAACCTCGGCATCTTCGGCGCCGAAGCCCCGCTGGAGATCAGCGACGACGAATGGCGCCGGTACTTCGAGGTCAACGTGCTCACCGCGGTCCGGCTCACCCGGACCTACCTGCCCGGCATGACCGGCCGCGGCTGGGGCCGCGTCCTGAACATCGCGAGCGACTCCGCACTGGTCATCCCGGCCGAGATGATCCACTACGGCGTCTCGAAAACCGCGCTGCTCGGGGTATCGCGCGGGTTCGCCAAGGAGGCGGCGGGCACGGGCGTCACCGTCAACTCGGTGATCGCCGGGCCGACGCACACCGGTGGCGTGGAGGACTTCGTGTACCAGCTGGTGGACCGCTCGCTGCCGTGGGAGGAGGCGCAGCGGGAGTTCATGCGGCTGCACCGGCCGCAGTCGCTGCTGCAGCGGCTCATCGAGCCGGAGGAGATCGCGAACATGGTGGTCTACCTGAGCTCGCCGCAGGCGTCGGCGACCACCGGCGCCGCCGTCCGCGTCGACGGCGGCTACGTCGACTCCATCGTCCCCTGACCTCTCGGCCGAATGCCAGGAGTGGGGCATTACTTGCGTTCATTGCAAGTAATGCCCCACTCATAGCATTGACTAAGTCACGCGATTCGCCGGCCCAGGCCGCCGTCCACGGGGAGTTTGACGGCGGTGGTGAAGGTGGCGTCGAAGGCGAGGAACAGCGCGGCGGCCGCCACCTCGTCCATGGTGCCGTGGCGCTTCATCGGCGTGGCGAGGTCGCCCAGTTCCGAGAACGCCGCCCGTTCCTCCGCGGTCGCGTCGGTCAGCCCCATGGTCGGGGTGTCGACGAACCCCGGCGCCACCGCGTTCACCCGGATGCCCCGCGGCAGCAGCTCCGCGGCCAGCACCTGCGCGAACGACCACAGCGCCGCCTTCGAGCCCGAGTAGGCGGCCATGCCTGCCGCGCCGCCCTCGTCGGCCACCGAGGTGGTGAACACGATCGAGCCGCCGTCACGCACCAGCGGCAGCAGCCGCTGCACGGTGAAGAACGCGCCCTTGGTGTTGACGTCGAAGATCCGGTCGTAGGTCGCTTCCGACACGTCCGCGAACGGCTGGTTGATCGCCACCCCGGCGTTGACGAACACCGCGTCCACCGAGCCGAGCCGGTCGGCGACGATGCGGCCCAGCGCGTCGATGTCGGCCATGCTCGCCGCGTCCGACCGCAGGACGAACGCCCGCGAACCCAGCTCGTCGCGTGCCGCTTCGACCTTGCTCTCGTTCCGGCCGGTGATCAGCACCTGACCTTCCCGCGCCAGCACGCCCTTCGCCATCGCCAGGCCGATCCCGTGCGTCCCACCGGTGACGACGACTCGCGGGCTCATGCGCGCTCCTGCAGGAGCCGCACCACGCCGACCCCGTCCTCGTCGCCGTGGCCCTTCGCCACCCACTCCTGGAACAACCGCAGCACCGGCTCCATCAGGTCCGGCCGCACGCCCTGCTCCTTGCTGGCCTCGATCAGGTTCGGGAACGCCTTCGCCTGCATGGCGAGGTTCGACACCACGTCCTTGGTGAACTCGTCGCGGTCGATCCGGTCGGCCGCCTCGGTGACGAACCCGGACATCGCCCGCAGCCACGGCACCAGCAACGCGGAGAAGTCGGTCGCGGAAATCCCCTCCGAGCCGATGAGCGCGTAGGCGTGCATGACTCCCGCGTGCAGGCCGTACATGCCGCTCAAGAGCGCCAGGTCGTACAAGGACGCCAGCCCGGTGTCCTCGCCGACGAACTGCACCCCGCCGAACGCCTCGAACAGGTCGCGATTGGCCTTGAAGGCGCTCTCCGAGCCGGAGTACAGCACGAACGACTGGTCGGTGCCGATGCCCGGCGGGACCGCCATGATGCCGCCGTCGACGTACTCCGCACCCAGCGCCGTGACGCGTTCTCCCAGCTCACGGGCCTGGCGCGGGGTACCGTTGGTCAGGTTGACCACGGTCCGCCCGCGCAGGCGGTCACCCGCCGCCGCCAGCAGTTCGTCGACCGCCGAGTTGTCGATCACGCACAGGATCACCACCTGGCTCGCCTCGAACGCTTCCGCCAGTCCGGTCGCCTCCCGCGCCCCCGCCGCGGTCAGCGACCCGGCCCTGCCCGGCGTGCGGTTCCACACCGTGGTCGAGAACCCGTTCCGCAGCAACGCCGCGGCCAGCGCCTGCCCCATGTCGCCCAGCCCGGCGACCGTGGCGCGGGTGGTGAAGTTCTCCGTCATCGTTCCTTCTCTCGTTCGGTCTCCCCTGACGAGTTCCACCGTGCGGGCGGCGGCTTTCGGTCCGGTCCGGGTCTGGTCACGGGAGACTGTCGGTCCCTCCGGCTACGCTGGGTTTCGTGCGTTTCGGGGTGCTTGGTCCGCTTGCGGTGTGGACGGCGGATCAGCGACCGGTGAAGGTCCCGGAGGCGAAGGTCCGCGCCCTGCTCGCGGACCTGCTGGCGCACCGCGGTCGCCCGGTTTCGGCCGACCGGCTCGTCGACGACCTCTGGGGCACCGAGCCGCCCGCCAATCCGATCGGCGCGCTGCAGACCAAGGTGTCGCAGCTGCGGCGGGCACTGGAGCAGGCTGAGCCGGGTGGCCGGGAACTGGTGGTCTCCGGCCCGTCCGGGTACGCGCTGCACGCGCCCGAGGTCGACGCCGAACGCTTCGAAAGCCTGCTGGACCAGGCGCGGCAACCCGGTGATCCCCGCACGAGGGCGTCCCGGATCGGCGAAGCGCTCGCGCTCTGGCGAGGCGCCGCCTTCGCCGACTTCCCCGACGCGGACTTCCTCGCCCCGGTGGTCCAGCGGCTCGACGAACTGCGGCTGGTGGCGTTCGAAGAGCAGGCCGAAGCCCGGCTGGAACTGGGTGAGCACAGCGAACTGGCGGGTGAGCTGGCCGATCTGGTCGCGCGGCACCCGTTGCGCGAACGTTTGCGCCGCGCCCACCTGCTCGCCCTGTACCGCGCGGGACGGCAGAGCGAAGCGCTCGCCGGGTACGCCGAGCTGCGTGAGCGGCTCGCCGACGAACTCGGGCTCGATCCGAGTCCCGAGTTGGCCGAGCTGTACCAGTCGATGCTGCGGCAGGATCCCGCGCTCACGCCGTCGGCCCGGCGCGCCACGAACCTGCCCGCTCCCCTGACCGAGCTGATCGGCCGTGACGGCGAGGCCACCGAGGTCGGCCACCTGCTCGGCGCGAACCGGCTGGTCACGCTGGCCGGTCCGGGCGGGGTCGGTAAGACGCGGCTGGCCATCGAGGCCGCGTCCCGGCTCACCGGCGAGTTCCCCGACGGCGTGTGGCTGGTCGAGCTGGCCGGGCACTGGACGCACGGCGCCCCGGAGGCGGCGTGCTCGGTCGCCGAGGTCACCGCGAGCATGCTCAACCTGCGTGAGAACGCGGTGGCGGGCGCCCTGCCGTCGCCGTCGGAGCAGCTGGCCGAAGCCCTGCGCGATCAACAACTGCTGCTGGTGCTGGACAACTGCGAGCACCTGGTCGAGCCGGTCGCCGAGCTGGTGCAGTCGCTCCTGCTGGCCTCCCCCGGCCTGCGGGTGCTGACCACCAGCCAGGAGCCGCTCGGGCTGGCGGGCGAGGTCGTCTACGGCGTTCGCCCGCTGGAGCTGCCCAGCGCGGTGGAGCTGTTCAGCAGGCGCGCGGCCGCGGTCGCCCCGGGTTTCGCGCTGTCCGACGAAAACACCGACGCGGTCGCGGAAATCTGCCGCAGGCTCGACGGCATCCCGCTGGCGCTCGAACTGGCCGCGAGCCGCATCCGGGTGCTCGGCGCGGGCGAGTTGCTGTCCCGCTTGGACGACCGGTTCCGTGTGCTGACCAGCGGGCATCGCGGCGCGCCCGCCCGGCAGCAGACGTTGCGCGCGATGATCGGCTGGAGCTGGGAACTGCTCACCGAGGCCGAGCGGATCGTGCTGCGACGGCTGGCCCTGCACGTCGAAGGCTGCGACCTCGAAGCCGCCGAGGCGGTGTGCGCCGGCGAGGGCGTGAAACCGGCCGAGGTGCTGGACCTGCTGGCGCGACTGGTGGACCGGTCGCTGGTCGCGGTGACCGAAACGCACGGCCGCACCCGGTATCGGCTGCTGGAATCCGTTTCGGCGTACTGCGTCGAGCGGCTGCACGAGGTCGGCGAGTTCGACTGCGTCCGGCGGCGGCACAACCGCTACTACCTCCGACTGGCCGAACGCGGTGAGCCGCAGTTGTGCGGTTCGGAGCAGCGCGCCTGGCTGGACCGGCTGGACTCCGAGAGCGCCAATTTCCGCGCCGCGCTCGAAGGCGCCGAGCTCGACGGAGACGCGGAGCTGGCGATCCGCCTGGTCAACGCGCTGGGCTGGTACTGGTTCCTGCGCGGCAGGCTGCGCGAGGGACACCGGTCGGTGAACGCCGCGCTGGCCATCGACGGGCACGCGCCGGACGCCGCATGGGCCACGGCGATGGCCTGGCAGGCCGGGCTGATGGGCCTCATCGGCGAGGGCCCCGGCCTGCACGAGCGGGCCGAGAAGGTGCTCGCGCTCTACGACGACATCGACGATCCGCTCGGCCGGGCGCGGGCGGAGTGGTTCATGAGCTTCGCGCTGATCGGCTCGGGCGACCTGTCGCTCGGGGCCGCGCGGGTAGACCGCGCGCTCGCCGGGTTCCGCGCGCTCGGCGACCGCTGGGGTGAGGCGGCCGCGCTCAGCCTGCAGGCCATGCAGGCGCGCCCGCGTGGTGGCTTGGCCCAGGCGAAGCGTGACAGCGAACGCGCCATCGAGTTGTTCCGCGAGGTCGGCGACCGGTGGGGCGAGGTCAAGTCGACCGACACGCTCAGTTCGCTGGCCGAAATCGCCGGCGACTACGAGCGCGCGGAGAGCCTGCACCGCAACGCCCTGCGGCTCGCCGAGGAACTCGGACTGTGGAACGAGGTGTCGTACACGCTGTCCGGCATCGGGCGGATCGCGTTGCTGAAGGGCGAGTTCGCCAAGGCCGACGAGTACCACGAGCGCGCGCGGAAGCTGTCCGCGCAGCATTCGCACAAGCGCGGGGAGCAGTTCGCCGAGATCGGGCTCGGCCTCTCCGCGCGGCGGCAGGGCCGGTATGCGCAGGCCGAGGTCCACCTGGAGCGCTGGCTCGACTGGTGCCGTCAGGTCGACGGCGACCTCGGCACCGCGCTGCTGCTGGCCGAGCTCGGGTTCGCCGCCGAGCAGCGCGGGGACACCGAGCTCGCCATGGCCCGGCAGCGGGAGGGCTTCGCCGCCGCGTCCGCCACCGGCGATCCGCGCTCGATCGCGCTGGCGATGGAAGGGCTCGCGGGCGCCACCGCCGCCGTCGGCGACCACCGGCAGGCCGCGCGCCTGCTCGGCGCCGCGGCCGCCACCAGGAACTCCGTCGGCACCCCACTACCCGAGGCCGAACGCGGCGACGTCGACCGCGTCACCGCCGCCGTGGTCGCCACGCTCGGTGAGGCCGGGTTCGGCGAGGAGTTCGACCGCGGCCGCACCGATCCGTCCTTTGTGGACATTCAAGGGTGACAGTGGTGGTGCCCGCCACCGATGGGATGTCAGGATGGCTGGATGCTGACGTCCGGGGTGCGAACAGCGGAACAGGACATCACCATCGCCGTCGCGTGGCACGGTGGTGCGGTGGAACTGGCGGTGACCGGCGAACTGGACACCACCACCGCGCCGCTGCTCGAAGAGGCGATCGCCTACGCCGTCAAGGAGGACCCGACCGCGCTGGTGGTCAACCTCGACGCCGTGCAGTTCCTGGCCAGCGCCGGGATCTCGGTGCTGATCGAGGCGAACTGCCGGCTGCCGGAGCTCCTGCGCGTGGTCACGGTCAGTGAGATCGTGCTGCGGCCGTTGACGATCACCGGCCTGGACCGCGTACTCCCGCTCTACCCCACCACCTGCGCCGCCCTCGCCACCTGAACCGAGACAGGTGCCGTGAATGTGGCTTTCACGGCGGATTACGCCGTGAAAGCCACATTCACGGCATGGGACCGCTCCCCAACTTGGCTAGCTTGGGCCCTGAACGCGGAGAGCGGCTACGGGAACGTGGGGCTCGGCTGCGCCAACCCGACTACCCGAGTCTGGGTTTCGGCCGCCCGAGTGCAGGATTCGGCTACGGGAACGCGGAACTCGGCCGACTGAACGTGGAGTTCGGCTACCTGAACGTGAGACTCGGCTGCGCGAACGTGGAACTCGGGTGCCTGAGGGTGCGATCCGGCTGCAGGAGTGTTTAGCTCGGCTGCCTGAATGTGGAACTCGGCTTCTTGAGGGCGGGATTCGGCCACGCAACGTGGGCTCGGCCGACTGCCGTGGGGCTCGGCTGCAGACACGTGGAGCCCGGCCATCTCAATGCGAGCCTCGGCTATACCAACGTAGAACTCGGCTTCCTAAGCGTGAGACTCGGCTACCTGAGCGTGCGATTCGGCTACGGGAGTGTGGGGTTCAGCTACGGGAACGTGCGATTCGGGTGCTTGAACGTGGAACTCGGGTGCCTGAGTGTGGAGTTCGGCTGCCGGAACGCGCGCTTCGGGTGCTCTGCTGCCTGGGGGTGGGACTCGACTTCCTGAACGTGGGACTCGGCTACCTGAACGTGCGATTCGGCTACCTGAACGTGCGATTCGGCTACGGGAACGTGGGACTCGGCTGCGGGAACGTGAGGTTCGGTTGCGGGAACGTGGGACTCGGGTGCCTGAGTGTGGGGTTCGGCTGCGGGAGTGGGGGGTTCGGGTGGGAGGGTTGGTTAGGGGGTGGGGTGGGCGGCGGCGTGGCGTAGGGCGAGGACGGTGGCTCGGATGGCGGGGCGTCGCGCGGCGCTGGTTCGCCATAGGGCGTGCACCTGGCGCGTGGGGGCCGGGTCGATGGGTACCACGCGCACGCCGTCCGGCACGTGGTCCCGGCCCAGGCGCGGCAGGAGGGCGACGCCCAGGCCGGCGGCGACCAGCGCGAGTTGCGTCGAGTGCTCCGAGGCGGTGTGCACGATCCGCGGCTCGCCGAGGGTGCGCGAGAGCCAGTCGTGGCAGAGTTGGCCGCTGGTCCAGGTGATCCATTCCTCGTCCGCCAGCTTCGCCCTCGGCTCGTGATCCGCGGGCACCGCCAGGTCGAGCGGATCGTCGAGCAGGGTCTCGCGCGACAAGCCTTCCGGTAGTTCCAGCGGCGACTCGGGCCAGTCCTGCACCACGGCCACGTCGACATCGCCCCGGCACAACCCGCTGATGGCTTCCGGCGGCTCCCGTTCGTCCAACCGGACCCGCAAACCCGGATGGTCGGCCCGCAGCGCCCGCAACGCACCGGGCAGCAGGCCCCGCGCGGCGGTCGCGAAGGCCGCCATCGACAGCGCCCCGGCGACCGCGCCCCGGTGCCGGGCGAGGTCGGCCTCCACCCGTTCGACCTGTGCCAGCAACCGGTCCGCGTGCGCGGCGAGCAGCGCGGCCGCGTCGGTGAGCCGGATGCCGCGGCCGTTGCGCTCCAGCAGCGGCTGCCCCACCTCGCGCTCCAGCCGCGCCAGCTGCTGCGAAACCGCCGAAGTGGTGACGTGCAGGTGTGCCGCCGCGCCGCTCACCGAACCGGTCGTCGAGACCGCGCGCAGCACGCGCAGGCGTTCCAGGTTCAACACTTAAGTGATACTACGCGGTATGCCCAAGAATGACTCGCTTGTCTAAACAACAGGGCGGTTCCAGAGTGAGCACATGACCATGACGAACCACGCCACGCTCACCCTCGGCGGGGAGCTGACGGTGAACCGGCTCGGCTTCGGTGCCATGCGGCTGGGTGGGGCGACCGCCGCGGAACGCGCGGAGTCGATCCGGATCGCCCGCCGCGCCGTCGAACTCGGCGTCGACTTCCTCGACACCGCCGACTCCTACGACCTCGGCCTGAACGAAGAACTGCTGGCCGAAGCGCTGCACCCCTATCCGCGTGGACTGGTGATAGCCACCAAGGGCGGGCAATGCCATCCCGGCGACGACTGGATTCCGCTCGGCCGCCCGGAATACCTCCGCCAACAAGCGGAACTGAGCCTGCGCCGGTTGCGAATTCCGCAAATTGAACTTTACCAGTTGCACCGGATCGACCCGCTGGTTCCGCTGGCTGACCAGATCGGCGCGCTCACCCGGCTGCGCGAAGAGGGCAAAATCCGGCACATCGGCCTGTCCGAGGTGAGTGTGGCCCAACTCCGGGAGGCCGAAACGATCACCCCGATCGCGAGCGTGCAGAACCTGTACAACCTCGAACAACGAAGGTCTGAACCAGTGCTCGAGTACTGCGAACGCCGTGGTATCGCGTTCATCCCGTGGTTGCCCATCAAGTCGAGCACGCGCTCGGACGGTGTGGTGGCCGCGGTCGCGGCAGAAGTCGGGGCGACCCCGGCGCAGGTGGCGCTGGCCTGGTTGTTGCGGCGTTCACCGGTCGTGTTGCCCATTCCGGGGACTTCGTCACGCCGCCATCTGGAGGAAAATCTGGCCGCACTCACCCTTTCACTGTCCGATCAGGACTACGACCGGCTCGATTCCGCGTCCCGGAAACACGACTGAGCAAGCCGAATACCGCAGTTGTACACCGATCGTCTATCGTGCCAAGAGGGTGGCGGACCAGGGGGTGCGCCGGAATCGTCTTGGGAGCGGGAGACGTGGCACAAAAAGTTTCCGTGGTGATGTCCGACGACATCGACGGGTCGCCGGCCGACGAAACCGTTCATTTCGGCCTGGACGGGGTCGATTACGTGATCGACCTCTCCGCCGCGAACGCCGACGAACTGCGGGACGCGCTGTTCCGGTTCGTCGAGGTCGCCCGCCGGGTCAGCGGGCGCAAGAAGCGCGGGTCACCGCCCATGCCGAACGCCGGACCCGCGGTGGGGACCTCGGCGAGGCGGGCGCGGGCCCAGGCGATCCGGGCCTGGGCGCGCGAGCACGGATTCGAGGTCTCCGAACGCGGCCGGGTTTCCATCGAGGTCGAATCGGCGTTCGTCAAAGCCAACGAAGACGGTCAGCACTAGTCCATGCCGGTGAAAAGGCCGCCGGGCGGCTTTTTCAGCGCTGCGGATCCGATGGCGAACGCAGGTCCGCCCGGGAGTGCAGATCGAGTTTCCGCAGTACGTTCGCCACGTGCTGTTCCACGGTCCGCCGGGAAAGGAACAGCACTTCGGCGATCTCGCGGTTCGTCGAACCGCCCGCCACCAGCCGCGCCACATCCCGTTCCCGCGGCGAAAGTTCGTTGCCGTACCCGCGCCTGCCCCGCCGCGAAGGCGCCACCACACCGCTCGCGCGCAGCAGGTGGCGGCAGCGCGCGGCGTCCCTGGTCGCGCCGAGCGCGGTGAACTCCTCGGCCAGTGCCGCGAGTTCGCCGTCGGGCGCCGGTGCGTTCTCCAGCAGGCGGACCGCGACCAGCGCGGCGTAGTACGGCGCGGGCAGGGCGGCGTACCCCGCGCGTGCTTCGGTGAGGAAGTCGATCGCCGCGGCCGGGTTCTGCCGGTGCAGTTCGACGATGCCGCGGGCTTCGGCGAGCGCCGCGTCGGCCATCGGGGTGTCCCGGCCCGCGATGCCGTCGGCGAACTCGGTGGTCAGCGCGGCCGCGGCGTCGATCCGGCCCGCGGTGCAGTAGGCGATCACCGCGGGTGGCACCAGCTCGCCCGCCCAGGCCCAGACTCCCTTGCGCCGCAACAACCGCAGCCCGTCGTCGGCCGCCGCAGCCGCCGCCACGACGTCCTCCTTGGCCAGCAGCACCCGGATCGTGCCGCCCCAGGCGTCGAGCACCACCGGCGTGACCGCGTTCTCCGCCCTCCCGGTGCCCGAGTCGGTGAAGTACCGCTCGGCGCGCTCCCATTCGCCCTTCGCCACCGCGAGCGAGCCGAGGACCAGCGACAACTCGTCGGCCACCGGCCGCAGTTCGTGGTACTCCTCCAGCAGCCGCCGCGCCCGCTCGGTCACCGAGTCCCAGTCGCCGGTCAGCCAGTCCAGGTGCATCCGGGTGGCGCTCGCGATGCTCACCAGGAACGAGGCCCCGCCCTCGTGCGCCAGCCGGATCCCGGTGCGCAGGTGGTTCTCCGCCTTGCGCAGGTGCCCGGTCCAGGCACACGCGTCGCCGATGTTGCAGTGCGCCCTGGCCAGCTGCTGCTGTTCGGCCCGGCTTTCGGCCCGCACGGGCAGCCGGGCCAGCAGTTCCCAGGCGCCGGGGTCGCCGATGTGCAGCCGGGACGGGCCGTTGCTGGCGATCAGCGTCAGCAGCACCCCGGGATCGGTCACGTCCTCGATCAGCGTGTCCACTTTGGACATCCAGCGCAGGTGCTCGGCCAGCGGGGTGGTGCCGATGAACGGCTGCGCCAGCGCGGACATGCCCCGCAGCGCCAGCGCGTCGCGTTCGCCGAGCTCGTGGATGGCCATCTCGATCTCGGTGCGCCCGGACTCCTGCCCGCCCTCCTGGCGGATCAGCAGCAGGCCGAGGTTGAGCCGCACCTGGCCGTGGCTGTCCGGCGCCAGCCGCCGGTCGTTGAGCAGGCCCGCCAGCACCTCGATCACCTCGTGCTGCTGCGCCACCCCGAGCACCGCGACCCGGCTGAGCTTGACCGCCAGCCGGTCGACGTCGGCGTCGGCGAGCAGGCCCTCGGTGAGGAGATCCTTGAGCAGGCCGGTGGCCGTGGACGGGTCGCCGACCTCGACGGCCCGGTCCGCCGCCGCCTCACCGTGGCGCAGCCACCCGGCCTGGTCACCACCGCGGCGGCTGTGCTCGGCCAGCCGGACCAGCGGCGGCGGTTCCGCCGTGGCCAGGGCCACGGCCGCGCGCTGGTGCAGCGACTGCCGATCCGGCCCGGCGAGCGTGCGGTAGACCGCCTGCTGCGCGAGCGTGTGCCGGAAGCCGTACCGGCACGGCCCGCTTTCGAGCAGCACCTGGGTGTCGAGCAGGCGGGTGAGCGCCTCGTCGGCCCGGCCGGGGAGCAGTCCGGCGACCTCGGCGAGCACCTCGCGGGTCGCCGGAGTGCCGAGCACAGCCGCCGCGTACGCCAGCCGGCGCGCCGGGATCGGCAGCCCGGACAGCCGTTCCAGCATCGCCTCGCGCAGCAGCGCGGGCACCTCCGCGGTGTCCAGCAGACGCCTCGCGGTGGCGCCGTCGGAGTGCACGGCGCCTTCCGCACCACGCAGGGTCCGCAGCGTTTCCTCGACGACGAACGGGATCCCGGCGGTGCGTTCGTGCAGCAGCGCGGCGAAATCCGGCGATACCTCACGCCTGCCGAGGATCGCGGTGGTCAGGCGGCGCACCCCTTCGGCGTCGAACGGGCTCAGCTCGACGACCTCGCTCGCGGTGCCCGGCGCCGGCCGGAACGCGCGGCCGAGGGTGATGCCGCCGGGCAGTTCCTCACGCCGGTAGGTCAGCAGCAGGCTCAGCCCGGGTGGCAGGTCGGCGGTGAGGAAGCGCAGCAGTTGCCGCGAACCGTCGTCGGACCAGTGCAGGTCCTCGACCACCAGCACCGCGGGCCCGAGCACGCCGAGCAGCTCCCGGACCGCGCGGAACATGCGGTGCCGTTCCGATCGCGAGTCCGCCGCCTCGGGTGGATCGGGCAGGAACGCGGCCAGTTCCGGCAGGTACGGCCGCAGCACCCCGGTGACCGGGCTCAGCTCGGCGGTGGCCAGGTGCGAGCCCGCCTCACGCAGGGCTTCGAGGACCACGCCGTACGGGAACGGCTCGCGCATCGGCTGGCAGTACCCGACCAGCAGGCGCCGCGCGGCCACCTCCGGCAGGCGCAGCAGCTCGGTGAGCAGGCGCGTCTTGCCGATGCCCGCCTCGCCTTCGAGCAGCACCACGGCCGGCGGCCGGGTGACCGCGGCGGCCAGCGCCCGCAGTTCGGCCTCACGACCGACCAGCACGGGTGAACTGGATTCCGGCACCGCGTTCCGCGACATCACCACTCCCGGAAGATTCTCCGGACCGCGATGTCCGGATCACCGCCGAAGCTTAGGCGCTGTCCGGTGAGTTTGGTCGATGGGCTTCGTGATGGAGGTGGTTCCTGGCGGTGCGGGCGATTCGGCCTCGTACTGGCCGTACTCGGCCGAACTCGCCCGTGCCGCCAGGGGCCGCCTGGGCGCGGAGAGCGCGACCTTGACTCACCGGACAGCGCCTACCGTGCCGACAATAGTTACGTACCCGTACGGAACACCGCCTCGCTTGTTCGCGCCGTTCAGCCGCCCGACGCTGATCACCTGGTCACCGCCACCGGGTGGCCGAGCGGAGAGGAGTGGGTGAATGCGTGCACAACACCGGGCCTGGTCACGGGCCCTGGTCGCCGGATCGGCCGCGCTGGTCGTCGCCGGGCTGTCGAGCACCACGGCACAGGCTCAGGAGGGCGAGGTCCGGGGTGCCGGGCAGCCGGGCGCGATCGACGGCAGCTACATCGTGGTGCTGAAGGACGGGGCACAGGCGAGCAGCGCGGGCACGCTGTCGAGCCGGTACGGCGCCGAGGTGAAGCTGACCTACCAAACCGCGCTCAACGGCTTCTCCGCCCGGATGGACGCGGGCGCCGCGCGGCGGCTCGCGGCCGATCCCGCGGTCGCCTACGTGCAGCAGGACGGCATCGCCCGCGCCGACGCCACCCAGGACAACCCCACCTGGGGCCTGGACCGGATCGATCAAGCGGCGCTGCCGCTGGACAAGAAGTACACCTACCCGGACCACGCGGGCGCGGGCGTGACGGCCTACGTGCTCGACACCGGCGCCCGGCTGAGCCACCAGGAGTTCGAAGGCCGCGCGCAGAACGGCTACGACTTCATCGACGGTGACGCGGTGGCCAACGACTGCAACGGCCACGGCACGCACGTGGCGGGCACCATCGGCGGCAAGAGCTACGGCGTGGCCAAGAAGGTGAGCCTGGTCGCCGTGCGGGTACTGGACTGCCAGGGCAACGGCGAATGGTCGCAGGTCATCGGCGGCATCGACTGGGTGGCCAAGAACGCGAAGAAGCCCGCGGTGGCCAACATGAGCCTCGGCGGCGAGGCGAACAGCGCGGTCGACGACGCGGTGAAGAAGGCGATCGGCGCCGGGATCACCTTCGCGGTGGCGTCGGGCAACTCGAACACCAACGCGTGCAGCACCAGCCCGGCCCGCACGCCGGAGGCGATCACGGTCAACGCCACCGACAGCTCGGACAACCGCTCGTCGTTCTCGAACTACGGCACCTGCACCGACATCTTCGCCCCGGGCACCTCGGTCACCTCGTCCTGGTACACCGGGGACACCGCGACGAACACGATCAACGGCACCTCGATGGCGACTCCGCACGTCGCGGGGGCCGCGGCGCTGCACCTGGCGGCGAACACGTCGGCGACCCCGGCGCAGGTCCGCACCGCACTCGTGCAGGGCGCCACGCACAACGCGGTGAAGAACCCGGGCTCGGGCTCGCCGAACGAACTGCTCCGCGTCACCGGCACCACCCCGCCGCCGACCTGCGCGGGCGCGACGAACACCGACGACGTGGCCATTCCGGACGCCGGGGCGGCGGTCACCAGCTCGGTGGTCATCGCCTCCTGCGAGGGCAACGCCACTTCGGCCACCAAGGTCGCCGTCTCGATCCGCCACCCGTACACCGGTGACCTGGTGATCGACCTGCTCGGGCCAAGCGGCAAGGCCTACAACCTCAAGCAGGCCGGTGGGAACAGCTCGATCGACCTGAACTCCACGTTCAGCGTGAACGCCTCGGCCGAGCCGAAGTCGGGCACCTGGACACTGCGGGTGCGGGACGTCTACGCCTACGACATCGGTTCCATCGACTCGTTCGGGGTGAGCTTCTGATGCGCGCGTTTTTGGGTCTTCTCGGCTCGGCGGCGTTGCTGGCGATGCTCCCGGGAACCGCGGCCGCTTCGTCACCGCAAGGGACAGTGGTCCAGGCCAGTGAGCCGGTGTCCGGCGGCTATGTGGTGTCGCTGCACGATCGGTCCACTGTGGAGTCGGCGGCGGTTTCGCTGACCGATCGCTACGGTGGTGAGGTCAAGTCGACGTTCAGCGTGTCCATGCGTGGTTTCGCGGTCCGCGGGCTGAGCGAGGCGCAGGCCCGGCGGCTGGCCGCGGATCCGGCGGTGAAGGCGGTCTACCAGGACGGCACCGCCCGCGCGGCCGGTACGCAACCCAACGCGACCTACGGCATCGACCGGATCGACCAGCGGAACCTCCCGCTCGACAAGAACTACACCTACGCCAACACCGCCGCCGAGGTCACGGCCTACGTGCTCGACAGCGGGATCCGGTACAGCCACAGCGAATTCGAGGGCCGGGCGAAGTCCGGCTACGACTTCGTGGACACCGATCCGGACGCGAACGACTGCCACGGCCACGGCACGCACGTCTCGGGCACCATCGGCGGCAAGACCTGGGGCGTGGCGAAGAAGGTCCAGCTGGTCGGGGTGAAGGTGCTCGGCTGCGGCGGGTCGGCGCCGGACTCCGACGCGCTGGAAGGCATCGAATGGGTGGCCCAGAACGCGGCGAAACCCGCGGTCGCCAACATGAGCATGACCTTCGACACCGCGGGCATCGGGGACGACGCCCTGCGTGGCCTGCTCCAGGCCGGGGTGGCCACGGTGGTCGCGGCGGGCAACGACAACGGCGGCGACGCCTGCGCCCGTGGTCCGGCGAAGATCCCCGAGGTGCTGACCGCGGCCTCGACCGACGCGAGCGACAACCGCTCGTCGTTCTCGAACATCGGCACCTGCGTGGACTTGTTCGCGCCGGGCAGCAACATCACCTCGGCGAGCCACCTGAACGACACCGCGAGCACCGGCATGTCGGGCACGTCGATGGCCAGCCCGCACGCCGCCGGCGCGGCCGCGCTCTACTTGCAGGCGAACAAGTCCGCGACCCCGGCGCAGGTCAACTCGGCGCTCACCTCGAACGCGACCGAGGGTGTGGTCAAGAACGCCGGTTCGGGCTCGCCGAACCGGTTGCTCTACACCGGGTTCATCGGCGGCGGTCAGCAACCGGCGAACGACTTCTCGATGTCGGTGACGCCCGGTTCGGTCACCGTGGGCGAGCCGGGCGGGGCCGCTTCGGTGACCGTGGCCACCCAGCTGGTCAAGGGCACCGCCGAGGCCGTCACGCTGTCGGCCACCGGCCTGCCATCGGGTGCCACGGCCACCTTCGCGCCGACCTCGGTCACCGTCGGGGAAAGCGCCAAGCTGACCGTCGTCACCGGACAGTCCACACCGGACGGTACCTACCGGATCACGGTCACCGGCAAGGCCGCTTCGGCGAGCCGGACCGCGGACCTCACGCTGGTGGTCGGGGCCCCGGCCGGTGACGTCAGCGTCGCGGCGTCGCCGTCCTCGGGCACCGGCGGCTTCGGCACCCAGGTCAGCACCACGGTCAAGGCCTCGGGCGGGAGCGGGAACCTGACGCTCTCGGCGGCGGTCCCGCCGGGCGTGTTCGCCTTCTTCAACCCGGCCACGGTGGCGAACGGCGGCAGCTCCACGCTGACCTTCTTCGTGCTCAACGCCGCGCCCGGCACGTATCCGATCACCATCACGGCCACCGGCGCGGACGGAGCCACCGGCACCACGGTCTACACCCTGACCGCCAAGTAGCTCCACAAGGGACGGTGGCGCCCGGTGCGCCACCGTCCTCCCGCACGTCAGGACACGGTCATCTCCCGCAGCCGGTCGTTGGCCTCACGCAGTTCCGGGGTGAGCGCGTCGCCGAAGTCGTCGGCTTCGATCACCTGCCGCAGTTCCAGCACGGTCCGGCCGTCCTCGGGTGCCGGGCAGCGCCGCGCCCACGCGACGGCCTCTTCCCGTGACTTCACCTGGATCAGCCAGAAACCCGCGACCAGCTCACGCGGCTGGGGGAACGGCCCGTGCTCCACCACGGTCTCGTCCGCGGTGAGCGTGACGCGGGTGCCGCGCGCGCTCGCGTGCAGCCCTTCCCCGCCGAGCAGCACGCCCGCCTTCACCAGCTGCTCGTTGTAGCTGTACATCGCGGCCAGCTCGGCTTCGGTGGCGGCCTCGCCTGCCTCGCTCCGCTCGTCCGCCTTCATCAGGATCATGAACCGCATGACGTCGACCTCCATCTTCGGCGTGGTGTTGCCGACGCGTCGAACCCGGAGGGCCGGGATCGACAGCGGGTTGTTGACAAGTTTTTTCTTCGGTGGAACGGTGGCCGGATGCCCCGCGAGTTCGAGATCCGCCGCCAGGTCACGCTTCCCGCGACGCCCGCGCAGGTGTGGGCGGCGATCACCGCGGGCACCTCGGGGTGGATGTTCCCCACCGAGTCCGACGACGAGGCGGAGGGCTACCGCCTGCTCGACGACCACCAGGTGCTCGACTGGACGCCGCCGGAGCGGTACGCCCTGCGAGCCGAGCAGCCGGACGGTTCGTTCAACGCGCTGGAGTGGGTCATCGAAGGCCGCGCGGGCAGCACCGTGCTGCGGTTCGTGCACAGCGGCATGCTCGCCGAAGAGGACTGGGACCACGAATACGACGGCGCGGCCAAGCACACCGACTTCTACCTGCACACGCTCGGCCAGTACGTCAGCCACTTCCCCGGTCGCGCGGCCACCTACGTCGCGGCCGACGCACCCGAGGCTTCCTTGGCGCCCGATGGGTTCACCCGGTTGCTGCGGGCGCTCGGTGTCAGCGAAGTCGGCGACAAGCTCGAAGTCGGCCTCGCCGGCGAACCGCGGACCGCGGTGGTCGACCACCTCGACGACTGGTTCCTCGGCCTGCGCACCGACGACGCGCTGTACCGGGTGTTCGGCCGCAACGCCTGGGGCGCCCCGGTCGGCGTGAGCCTGCACCTGTTCTCCCGCGACGCCAACGCGGTCAGCAGCGGCAAGGCCCTGCGCGGCTGGCTGGACACCGTGTACCGGTAGGCGTGTCCAGCGCCACAATCCCACTCGCGTCACGCTTTCGTGGCGGCTGCATCCCACCCTCGACCGCTCGACGGGAAGGGGACAGATGATCGCCGCGCACGCCACGCCCGAGGACTACGCGCGCTCCCGCGCGTTGCCCGCACCGCCCGAGGGCCTCGAGCCCACGTTGCGCCAGGCGTCCGCGCTGGTGGACGGCCTGCTGATGACCGCGACCTACACCCCGCCGCGACCCGGTGGCCCGATCGCGCGGCGCGCGTTGCGGGAAGCCACCTGTGCCACGGTCGCCTGGTGGACGCACACCGCGGGCCCGGGGCCGAGGCGCTACGACACGATGGCGCAGGTCCGTTCGAGTGGCGCGCAGGTGGCCAGGGTCGGCCCGGAAGCTGTGCGCATCCTCACCGCGGCCGGGTTGCTGGGCGATCCGCCGGTCCGGAACTGGGGTGCGGCGTGGCGGTGAGGTCGCAGTACATGATGTGCAGCCCGACGCGGCCCAACTCGGGGTGGGCGAAGGCGCCGGGCGCGGTCCCGACGATCTCGAACCCGAGCCGCCGGTAGATCTCCACCGCCGAGGTGTTGGACTCGGCGACGGCGTTGAACTGCATCCCGGCGAACCCGCTGGTGCGCGCCCACTCCAGTACGTATCGGCACAATCCGGTCCCCACGCCC
Source organism: Amycolatopsis magusensis (assembly GCF_017875555.1). GTDB lineage: Bacteria > Actinomycetota > Actinomycetes > Mycobacteriales > Pseudonocardiaceae > Amycolatopsis > Amycolatopsis magusensis. The sequence goes on along the minus strand of NZ_JAGGMS010000001.1, from coordinate 3,081,816 downwards.
TTGCCGCGCACCCGGGCGTCGACCATCAGGCTGGCCGTGGCCACGTGCGCTCCGGGCCCTTCACGGTTGGCGCCCATCTTGGCCGTGCCGAGCACGCGACCGTCCTCCACCGCGACGACCGTGCGCCCGGGCGGTCGCGCGACCCAGGTGTCGTGCGCCTGCTCGGCGGTCATGGCCGGGTCGTAGGTGTAGGTGTCGCCCGCCCGCACGACCTCTTCGACGATCGGCCACACCTGAGCCCAGTCGGCTTCGGTGAAGTCACGGATCTGCACGGCGTTCCCCCTGGTCCGCGTGGTAAATGTCCCCGGTAGAGGCGGAAAGCGCGGGCTTCGAGTCCGCCGCCGACGCCGTCGAACCGGTGCGGGTCGAGCATGCCGCCGGGCTCGTCGTCGATCAACCGCTTTCCGTTCTCGACAGGGTGTCCAAGCATGGGTTGGTGATCGGCCGTGGGAACAACGAACCGCTGCATGAGAGCCAGAACACACAATGATCTCGTGTTTTCCGCGCCAGGAACGGCAGTTACCGTGTGCCGGTGCGCCAGCGAACAGATCCGCCCCGACCCGGGCTCCGCGCCGCCCTCACCCGGCGCAAACCGGTGGACGTCCTGCTCGCCGAAGGCGGCCACGGGGAGGGCGGCACGCTCCGGCGCACGCTCGGACTGAGCCAGCTCACCATGCTCAGCATCGGCGCGACACTCGGCAGCGGCATCTTCGTCGTCCTGGGTGAAGCCGTGCCGGTGGCCGGGCCCGCCGTGGTGCTCTCGTTCGTCCTGGCCGGGATCACCGCGTTGTTCTCGGCGCTGTCCTACGCGGAACTGGCCGGGATGATCCCGTTGTCCGGTTCGTCCTACACCTACGCCTACGCCACCCTCGGCGAGCTGGTCGCGTGGGTCTGCGGCTGGTGCCTGGTGCTGGAGTACGGCGTCTCCGTGGCCTCGGTCGCCGTCGGCTGGGGGCAGTACATCAACGAACTGCTCGACCTCACCCTCGGCGTGACGATCCCCGCCGCGCTGAGCAGCCCGCCCGGCGACGGCGGCCTGGTCAACCTGCCCGCCATCGTGATCGTGCTGCTGGCCATGGTGCTCCTGCTCGCCGGCGCCAGGGAGAGCGCGCGGGCGAACGCGATCATGGTGGTGATCAAGGTGGCCACGCTCCTGCTCTTCTGCGTGATCGCCTTCTCGGCGGTCCAGGCCGGGAACTTCAGCCCGTTCCTGCCGCTCGGCCTGGCCGGGATGAGCGCGGGCGCGGCGAAACTGTTTTTCTCCTACATCGGTTTCGACGCCGCGTCGACCGCGGGCGAGGAAGCCAAGAATCCCCAGCGCGACCTGCCGCGCGCCATCCTGCTCTCCCTGGGCATCGTCACCCTGCTCTACTGCCTGGTCGGCCTCGCGGCGGTCGGCGCGCTGAACTGGACGCGGTTCGAAGGCTCCGAAGCCGCGCTCGCCCACGTGGTCACCGCGGTGCTGGACAACAAGCTCTGGGCCGCGCTGCTGGCCGCGGGCGCGCTGGTGGCGATCTCCAGCGTGGTGCTGACCGTCCTGTACGGACAGACCCGCATCCTCTTCGCCATGTCCCGCGACGGACTGGTCCCGAAAGCACTGTCCAAAGTGGATGCCAAGACCGGGAGCCCGCGGGTCAACACCTACGTCGTCTCCGGCTTCGTCGCGGTGCTCGCCGCGTTCGTCCCGCTGGGCAACCTCGCCGACGCCACCAGCATCGGCACGCTGTTCGCGTTCGGCCTGGTCAACGTGGCCGTGCTGGTGCTGCGCCGCCGCCGTCCGGACCTGCCACGGACGTTCCGCGTGCCGCTCGCGCCGGTCACGCCGCTGCTCGGCGTGCTCTGCTGCGGGTACATGATGTTCAGCCTGGACGTGGCCACCTGGCTCACCTTCGCCGGCTGGATGGTGTCCGGCCTGGTGCTGTACTTCGCCTACGGCATCCGGCGGTCGAAGCTGGCGCGCGCATGATCGTCGCCGCCTTCCAGGGTCCCGCCGAGGACTTCCTGCCCGAACTCGCCGACGCCGCCGCCCGTGCGCGTGGCGGTGGTGCTGGATTGCTGATCTGCCCCGAAATGGCCACCACCGGCTACAACATCGGGGAGTCGATCGAGGACCTCGCGGAACAGGCGGACGGGCCGACCGCACGCCGGATCGCGGAGATCTGCCGCGAGCACCGGATCGCGATCGCCTACGGCTACCCCGAACGCGGCCTCGGCACCGTCTACAACAGCGTCCAGCTCATCGACGCGGACGGGCGGATCCGGGCCAACTACCGGAAGACCCACCTCTTCGGCGACCTCGACAAGGCCCACTTCTCCGCCGGTGACCGGACCGTCGTGCAGGCCGAGATCGGCGGCCTCACCGTCGGCCTGCTCATCTGCTACGACGTCGAATTCCCGGAAATGGTGCGAGCGCACGCCCTCGCCGGGACGGAACTGCTCGCGGTGCCGACCGCGTTGATGCGCCCGTACGAGATCGTCACCGACGTCGTGGTTCCGACCAGGGCCTACGAGAGCCAGCTCTTCCTGGCCTACGTCAACCGGTGCGACACCGAGGGCGAGCTGACCTACTGCGGCCGCAGCGTGGTGATGGCACCCGACGGCACCGAACTCGCGCGCGCCGGGGGTGCGACCGAGCTCCTGCTGGCCACCGTCGACCCCGACCGGCTGGCCGCGTCCCGCCGGGAGAACACCTACTTGGCCGATCGGCGGCCGGAGCTGTACGAAAGGCTTGATTTGTCCGGAAAGAAGGCCCAAGCATGACCTCCGCCGTGCCCACCGCGATCCACACGCCCGAACCGCCGGGCGGGCCGATCACGATGTTCGGCCCGGACTTCCCCTTCGCCTACGACGACTACCTCGCGCACCCGGCCGGGCTCGGCTCGGTGCCGCCGGAACACCACGGCCGCGAGGTGGCGGTCATCGGCGGCGGGCTGTCCGGACTGGTCACCGCCTACGAGCTGATGAAGCTCGGGCTGCGGCCGGTGGTCTACGAGGCCGACCAGCTCGGCGGGCGGTTGCGCTCGGTCCGGTTCGACGGCTGTCCGTCCGATGTGGTCGCCGAGATGGGTGCCATGCGCTTCCCGCCTTCGTCGACCTCGCTGTTCCACTACATCGACAAGGTGGGCCTGAGCACCAAGGCCTTCCCGAACCCGCTGGCGCCGGAGACCCCGAGCACGGTGGTGGACCTCAAAGGACAGAGCCACTACGCCACCTCGCCCGCCGACCTGCCGCCGGTCTTCGGTGAGGTGTCCGCCGCCTGGCACGCCACGCTCGACAGCCAGGCCGCGTTCGGCGAGATGCAGGACGCGATCCGGCGGCGGGACGTCAAGCGCATCAAGGACATCTGGAACGAACTGGTGGAGAAGCTGGACAACCAGACGTTCTACGGTTTCCTCTGCGACTCCCCGGCGTTCGCCTCGTTCCGCCACCGCGAGATCTTCGGACAGGTCGGCTTCGGCACCGGCGGCTGGGACACCGACTTCCCCAACTCCATCCTGGAGATCCTGCGCGTGGTCTACACCGGCGCGGACGACGAGCACCGCAGCATCATCGGCGGCAGCCAGCAACTGCCGCTGCGCCTGTGGGACCGCGTCCCGGCGCGGCTGACGCACTGGCCGGCCGGCACCAGCCTGCGCTCGCTGCACGGCGGCGCACCGCGGCCCGGGGTCGCGCGCCTGCACCGGACCGCGCCGAACAACATCACCGTGACCGACACCGACGGCGGCATCCGCACCTACCCGGCCGCGGTGTTCACCGCGCAGAGCTGGCTGCTGCTGGCGAAGATCTCCTGCGACGAGTCGCTGTTCCCGATCGACCACTGGACCGCCATCGAGCGCACGCACTACATGGAGTCGTCGAAGGTCTTCGTGCCGGTGGACCGGCCGTTCTGGCTCGACCCCGATCCGGTCACCGGCCGCGACACGATGAGCATGACGCTCACCGACCGGATGACCCGCGGCACCTACCTGCTCGACTCCGGCCCGGACGCGCCCGCGGTGATCTGCCTGTCCTACACCTGGGCCGACGACTCGCTGAAGTGGCTGCCGCTGTCGGCGGGCGAGCGGGTGGAGGTGATGCTGCAGTCGCTGCGGGAGATCTACCCGGGCGTGGACGTGCGGCGGCACATCACCGGCGACCCGGTCACCGTTTCGTGGGAGGCCGAGCCGCACTTCATGGGCGCGTTCAAGGCGAACCTGCCCGGGCACTACCGCTACCAGGAGCGGTTGTTCACCCATTTCATGCAGGACCGGCTGCCGGAGCGGTACCGCGGGTTGTTCCTCGCCGGTGACGACGTCTCGTGGACCGCGGGCTGGGCCGAGGGCGCGGTGCAGACCGCGCTGAACGCCGTGTGGGGCGTGCTGCACCACTTCGGCGGGCGCACCGAGCCGGACAATCCAGGACCCGGTGACCTGTTCGGGGAAATAGCCCCGTTGGTGCTGCCCGACCGAAGTCGCCCTACCCGGCGGTAGCCCCCGTTGGCACGGGTGCGGACGGCCGGTTCGTGCGAAAATGCCGGACATGAGCACGGAGTCCGCACCCAAATGGCGAAGACTGGAACCGGACGCGAGGAAGGAACAGATCTTCGACTGCGCGGCCGAGCTGTTCGGCCAGCGGCCCTACGCCGAGGTGTCCACTTCGGACATCGCGGCGGAGGCGGGCGTGGCCAGGGGCTTGATCAACCACTACTTCGGCACGAAGCGGGAGCTGTACCTCGCGGTGATCCGGCGGGCGCTGACCGTGCCGCACTTCGCCGTGGAGATCCTGCCAGAAGGCACGCTGGAGCAGCGCGTCGACGCGGCGGTCGGCTGGTTCCTCGACATGGTCAGCCGCCAGGAGAACCTGTGGCTGGCCGCGATCGCGCCCGAAGGCATCGGGCGGGACCTGACCGTCGAGCAGATCCTCGAAGAGGCCGACCGGGAATCGGCGGACCGCGTCCTGGAAGCCGTCGGCATCGCCGCCGACGACCCGTGCCACAGCGAACTGAACGCACTGGTCCGGGCGTACGGCGGCATGGTCAAGGCCGCCGGACGGGAATGGCTCGTGCGAGGCGCACTGACCCGTGAGCAGGTGCACGCGCTGCTCAGCAAAAGCCTGCTCACCCTGGTCAGCGACGTCTTCGAGGAGATCCGGAAGGCGTAGCCAGACGCCGGGAGCAGGCGCCCACCGACAGCTCACCAGATCAGCGAAGGTGGCCAAAGCCATCCCGCAGAAGCCGCAGCCAGGCAGGCGAGCATCGCGCGGCGCGCTGCCCCGGCGAGCAGGCATCCATCCTGCCCGGCGTAGCCTGCCCACTCTGTTGGCGGGGTGGCCGAAGCCGACCCAGAGCCGTAAGCAGGCGAATCAGAAACGTCGCCGAAGCCACCCGCGAGCCGTGGCCAGGCGGATGAGCGTCGCGGTGGCCGAATCGGCGAGCAGGCACCCACCCTGCCCGGCAAAGCTCGCCGAAGTCAGCGAGGTGGTCGAAGCAGACCGGGGTCAGGCGGGTGAGCGTCGTGAGCGTGGCGGTCCGGGTGGGGTGACCGGGCCGCTGTGGGCGGTGCGCGGTACGGGCATCACCTCGGCCAGGCGGTACCGGGCCCAGGCGCCGTTGGGGCCGTCGCCGGCTTCGCGGCCGTCTCGGGCGATGCCCGGTCTGGGTTCGCTGCGCAGGATCAGCTCCATCTCGAACCGCGCGTCCGGGTCCTCCAAACTTTCGCCGAAGGTGGCCTGCAGCTGCCGCATCCGGTACCGCACGGTCTGCGGGTGCACCTTGAGGCGCTCGGCTATCTCGAGCACGTTCCCTTGGGCATCCAGCCAAGCCCGCAGCGTCTCGGTGAGCCTGCCGCGCTGTTTGTCGGTCATGCCCCGCAGTGGGGCGAAGTGCCGCTCCCGGAGCTGCGCGATCAAACCCTCGTCGGAATGCAGCAACACGGTGGCCAGGTGCTCTTCGGCCCGGATCAGCCGCCGCGCCGGGAGGAGGCCTTCACCGGTCAGTGCCAGCGCACGCCGGGCCCAGCGCAGTGAATCCCCCGCCGCCTCCAGCGGGACCGCGGGTCCGGCCGACAGGCGGTAGCCGGGCAGCGCGTTCTGGATCGCCGCCAGCCGGGTGTCCGCGGGCTCGCCCGGCACCAGCAGCAGCGGTTCGGGTGCGTCCAGCTCGGCGAGGATGTCCTCGTCCAGCGCGGGCATCCGGCGCGACACCCCGCCGGGCGTGCGGACGGCCACGGCGAACAGCTTCGCGGGCATCGTCCAGCCGATGAGCTGGGCCAGTTCGGCGATGGCTTCGCGCGGCGGCTGCGGGCGCTCCAGGATCAGCTGCAGCAACCGCCGGCGCCAGGTCTCCAGCGCGCCCGCCGAGCAGGCCTTGGCCTCCAGGTAGCCGTCCAGCGCGATCGAGGCCAGCTCGTCCATGAACGCGAGCATCGCGTCGGCCAGTTCCGACATCACCGCCGAGGACAGGCCGGCCCGCCTGCCGACCAGCATGATCCGCCGCCAGGCGACCCGGGCGCCGACGCGGTAGGCGGCCTGCAGCGTGTCCAGGCTGCGGCCCTCGCGCATCTCCAGCTGACCGAGCTTGCGGTGCACGTCGAGCAGTTCTTCCTTGATCGAGCCGGGATCGGCGATCTGGTCGACGAACAACGACATCGCGCAGTCCACCCCGGCGCGGATGGAGCGCCCGTACGGGCCGTCGAGCGGACGGCCGTACTCGGGGATGACCGTGCGGATCTCCTCCACGATCTGCCCGCCGAGCGTGGGTAGTTCCGGGCGCAGGATCTCGGCCAGCCGCCGGGGAAGTACCGGGCGGGTTTCCACCGGATTCAGCCCGCGCTCGACCGTCATCGCAGCTCCTTTGCTCCGCTCGTTCCCCGCGACGCGCCTCTGCCGAGGCCGCCGACGCACTACGGGGTGACGTCGAGCACATCGGAAAAGTAACCCCAAACGTGTCACGAAACCCAGAAGAAACCGATTTCTTGTCACCCAGGTGACAAAATCACCGCTCCGAGCTGTGGGCGCGGTGACAATAACCGCCCGATGACCGCCTTCGCGGGCCGCTTTCACACCGCTCACCGGATCGGCTGACGATCGGGTCCGGAAAAGTACCCGGCAAAGATCGTCTGCCATACGGCCGAACGGACGCAATCGACTATGTTGGGCGAATGGCGGACGCGCTCTCTTCGGCGAAGGCCGTGCACGCGATGCTGAACGGGCAGTCCGAGGACACCCGGGACCGCCCCGTGCAGCCCAACGGGCACCGGATCCCGCTGCCGGACCTCGAGCCACCCCGGGTGGACCTGGTCGGCACGCTGGTGCAACGCCGGTCCGCGGTGAAGTTCGCCGACCGGCCCCTCGACATGGCCGCGTTGAGCGCGCTGCTGCGCTTCGCCCTCGGCGTGCAGCGGTTCGTGCAGGCCCAGGGCGTGGAGAAGCACCCGCTGGGCATGGCCCCGAGCGCGGGCGGCCTGCTGTGCCTGCGGGCGTACCTGCTGGTCCGCCACGCCGACGGGGTCCCGCCCGGCATCTACCGGTACGAGTCGGTCTCGCACCAGCTGATCGAGGTCAGCGCGGACGACCCGACAGCCCAGCTCACCGAGGTGTTCCTGCAGCCGGAGTTCGCCTCGACCGCGCCGGTGACCATCGCGCTGACCGCCCGGCTGGACGTGGCCTTCGCCCAGTACCCGCTGCGGCACTACCGCACGCTGCACGTGGACGCCGGGGTCGCGGTGCAGAACCTCTACACCGTCGGCACCGCGCTGGGCCTGGCCTGCTGCGCGGTCGCCGCGTTCGACGACCGCGCGCTGGGCTCGGTGCTGTGCCTGCCCGATTCGGAGATCGCCACCATGCTCTTCAGCGTGGGGCAAAAGCCGTGACGACCCGCGGCTGAGCTGCCTACCCTTCCCGTGACGGGCCGTGACGCGCCCGTCACCACTGGGGAAGGGAAACCCACCGTGCTCTCGAAACTCACCCAGCTCGTGGCCGCCGCGTTGTTCGCGCTGGCGCTCGCTCCCGCGGCCGCCTCGGCGGCGGAAGCCGAGGGCGTCAACGACTGCGCGAACAACTACATCTGCTGGTGGAACCAGGACAACTACAACGGCCAGCGGGCGGACGGTCCCCACGGCGCCGACGGCTGCTGGAACATCCTCAACCCCCACTACGCCTACTCGATGACCAACAACACCAACGTCAACATCACCATGCAGTCGAAAACGTGCGGTGAGTCCGGCCAGCAGCGCGCGGAACTGTCCCGGCAGAGCACCACCTCGAGCACCCCGTTCGCGGTGCGGTCGTTCCTGCGCTGCGCGGTCTGCTAAAGCAGGACATCCCGGATCGCCTCCAGTACCGGGACGAGCTTGCGCAGTTCGTCCCGGTCGGCGGTGACGCATTCGGTGACGCCCGCGCCGATCACCTCGAACTCCGCCAGCGAACGGATCGCGGCGACCAGCGCGGGCACGCTCAGCCCGTCCGGCTCGGGGTAGTTGAGCCCGTCGAACTCACCGGGGCCGAGCACGTCGAGGTCGAGGTGCAGGTAGACGGACTCCGCGCCGCTGTCGCGCAGTCGCGCGGGCAGGTCATCGGGCGAAGCGACCACGGCGAGGCCGCGGTCGATGGCGTCCTGCTCGGCCGGGTCGATCGAACGGGCGCCGACCAGCACCGCGCGACCCGGCACCAGGGCCGGGTCCGCGGCGAACTCCGGGTCGCCCTCGCCGAACAGCGAACGCAGGACCATGCCGTGGTACGCGCCGGACGGTGAGCTGTCCGCGGTGTTGAGGTCGGGGTGGGCGTCGAAGTAGGCGACGCCGAGGCCCGCGCCGTGGCGGTACCGGGCCACGCCGATCGGTGCCAGCTCCACCGCGCAGTCGCCGCCGATGGTGATCACCTTCGCCGCGGGTGCTTCCAGCGCGGCCAGCTGCCCGGCCCGGTTGCGCACCAGCGCGTCGCGGTTGGCGACACCGTCCACTACGGACGGATCGCTGGAGGAGTCCACGGGGACCTCGGTGGCCAGCACGCCGAGCACCTCGGCGGCCAGTGCCCCGAGCCCGCGGGCCCCGTCGGCGAGCTGGGCGGCACGCGGGGTCAGCGCGCCCTGGGTCTGCGGCACAACATGAATACGCACCCCGCCAACGTAACGACTCCCGCGCCGGCTCGCGCGCGCATTCAGCGGGGGGCGGCGACCCTGGTGGCCTCGGTCCGCCCGCGCAGCACCGTTTCGTCGATCTGCTGCCAGCACCGGCCTTCGCCCTTCGCGGCGGCCTCCACCGCGGCCATCGAGGCGACCACCCGCCCCGGCACCGCCTTCGCCAGCTCGGTCAGCCGGGCCGCTTCGTTCACCGGGTCGCCGATGACGGTGTACTCGAACCGGCTCTCGTGGCCGATGTTCCCGGCGACCGCCGGTCCCGCCGCTACCCCGATGCCCGCCTGGCACTCGGGCACCTCGTCGACCAGCCGCCTGCCCATTTCCCTGGCGGCCGCGAGCGCCTGCCCCGGCGCGTCCGGCTGGTCCGCCGGCGCGCCGAACACGGCCAGCGCCGCGTCGCCTTCGAACTTGTTCACGAACCCGTCGTGCGCGTGGACCGACGACACGACCACCGCGAAGAACCGGTTGAGCAGCTCGACGACCTCGCCAGGCGGCCGCGTGGCCGCGAGCGTGGTCGAGCCGATCACGTCGACGAAGAGCACCGCCACCTCGCGCACCTCGCCGCCCAGCCCGGCCTGGCGCTCCAGCGCCTTCTCGGCGACCTCCTCGCCGACGTGCCTGCCGAACAGATCGCGGATGCGCTCGCGTTCACGCAGGCCGTCGACCATGCGGTTGAACCCGGACTGCAGCTGCCCCAGCTCGGTGCCGTCGAACACAGCGACCTCGGTGTCCAGCTCGCCCTTCTCCACCCGCGCCAGCGCGGCGCGCACCGTGCGCACCGGGGCCGCGGTCGCCCTGGCGGTCAGGGTGACCAGCAGGAAGCCGAACACGCCGATCACCGCGCCGAGCACCAGGACCGCCAACGACAGCTGCTCGGTCGTGACGTCGTCGCGGATCAGCGCGAACACCGCCACCAGCATCAGCCCGAGCACCGGCAGCCCGGTGCCGAGCAGCCAGGCCAGCAGCATCCGCACGGTGATCCCGGCGATCACGCGGCGGCGCATCGGCGGCCCGGTGGAGAGCACCCGCGCGGCCACCGGCCGCAGGGCGAACTCGCTGAGCAGGTAGGAGTTCGCGCACACCACGATGCCGCCGAACGCCACGGTGAAGCCGACCTTGAACGCCGCGCCGGGCAGTTCCAGCGCGGTCACCGTGGTGAACAGCAGCGTCGCGCCGACCCAGAACACCGCCTGCACGCGGGCCAGCCGGATCGGCACCCGCAGCGCCGTGCGCCGCTCACGCTGGCTGGGGGCCCGGCCCTCGAACACCCAGCTCAGCGTGCGCACGGCGCGCCTCCGGCCCCAGACCACCCCGACGAGCAGGGACAGCCCGACGTAGACCGGCAGCACGACCGCCTGCCAGAACACCAGGTCGGGGGCGAACACGCTGGGGCCGGGGATGACCAGGACCACCAGCGCGATCACCACCAGCGCGCCGATCACGTTCGCCAGCACGATCGAGGTGATCAGCAGCAGGTTCAGCCGCACCCGCAGGACCGTGTCGCGCTGGTCCGCCGAACCGAGCAGCCAGGAGCCCAGCGGGCGCGCCGTGGTCGTCACGCGGTCATTCCAGCACGACGAGCAGGTCGCCGCCCTCCACCTGCTGCACCGAGTTGATCGCCAGCCTGCCGACCTTGCCGCCGCTGGGCGCGGTGATCGCGGCCTCCATCTTCATCGCCTCGATGGTGGCCACGGTCGCACCGGCGGTGACCTCGTCGCCCTCGCTCACCGACAGCGTGACCACCCCGGCGAACGGCGCGGCGACGTGCTTCGCATTGCCCTTCTCCGCCTTCTCGGTGGCCGGGATGTCCGAGGCGATCGAGGTGTCGCGGACCTGGATCGGCCGGATCTGCCCGTTCAGGCTGGACATCACCGTGCGCAGGCCGCGCTCGTCGGCCTCGCCGATGGCCTCCAGCTCGATCAGCAGCCGCACGCCCGGTTCCAGGTCGACCTGGTACTCCTCGCCCGGGCGCAGCCCGTAGAAGAAGTCCTTGCTGGGCAGCACGCTGGTGTCGCCGTAGGCCGCGCGGTGGTTCTCGAACTCCTTGGTGGGCCCGGGGAACAGCAGCCGGTTGAGCGTGCGGCGCGGTTCCTCCGCCAGTGCCTCTCGGTCCTCTTCGGACAGTTCGGCGACCGGCTTGGCCGCGGCACGGCCTTCGAGTGCCTTGGTGCGGAAGGGTTCCGGCCAGCCGCCCGGCGGGTCGCCCAGCTCACCGCGCAGGAAGCCGATCACCGAGTCCGGGATGTCGAACTTGCTCGGGTCCGCCTCGAAGTCGGCCGGCGAGACCCCGGCGCCGACCAGGTGCAGCGCCAGGTCCCCGACCACCTTGGACGACGGGGTGACCTTGACCAGGTGCCCGAGGATCTTGTCCGCCGCGGCGTACATCACCTCGATGTCCTCGAACCGGTCGCCCAGCCCCAGCGCCACGGCCTGGGTGCGCAGGTTGGACAGCTGCCCGCCGGGGATCTCGTGGTGGTACACGCGTCCGGTCGGCGAGGCCAGGCCTGCCTCGAACGGCGCGTAGACCTTGCGCACGGCTTCCCAGTACGGCTCCAGGTCGCCGATGGCGCCGAGGTCCAGCCCGGTCGGGCGCGCGGAGTAGTCGGTCGCCGCGACCAGCGCGGACAGCGACGGCTGCGAGGTGGTGCCCGCCATCGACGCGACCGCGCCGTCGACCGCGTCCGCACCGGCGTTGACGGCCGCCAGGTAGGTGGCCAGCTGCCCGCCGGGGGTGTCGTGCGTGTGGATGTGCACCGGCAGGTCGAATTCCTTGCGCAACGCGGTGACCAGCTTCACCGCGGCGGGCGCCCGCAGCAGCCCGGCCATGTCCTTGATGGCCAGGATGTGCGCCCCCGCGCCGACGATCTGCTCCGCCAGCTTGAGGTAGTAGTCCAGGGTGTACAGCTTCTCCGACGGGTCGGAGAGGTCCGAGGTGTAGCAGAGCGCGACCTCGGCCACCGAGGAGGTTTCCCGCACGGCGTCGATCGCCGGGCGCATCTGCTCGACGTCGTTGAGCGCGTCGAAGATGCGGAAGATGTCGATGCCGGTCGCCGCGGCCTCCTGCACGAAGGCGTTGGTCACCTCGGTCGGGTAGGGCGTGTAGCCCACGGTGTTGCGCCCGCGCAGCAGCATCTGCAGGCAGATGTTCGGCACGGCTTCGCGCAGCGCGGCCAGCCGCTCCCACGGGTCCTCGGCGAGGAACCGCAGCGCGACGTCGTAGGTGGCGCCGCCCCAGCACTCCAGCGAAAGCAGTTCGGGCAGCGTGCGCGCTACCACCGGGGCCACCGCGAGCAGGTCCTTCGTCCGGACGCGGGTGGCCAGCAGCGACTGGTGCGCGTCGCGGAAGGTGGTGTCGGTGACGCCGATGTTCGGCGACTCCCGCAGCCAGCGGGCGAACCCGGCCGGGCCCAGCTCGACCAGCTTCTGCTTCGACCCCGGCGCCGGCTCGTGCTCGGGGACCGCGGGCAGCTTCTGCACCGGGTTGATCGAGCGCGGCCGCTCGCCGTTCGGCTTGTTGACGGTGATGTCGGCCAGGTAGGTGAGCAGGCGCGTCCCGCGGTCGGCGGAGTGCCGCGCGGTCAGCAGGTGCGGGCGCTCGTCGATGAACGAGGTGGTGACGCGGCCTTCGCGGAAGTCCTCGTCGTCCAGCACGGCCTGCAGGAACGGGATGTTCGTGGCGACGCCGCGGATGCGGAACTCGGCCACCGCGCGGCGAGCACGGCCCACCGCGGTCGGGAAGTCGCGGCCGCGGCAGGTCAGCTTCACCAGCAGCGAGTCGAAGTGCGCGCTGATCTCGGTACCGGCGAAGGCGGTGCCGCCGTCGAGCCGGATGCCCGAGCCGCCGGGCGAGCGGTAGGCGCTGATCATGCCGGTGTCCGGGCGGAACCCGTTGGCCGGGTCCTCGGTGGTGATCCGGCACTGGAGCGCGGCCCCGCGCAGGTAGATCTTGTCCTGCGACAGGCCGAGGTCGGCCAGTGTCTGCCCGGCCGCGATGCGCAGCTGCGACTGCACCAGGTCGACGTCGGTGACCTCCTCGGTCACCGTGTGCTCGACCTGGATGCGCGGGTTCATCTCGATGAACACGTGCTTGCCCTCGCGGTCGAGCAGGAACTCGACCGTGCCGGCGTTGCGGTAGCCGATCTTCTTGGCGAAGTTGACCGCGTCGGCGCAGATCCGTTCCCGCAGTCCGGCGGGCAGGTTCGGCGCCGGGGCCAGCTCGACCACCTTCTGGTGCCGCCGCTGCACCGAGCAGTCGCGCTCGAACAGGTGCACCACGTTGCCCTCGCCGTCGGCGAGGATCTGCACCTCGATGTGCCGCGGCTGGACGACCGCCTTCTCCAGGAACACCGTCGGGTCGCCGAAGGCCGACTCGGCCTCCCTGGCCGCCGCTTCGATCGATTCCCGCAGTGTGGACGCGTCTTCGACCCGTCGCATGCCGCGGCCGCCACCACCGGCGACGGCCTTGACGAACACCGGGAAGCCCAGGCCCTCGGCCGCCGCGACCAGCTCGTCGATGTCGGAGGACGGCTCGGAGGAACCGAGCACCGGCACCCCGGCCTCGCGTGCCGCGGCCACCGCGCGCGCCTTGTTGCCGGTCAGCTCGAGGATGTCCGCGCTCGGCCCGACGAAGGTGATGCCCGCTTCCTCGCAGGCCCGCGCCAGGTCCGGGTTCTCCGACAGGAAGCCGTAACCCGGGTAGACCGCGTCGGCGCCCGCCTTCTTCGCGGCCCGCACGATCTCCTCGACGGAGAGATAGGCGCGGACGGGATGCCCCGGTTCGCCGATCTCATGCGCCTCGTCGGCCTTGAGCCGGTGCAGCGAGTTGCGGTCCTCGTGCGGGAAGACGGCGACGGTACCCGCGCCGAGTTCGTAGCCCGCCCGGAACGCCCGGATCGCGATCTCACCGCGGTTGGCGACGAGCACCTTGCGGAACATGCCCCGGTCCTTCCTCTTTTACGGATCGGTAGGTCGGTTCAGGCACGTTACCGTGTTAGTCCCGCACACCGGGAGTTGAAGTCCAGGTGATGGACATCATTCACCGTACGGGTTGCGCCCCAGGTCAGGGCGTGAGTGCCCTCCCGCCACCCACCACCACCCTCAACGGAGCTGCGCACTGACCAGCGAAAAGAGCAGCCTGTTCGGCGTCCCCGCGGGAACCCCCGTCAGCTTGTCCTTCGTGGCCGCGTCGACCACGGCCTGGGCGGTCTGCGGAGCGGTCGCGGCGGGGTGCAGCGCCCGGTAGAGCGCCGCCGCGCCGGTCACGTGCGCGGCCGCGGTGGAGGTGCCGGAAAGCACCCGGACGCTGCCGTCGGGCGCGGGTGACGGAATCGACACGCCGGGTGCGTACAGGTCCACCGAGGCCCCGTAGTTCGACGAACTCGCCGCCCGGTCCTGCCGATCGGACGAGGCCACGGTCAGCGCCTCGGCCACCCTCGCCGGGGAGAACTTGCCCGCGTCGGTCGCCGAACCACCGGCGGGCACGGCGACCGGCACCACGGCGGCCAGCCCGCGCACGGCGTTGTCGATCGCGGTGTTCGGCGAACCGCCGACCCCGAGGACCGCCACGGCGGGTTGCACCGCGTTCCTGGCCACCCAGTCGATCCCGGCCACCACGGTCGACACCGAGCCGCTGCCGTTGGCGTCCAGCACGCGCACCGGCACGATCTTCACGTCCTTGGCCACGCCGTACTGCTCGCCGCCGATGATCGAGGCGAGGTGCGTGCCGTGCCCGTTGCCGTCGGCCGCGTTGTCGTCGCCGTCGACGAAGTCCTTGCCCGCCAGCAGTTGCCCGGCGAGATCGGGCACGGAACTCACGCCGGTGTCGATCACGTACGCGGTCACCGTCTCGGCACGCGTCTCGTAGCGGTAGAGCTGGTCGAGCCCGGCCCGCTGGTCGATCCGGTCCAGGCCCCAGCTCGGCGGGTTCGGCTGCTCACCGGGGCCCGCGTGCGCGGGCGCGGCGAGGGCGAGCAAAGCGACAGCGCTGACAGCGCTCGACATGGTGACGGCTCGTACCCGGCGAAGTGTCATGAACTCCTTCTACGCGGCGGACGCGGGGAAGGACACCTACCAACGGCTGGTCAGTAGAGCACGTGCTTGCCGCCGTCGACGATGACCGCCTCACCGGTCACCAGGTCCATCATCAGCACCCCGAGCACCGCCTGCGCGACGTGCTCCGGACCGGAGATCTCACGCAACGGCACCGTTTCCCGCTCGGCCCTGGCGCGTTCCTCGAAGGCTTCGGCGCCGTGCAACCCGGTCTGCCAGCGGGTGGCGACGGTGCCGGGCGCGATCGCGTTCACCCGGACGTGCGGTGCCAGGCCCACCGCGAGGTTCCGGGTCAGCTGCAGCAAGGCCGCCTTGCTCACGCCGTAGGCCACCGAGGAACCGCCCGCGCGGTATCCGGCGATCGACGCCACGTTGACCACCGCGCCCCGTGCTTCGGTCAGCGCCGGGGCGAACGCGCGTACGCAGTGGAACGGGCCGAGCAGGTTCACGTCGAGCACCTGGTGCCAGACGTCGTCGGTGAGCGAGTCGAGATCGGCGTGCGGCACGCGGAAGGTGGTACCGGCGTTGTTGACCAGTACGTCGACGCGGCCGAAGCGCTCGAGCACGCGCCCGGCGAGCGCCCGCACCTGCGCGTCGTCGGCCACGTCGGCCTGCTCGGCCACCGCGTCGCAGCCCAGCGCGGCGAGGTCGGCCACGGTCTGTTCCGCGTCTTCGGCCGACCGCGAGTAGTTGACGACCACGCCCGCCGCCCCGGCTTCGGCCAGTGCCAGCGCGGTCGCGCGGCCGATCCCGGTGCCACCGCCGGTCACCACGGCGACCGTTTCCTTGAGCCGCACTCAGTTCCCCTCTTCCGTCATGCGGCGCACGGTCGCCCGCACCCCGTCCACCTCGATCGCGCGCAGGGCGTCCGCGATGAGGTCGCGGAAGGTCCTCGACGCACGCAGGTCTTCCGGGCAACCCCGCCACGCCGCGAGCAACCGGTCGAGGTCGGGCGCGGCGGCGAGTTCCCGGCTGTCGTCGTCGAGTTCCTTGGCACCACGCAGGAAACTGATCCAGCCCGCGATGCCGAGGCAGATCAGCCGCGGCTCCTGGCCCGCTTCGATCAGTTCGCGGGCCGGTTCGAGCAGGCGCTGCGGGAGTTTCCGCGCGCCCTGCGCGGCGATCTGCGTGAGCCGGTGGTCGATGCGGGGCGTGGCGAGACGCCGCAGGAGCCGTTCCGCGTCGTCGGTCGCGACGTCTCCCAGGCTGGGACCGGTTTCGCCGCACACGAGCGCCCGGACGTACCCGGCGAAATCCTGTTCCCGCACCAGTTCCGCGGTCGTCCCGAGCCCGGCGAGCAGCCCGAGGTAGGCGATCGCGGAATGGGTTCCGTTGACCAGCCGCAGTTTCCGGGCCTGCGCGGCGGAGATGTCCGGCACGAACCGGGCGCCCACCCGGTCCCAGGCCGGGCGCGGGCCGTCGAAGTCCTCGATCACCCACTGCCGGTAGCCCTCACCGGCCACAGCGGCCAGGTCGACCAGGCCCAGTCGCGCCTCCACCTCGCGCAGGCAGTCCTCTGTGGTCGCCGGCACGATCTGATCGACCACAGTGGACGGAAAGGCCACGTGGTCGTGGATCCACCCGGCGAGCGCGGAATCGCCCAGCCTGCCGCAGAAGTCCTGCACCAGGCCCGCGACCACCTTGCCGTTGTCGAGCAGGTTGTCGCAGGAGAGCACGGTGATCGGCGCGTCCTCACCACGGGAGCGCCGCGCGCGCAGGCCGTCGACCAGCTGGCCGATCACCGTGTGCGGCGGGCGCCCGGCCAGATCGGCGGCCAGCTCCGGATCGTCGTGCCGGAGCAGGTTCGTGGCCGGGTCGTGGTGGTAGCCCGCTTCGGTGACCGTGATCGTGACGATCCGGCACTCGCTCGAAGCCAGCGCGGCCCGCACCGCGTCCGGTTGCCGGTAGAGCACCTCGCGCACGCAGCCGATCAGGCGGAACCGCTCGTTCGGGCCGCGCTCGACCACGGTGAACAGGCCGTCCTGCGGGTTCAGCGCGTCGGCCGCGCCGCTGCCGCGGTAGCTCACCCCGCGGATCGCCCAGTCGCCCGGCTCGACGAGCAGCGCCTGCTCGGTCAGCGCCGCCTGGTGCGCGCGGTGGAAGGCGCCGATGCCCAGGTGCAGGATGCCCGCGCCGATGTCGTCGGCCTGCACGCTGTCGAGCAGTTCGGGCCGGCTCGCACCCAGCGTCGTCCGGCTCAGCCGCGGCACGGCCATCGTTGACTCACCTATCCGTTCCATCCGACAAAAGTGCCCGGAGCCCGGCCAGGTCCGGCGCCGGGATCGGCACCCCGTCCGCGGCCCGGCGGCGGCGGACGAGCTCTTCCGGCTCCCCGGGTACCCCGGAAAGGCTCTCACAGAACGTTTCCGCCTGTTCCCGGAAAACCGCCGGGTTGAGGAAAGCCGCGATGTCCACCGCCACCAGCACGGTACCGGCGTCGCTGTCGTAGCCGGGCATCCCGGGCAGGCCGTGCCCGGAGAGCAGGCCGCCGACCAGCGCGGCGAAGATCTCCGCACCCGGTGAGGCGGCGCCGTCGAAGATCAGGGGCGGGCTGCCGGTAGCGCGCGGCAACGCCCACGCCACCGGGGTGGTCGCGGCGTTGCCGAAGGCGAGCGCCACGAGTCCGGTGTCGGCCAGCGCGCCGACGTACTCGCCGAGCCTGCCCACGTCGTTGCCGTCCCGGATCGCCGCGACCCCACTGCCGTGCTCGACGGCGAGCACGCTCAGTTCGCGCACCGCGTGCACGGCGCACAGCTGCCCGAAGGCGCGCTGACCGTGCACGATCACCGCGCCCGGGCGGATCGCCTCCGCTTTCGGCCGGGCCCGCGGGTCGATCTCCCCCGAGCGCACCTGCGGGATGTAGGTGAGCAGCCGCCGGACGCCGAGTTCGTCGTGGCCGAGCAGGTTGGACCGGACCAGGGAACCGGCCACCACCGCCGCCTGCGCCGATGGGGTGCCCGCCGCCTGGAGGATGCCGTCGGCCAGCGAATGCAGCAGCGCGGCGGACAGCAGTGGGTCCGAGTTGTCCATACCACCCCGTTCCTCGGCGTTGACCAGCGGGGACGGGGGATTTTGCCAGGTCGGGCCGCGGTTGGGAAGCGGCGGGGTCCCGGTCTGTCCGATGTGGACGGATCGGGGTGGTGGGTGGGTCAGCGGTCGTCGCGGGCGCGGGCGATCCGGTCGTGGATCCAGCGCCGGAGGTGGCTGCCGTCCGACGGCACGAAGTGGCGCCGCTTCGAGCCGTCGGAGAGCTTCTCCCCGATGATCACGAACCGGCCCCCCTGGGTGTCGAACAGTTGCACCCCGCCCTGGGCGTTGAGCCTGCCGTCGCGGCCGCGGACCCACAGGTCGAACACGCCGAACCGGCCGACCGGCCAGCTGAAGAAGGCCTGCGCGGCCCGGTGGTCGGCGGGTTCGGTCTCCCCGTAGGCGTCGATGAGGTCGCGGGGGTTGATCTCGTCCTCCTCGACCGGTTTGACGCGCTTGGGCTGCTCGGTCACCGCGACCGGGCGCAGGTTCACCGGACCGAGGTGCGGCAGGTAGCGCATCAGCCCGGCGACCAGGTCGTCGGCGTGGCAGGCCTCGAAGGAGATCTGGTCGCCGACCTGGCCGCTGAGCACGCCCGCGAGGTGCTCGGAGACGGCGCGGTAGCGGATGTCGCGCTGGCCCTCCTCCTGGTTGAGGCGGCCGGTGATCAGCACCTCGGGGCGGTACCAGACGCGAAGCAGGTTCTCCACGTCCGGGTCGAGCTTGTCGCCCTTGGCCAGGCGGGCGTCGCGCAGCTGCTGCCAGGCCTTTTCGCGCACGCGCTGCCGTTCGCCGGTGGTCGCCCCGGCGTAGGGCACCTCGAACGGCGGCGGCACCAGCGCGGTGCCGAACCGCTCGCCGAGCACGTCGATCACCGTTGTGGGCAGCCAGAATTCCATCGGCACGGCGGTTTTCGGGCCTCTCGGATCAGGAGCCGATGACCGGCGGCACCGGCTTGGCGCCGTCGATGCCTTCGGCGGGCTTGGCGTCGAACAACTCGTCGGGGTCCTCGCCCTGGAGGTAGTCGGGGCGCTTCTTGTCCTTGTCCTCTTCCTTGCCCTTGCCCGCTCCGGCGCCCATGCCGCCGGCACCCATGCCGGCGCCGGTCTTGCCCCCGGTCGAGGCCGCCGCGGCGGCTCCGCCGCGCATGGTCCCGTCCTTGGGCACGGCACCGGAGCCGGAACCGGACCCTGTGCCCTTGCCCGCGCCCGCGGCCTGCTCGCCGGCCTTGGGAACGCTGCCCGCGGGCGTGCCGCCCAGCCGCCCGGCGGCGCCGGCGGACCCCTTCGGCGGGTTGTAGGTGCCACCACCGGACACCCGCGCCCCCGCGCTGGGGTTGCCGAACTTCATGCCGCCCTTGCCGGTCGGCGTACGGGTCTTGTCCGAGCCGAGGCCCCCGAGGTTGCCCCCGCCCAACTGCCCCGCGATCGCCGGCGGGGTCGCACCCTTGAACCCACCCCCAGGCGGCGTCCCCCCGGTGACCGGCGCAGGCCCACCCGTGTTGTACCCGGGGCCCACACCGCCGGGCCCGGACCCGACGTACCCGCCACCAGGCAGCCCACCGCCGGTCGGCGCCGGCGTCCCGCCACCCACCACAGACGGCCCGGCGACCGGCGTACTCGGCTGCCCACCCCCCAACGTCGGCGGCGCGGCGAAAGAGGGTTGCGTGGAGCCGGTCTCGTAGAGGGTGTTGTCCATCGTGTGCATGACCTGGGCCGCCTGCTGGTGCGCGGCCTGGGAGGCTTCTTGTTTGGCGCTCATCTCCTCGAGCGCCTTGACCCCCTGCATGCTGGCGTCGAAGCCGCCGCTCTGGAAGGCCTGCTGCGCCTTGGCCATCTCCTCCGCCTGATTGAACGGCACCGGCTCAGGCATCGAATTCTGCGCGTTCACCACAGCCGCCGACTGCTGCGAATACCTGTTGGACGCGAGGTCGACCCCGTGAGAGGCACCGTCAACCCAATTGGCGCTCTGCTTCACAAAACCGTGGACCTGGGCAGCGCCCTCACCCTGCCATACCGCCTGCTCGTTGTTGACGGCCGCGTGCAGGTCGTCGCTCAAGCTTTTCAGGGTATCGCGTGTATCGGCAAGCACCCTGCCCTGGGCGTCGACCAACCCCGGATCCCCGGAATGCGCCATCTCGTACAGCGCCTGATGTTCGTTGGCCAAGTACTCCTGGTCGGATACAGCGAGTCCATCACGGAAGGTTTGCCCTTCCATAAGCGACTGACCCCGCGCCACCGAGTACGCACGTGCCTGCGCTTCAGCGTCCGAACGGGCGGTCGGTTCCGCGAAGATGTTGCCCTGTCCACCGCCGGCTTGCGTATAGGCATCGGTGTAGACGTCGGCTTCGTACTTGGCGCCGCTGACCTCGGCCATGACTGATCCCCCCGTTACCTTTTTCATAGTTCCTGATCAAGGAGCTGTGGTCGCCAGGTTCGGCATGACTGATGCCCCCAGTCGAGTCCATGATCCGGGGGGTGGTGTCACCGGGCCTGGCGGCATCGAGGGACCGCTGATAGGGACACGGCCACCCCGCCGGGTAGGTCTCGTCGTAACGTGGGTGCCGGCCATCGATGCCTGACCGGCGACCACCCGCGACGGACGAAAGACGCGTGCATGAGCAGCAGTTTCGGCGTGTTCCTCGGTCTTGACGTCGGCAAAGAATCCCACCACGCGGTGGGCCTGGACCCGGCCGGGAAGAGGCTGCACGACGGCCCCTTGCCCAACAGCGAACCCAAACTGCGAGCGCTGTTCGACAAACTCGCCAGCCACGGGCCGCTGCTGGTGGTCGTCGATCAGCCCGCGACGATCGGCGCGCTGCCGGTCGCTGTCGCGCGAGCCCACGGGCACCAGGTCGCCTATCTGCCCGGACTGGCGATGCGCCGGATCGCCGACCTCTATCCCGGGCGGGCGAAGACCGACGCCCGCGACGCGTTCATCATCGCCGACGCGGCCCGCTCGCTGCCACACACGCTGCGCCCGGTCGACGTCGGTGACGACACCCTGGCCGAGCTGGAGGTCCTGGTCGGCTTCGACGACGACCTGGCCGGTGAGGCCACCCGCCTCGGCAACCGCATCCGCGGGCTGCTCACCGGCGTCCATCCCGCCCTCGAACGCGCGATCGGCCCGAAGATCAGTCATCCGGCGGTCCTGGAAATCCTGTCCCGCTGCGGCGGCCCCACCGGAATCCGCAAGGCCGGGCGCCGCAAACTCACCGCGATAGCGAAGGCCCACGCCCCGCGCATGGGCGACAAACTGGTCGAGGCGATCATGACCGCGCTCGGCGAGCAGACTGTCACCGTCCCCGGAACCACCGCCGCGGACACCGTGCTGCCCAGACTCGCCGACAGCCTGAAAACCGTGCTCCAGCAACGCACACAGCTCGCCACCGAGGTCGAGGAGATACTCGATGCGCACCCTCTTGCCGGGGTCCTGACCTCCATGCCGGGCATCGGGGTCAGGACCGCCGCCCGCATCCTGCTCGAGATCGGCGACGCCTCCAACTTCGCCAGCTCCGCACACCTGGCCGCCTACGCCGGCATCGCCCCGGTCACCCGCGCCTCGGGCACCAGCATCAAAGGCGAACACCCCGCCCGCACCGGCAACCGCAAACTCAAACGCGCGTTCTTCCTCGCCGCCTTCGCCGCACTGCACGATCCGGCCAGCCGCACCTACTACGACCGCAAAAGAGCCGAAGGCAAGAAACACAACGCCGCCCTCATCTGCCTCGCCCGACGCCGCTGCGACGTCCTCTACGCCATGCTCCGCACCGGCACCCACTACCGACACCCCGAACCAGCCCACACCGCGGCAGCCGCTTGACAAACCCATAGGGACACCCCCCTAACCTCTCGGCAGTTTCGGCTCGATCTCTGTTCCCATGGTCGCAGCCAATTCACACGCCTCGGCGGTGGGCCGGTTGGATCCGAGCACAATCGTCACCACCGCGCGAGCTTTCGCGGCAACCTCGATACCTATTTGGCACCCGCCCCCGTCACCCCTGACGTCCTCCACGCGCAGCAACCGCCTGCCGTTCAGATCACCGGTGAACTTCTTCTCGGGACTGCCTTTGAGGTCATCGATGCTCTGCTGGTCATCGAGGTAGAACGTGGTGCTCGCACCGCTTTTGCTAGCAGTGCATCCATTGTCCCCGCCGATATCAGTGGGCTCCCCAGCAGGGAATCCTTGCGCCGGAAGCACCGGGTCCAGGAGTTCACACGCCTTGGTGTCGCCGAAGATTCCCCGGGAACTCTCGCCCCCCGTTGGGGGGACAGGTGACAACTCGCCGGACTGCGTCGCCGGGTCGGGGGTCGGCCGACCCGGCTCCTCACCAGCACAGCCAACTGTCGTCAAGCTGGCCATCAACACCATTCCGATACCGAGCGATCGCATGTGTCTCTGCTTCATTCGTGCTCGATCGACTTGAACGTCATGCTTATTTCTTCGTCTCCTTCGCGATACGAACGAGTCGCGGTCTGAATCGCCTCCCGGAGCGCCATGAGACCATTTTCCAGAAGTTCGAGGTTAGGCATCAGCGAAGCCTCATCGCTGTCAATGACACTTACATCGTGTTCGGCCACAATGGTGGCGTAAGGGCCATTTCCCAGACCTGGCCGCAGAGAAAGGTCGAACATCTCACTCTTGAGACGCGGCCAGGAACCATCAATGAAGTTGTCGATCGCTTTGACAAAAGCTTCACCGGCACCGGGTTCGATCGCGAACCCTCCACCGTCAGGTCCCGCGCTCGCCAACTCTTTGATCTTGCCTACGTCCTGGTTGAACTTCGCGACGGCATCATCGTCAAGGGGATCGAAGGCGAACAAGCTGTCCAGAAAGTTGCTGCCGGCGTCCCCCGCTGCCGGTGGCGGCTGGGTCCCACTCGGAGTTCCCGCCTGCGACTCGGCATCGAAGCGCATTTCTCCGGCCATGTCCGTCTGCCCCTCCCTGAAGACCCGCCCCCGGCGACCGCTTGTGTTCAGCCCAACACGCTAGCAGTCATGCCCGGGTGAAGGGAGCGTTCCGCCCAACTCCGGTGATCGACACCGGACGTGTAACCCCTGTTCAGCGCGGGTTCACCCGGTCGGGCGTCGGGCAGGTCACTGTCCTGGGCTTTTCCTCAGGCCCGAGTGGATGCGGGGTTGCATACCGGCGGCACGCGCCAGCGACGCTGCCTCCAGGCGGCTGTGCACCTTCAGCTTGCTGAAGATGTTGTGCGTGTGCGTCCGCACCGTGTTCACCGAGAGGAACAGCTCCGCCGCGATCTGGCTTCCCCGCTTCCCTTCCACGATGCCCAGCAGCACATCCCGCTCGCGCGCGGACAGCACGTCCAGCGGCCCGTTCGAGTCGCGGACCCGCTGCACATCGGCACGCAACTCCGCCAGGACGAAGCCCAGGAGGTCCGGCGAAAAATAAGCCTTCCCCACGCAGACCCCGTGCAGGACCGCGACCAGGTGCTCGGTCGAGCTGTCCTTGCCGACCCACGCCGTCGCGCCCCAGCGGGCGGCTACTACCGCCTGCACCGGGTCGTGGCTGCCGGTCAGGATCACTATGCGGGCGTCGGGGGCCGCGGCGCCGAGGCGGCCGAGGAGGTTCGCCGTCGCCGGGCCGACGGGCTGGATGTCGACGGTGATCACGTGCGGCCTGGCCCTGGCCACCGCGTCCACCAGCCCCGGGTCCGCGGTCGAGCTGCGGCCCACCACCAGCAGGCCGCCCACGGCGGACAGCTTGGCCGCCAGCGCCTCCGCCAGCAGCTCCTGATCATCGACGAGAAAAGCACGCACCGGATTCACCCGAACACCCTGCGACACCACCACGTGATTGTCCTCATCCAAGTGCACGAGAATCACGGACTAGTCCGCCTGGCCGGACCCCGAATTCCGGCGCTGGCGCGGGGATCTTTAAAGTGGACCGGTACGCGGTTGAGCAAGCAGCCGCAGCGAGACGCTGCGTGTCGTGCTGCCGCTGCCTTCAGCCCGCATGTCACCCCGGCGTCCGCACGCCTGCCGACCGAGGGGAGACAACTCATGCCCGAAAAACCGCACCGCCGACGCTCCTGCGCGCGCTGAACCCGGGCGGGCACCTCGAGGTGGTGGCTACTGACGGAACCGGCGTCGACGAACTGCAGCGCCGGGTCAAAGAACTACAGGCGGAACTCGACGGGCTCCGCCGTGCCCTGCGCAGCCGCGCCACCATCGAGCAGGCCATGGGCGTGCTCGTCGTCGCTCACCGCTGCACCCCGCAGCAGGCCTTCCGCCTGCTGATCCGGTTGTCGCAGCAGCACAACGTGAAACTGCACCGGGTGGCGGGCATGCTGGTGCAACTCGCCGCCAAGGCGGAAACGCACCAGCTCGAAGCACTGCTGAAGCAGGCCGCGGCCACCGAAGGCACGGAAGAGGCGGGATCCGGGGCCGACGAGTCGGACACCGCTCTGGTGGAAGCGGCACGCAATCTCGACGGCGGTTCCCCGGAAGGGCTGGCGGAGCTGCACAAGCTCCTGCTCGACCGGGGCTGGATCCCGCCCTACACCGTGCTGGCGGCGGCGCTGGAGTGACGCTGAGCCGGGCTCAGGCCACCGGGAGCTGGCGCCGCCGCGCGATGGCTTCGCGGCGCTCGCTCTCGTCCAATCCGCCCCACACCCCGAACGGTTCTTCCACCGTCAGGGCGTGGTGCCTGCATTCCACGATCACCGGGCAGCTCTGACAGATCTGTTTCGCCCTGGCCACCCGGTCGGCACGCGCGAAGCCGCGCTCCCCGTCCGGGTGGAAGAACATCGAGCTGTCGAAGTTCCGGCAATTCCCCTTGCGCTGCCACTCCCAAGTCTCCGCGACGGGCTCGGGGAGCCGAGACGTGTCCGCCATGAAGATCACCTCCGCCATCAAGCTGGGTCGCTGACGCGGTGTTACCCACTTCCCCCGATTGCTACACCTCGGCTGGGGAGACCGCGTCCGGACGGAGCAGCCCCGAGTCCGCCAGATCGGGCCAAACGGACGCGGGCACGGGCCGCCGTGCGCGCGCCAGATTGGCGCTGACCTGCGACGGGGTGTGCGCGCCGAGCACCACGGCGGCCACCGCGGGATGCCCGGCGGGCAAAGCGATCGCGGCTTGCGGGAGTTCCACATCGTGGTGGGCGCAGACTTCGGCGATCCGCGCCGCCCGCTCGACGAGCTCCGCCGGAGCCTCTGCGTAGTCATACATTGCGCCGGGGGTGGGCGTGGCGAGGATGCCGCCGTTGAACACCCCGGCCGCCACCACCGCCACCCCGCGCTCCCGGCACAACGGCAGCAGTTCGTCCAGTGCGCGCTGGTCGAGCAGGGTGTAGCGGCCGGCGATCAGCACCACGTCCAGGTCGGACCGCCGGACGAACTCGGCGGGCATGGCCGCCTGGTTCATGCCGACGCCGACCGCGCCGATCACGCCCTCCTCCCGCAGTTCGATCAAGGCGGGCAGGGCTTCGTCGAGCGCGGCCGCGAAGTGCGCGTCGGGGTCGTGCACGTACACGATGTCCACCCGATCGAGACCGAGCCGCCCGAGGCTCTCCTCCAGTGACCGCCGCACGCCGTCGCGGCTGAAGTCCCACACGCGCCGGTAGGTCGCGGGCACGTCGAACCCTTGGTCGTCACGCCGTCCGGCTCCCGGCGGGTCGGGCTCCAGCAGTCGGCCGACCTTGGTGGACACCACGAACTCGTCACGCGGAAGACCGGCGAGCACGGCACCCAGGCGCCGTTCCGACAACCCGAGGCCGTAGTGCGGCGCGGTGTCGAAGTAGCGGACGCCTTCCTCCCACGCCCGTTCGACCGTCGCCGCCGCGACTTCGTCCGTGATCGCCGTGTAGAGGTTGCCGAGCTGGGCGCAGCCGAGCCCCCAGCGTCCGAGACGGGTCAGCGGCATCGGCCGGCTCCTTTCGTGGCAATCTGGCAGCACACCGGAAACATCCGAGGTCTGGGGGAAGGCGAGGGGCGCACGATGCCGGTCACCGACGAGGCCATCGACAAGATCAAGGGCATGATCATCTCGGGCGAGCTGGCCCCCGGCGACCGGCTGCCCAAGGAAGCCGAGCTGGCCCAGCGGCTCGGCCTGTCCCGCAGTTCGCTGCGCGAGGCGGTCAAGGCGCTGTGCCTGATCCGGGTGCTCGACGTCCGCCAGGGCGACGGCACGTACGTCACCAGCCTCGAGCCGAACCTGCTGCTGGACGCGATGACCTTCGTGGTCGACTTCCACCGCGACGACACCGTGCTCGACTTCCTCGCCGTGCGCCGGATCCTCGAGCCCGCCGCGACCGCGCTGGCCGCGCAGCACATGACCGAGCCCGATCTCGTCGAACTCCGGAAGCTGCTCGACGAACTGGAAGAAGCGCCGACCGTGGAAGCGATGGTGGCCAACGACCTGGCCTTCCACCGGAAGATCGCCGACGGCTCCGGCAACCCGGTGCTGTGTTCCCTGCTCGACAGCCTCTCGGGGCCGACCACGCGCGCCCGCATCTGGCGCGGCCTCACCCAGGAGGGCGCGGTCGCGAAGACCAGGGAGCAGCACGAGGCCATCTACGAAGCCATCGCCGCCCGCGAGCCGGAGCTCGCGCGGTCCTGGGCCACCGTGCACGTGGCCGGGGTGGAGCAGTGGCTGCGCAACGCACTGGGCACCGCCGAGAATCCCGCCTGACCCCCGGTCACGTCTGTGGTTTCCCGCCGGTGAAGCGCGCGATCATCAGCGCGACGAGGATGATGCCGCCGTAGAGCGCCTGGATCCAGAACGAGGGCACCTGCGCCAGCGTCAGCAGATTCTCCACCACGGCCAGCAGCAGCACCCCGGTGAGCGCGCCGAACATGGTGCCGCGCCCGCCGTCGAGCGAGATGCCGCCGATCACCGCGGCGGCGAACACGGTGAAGATCATCCCGTCGCCCTGGTTGGCGTTGATCGCGCCGACGTACCCGGTCATCACCAGCCCGCCCAGTGAAGCCAGCACGCCGGCCACCACGAAGACCAGCCACGAGATCCGGTCGACGCGGATGCCCGCGGCCCGTGCGGCTTCGCGGTTGCCGCCGATCGCGTACAGCGCCCGGCCGACCCGGTGGTACCGCAGCACGAACCCGGTGATCGCGTAGGCGGCCGCCGCCAGCCACACCGACGCGGGCAGGCCGAGGAAGGTTTCGGTGGCCAGCGCGAAGAAGGCGTCCGGCATCTCGAAGAGCGTCTTGCCCTCGGTCAGCCCGACCAGCAGGCCGCGCAGCACGATCAGCATCGCCAGGGTGACGATGAACGCGTTGAGCTGCAGCTTGACGATCAGGAACCCGTTGAACGTGCCGATCACCGCGCCGACCAGCACGATCACCAGCAACCCCACCGGGGTGGGCAGTTCGGTGCCGAACCCGGCGGCCAGCGCCGGGATCACCAGCATGGCGCCGAGCACCGGCGCGATGCCGACGGTCGACTCCAGCGACAGGTCGAACTTGCCGGAGATCAGCACCAGCGACTCCCCGAGCACCACCAGCGCCAGCGCGGCGGACGCGCCGAGGATGCTGATAAGGTTGTCCGTGGTGAGGAAGCGGTCGTTGACCAGCCCGCCGACCACCAGCAGCACACCCAGTGCGGGCAGCAGCGCCAGTTCCCGCAGCCGCGGCAGGTGGCGTCGTCGCGCGGCCGCGACCGGCGCGGCCTGGTGCCTGGTCGCCGGTTCAGTGTTGGTTTCGGTCACCGCGTTGCACCCCTTCGATGTCCGCGACCAGCTCGCCGTCGGACCAGCCCGCCCGGTGTTCGGCGACCAGCCGCCCGGCCCGCAGCACCAGCACCCGGTCGCTCGGGCGCAGGTCGTCCAGTTCGTCGCTGACGATCAGCACCGCCTTGCCCTCGGCACGCACCCGGTCGACCACCGCGAGCAGCGCCTCCTTCGACTTCACGTCCACCCCGGCGGTCGGGTTGATCAGCACCAGCAACGCCGGATCGGTGGCCATCGCCCTGGTCAGCACCACCTTCTGCTGGTTGCCGCCGGACAGGTCGGCCACCGGCTGGTCCGGTCCGGCGGCCACCACGCCGTAGTCCGCGATGGACCGCTCGGTGACCGCCCGGCGCGCGTTCGGTGGCGCGGTGCCCGCCCGGCCCAGCCGGTCGAGCACGGTCATCGTGGTGTTGTCCGCGATGGACAGCCCGAGCACCAGGCCCTGGTGGTGCCGGTCCCGCGGCACGCAGCCGACACCCGCGGCCAGCGCGGCGCCGACATCTCCCGCGGGCAACGGCTTCCCGGCGACGCGCACCGATCCGGCGGCCGGGACACGCAGGCCGTAGACCGTCTCGGCGAGCTGGTGCTTGCCGCTGGCGTTGCTCCCGGCCAGCCCGAGCACTTCCCCGCGCCGCACGCCGAACGACACGTCCTCGAAGGAATCCCCGGACAGGCCATCGACTTCCAGTGCGAACCCGGTGCCTTCGGGCAGCGGCTCGCGCGCGGCACCGTCGGCGACCACGAGGCCGCCTTCTTCCCCGGTCATCGCGTCGACCAGCTCGGCGCGGCTGATCCGGTCGACCGGCGCGGTCAGCACGTGCCGCGCGTCGCGTAGCACGGTCACCGCCTGGCAGACCTCATGCACCTCCTGCAGGTGGTGGGAGATGTAGAGGAAGGTGACCCCGCCCGCCTGCAATTCCCGCATCCGCGCGAACAGCCGGTCGATCGCCTGGCTGTCCAGTTGCGCGGTGGGCTCGTCGAGCACGATGAACCGGGCGCCGTAGGACAGCGCGCGGGCGATCTCCACCAGCTGGCGGTCTTCGACGGACAGCTCCCCCGCGGTCAGGTCGGGGTCCACCGCAACCCGCCACGACTCCAGCAGTTCCGCCGCCTGCCGGCGCAGCTTCGACCAGCTGATCACGAACCGGCCGGTCGGCTGCCGGTTGAGGAAGAGATTTTCCGCCACGCTCAGGTGCGGGATGACCGTGGAGTGCTGGTACACGCAGGCGACCCGGGTCCGCCACGCCTCGCGGTCGGCCACCGGCGGCGCCGGGCGGCCGCCGAACTCCACCGCGCCGGTGTCCGGTTTGGACAGTCCGGTGAGGAGGGACACCAGGGTCGACTTGCCCGCGCCGTTGCGACCGACCAGCGCGTGCGACTCCCCCGGCCGCACGGTCAGGCTGACCTCGTGCAGCGCGGTCGTCGGGCCGTAGCGCTTGCCCACGCCCAGCACGCTCGCGACCGGGGCGCTCACAGCTGGTTGCCCCAGAGGCCGGGGTCGTCCACGTTGTCCTTGGTCACCACCGGCGCGGGCAGCTGGTCCTCGAGGATGCCGGGCCGGGTCTCCACGATCGTGCTGCCGTGGTCGGTCGGGCCGGGCCGGAACACCTCACCCGCCATCGCCCGTTTGACGTAGTGCAGGCCGTACTTGGCGTAGGCGTCGGCGGGCTGGGACACGGTGGCGTCCAGTTCGCCCTTGCGGATCGCCTCCAGTTCCTGCGGGATGCCGTCGTTGCTGACCAGCACCACGTGCTTCGGGTCGCCGACCGGGAAGTAGAGGTTCTTGCGCTGCAAGGCCTGCACGGTCGGTGCCAGGTAGACCCCGCCCGCCTGCATGTACACCGCCTTGACGTCCGGGTTCGAGGTGAGCACGCCCTCCAGGCCGGACGCGGCCTTGTCCGCCTTCCACTCCGCCGGGACCTCGAGCACCTGCAACGCCGGGAACTTGGTCTTCACGCAGTCGCGGAAGGCTTCCGAGCGCTCACGCCCGTTGACCGAGGCCAGATCGCCCATGATCTGGACGACCTTGCCCGCGCCGACCTTGCCGCCGATGTGCTCGCACGCCTTGACGCCGTAGGCCCGGTTGTCCGCGCGCACCACGATGGCCACCTTGCCGCCCTCGGGCGCCACGTCCACCGCGACCACCGGCACGCCCTTGCGCTCGGCCTGCTCCAGCCCGGCGACCACGGCCGCCGAGTCCAGCGGAGTCACCACCAGGCCCTTGACGCCCTGGTTGAGCAGGTTGTTCAGATCGGTGATGAGCTTGGTCGGATCGCTGTTGGCGTTGACCGTGGGCAGCGCCTCGACGCCCTCGGCGGTGGCCATCTGCGGTACGTAGTTGTTGTAGGCCTGCCAGAACGGCGAGGTCAGCAGCGGCACGGTGGCGCCGACCTGCCCGCCCCCGCCGGGAGCCGGTGCGGCCGCGTCCTTGGTGGAGCCGCAGGCGCCGAGCGCCAGCGTGAGCACCGCGGCCGTCGCCGCGGCCTTGATCACCTTGTTCCGCACCGCATCCTCCTTGATGCCAGCTGGTCAGTGGTTCCGGACGGGCCCCCGGGGCCGCAGTCCGTACATGCCGCCGTCGACGGCCAGTGCCGTGCCGGTGGTGGAGGCCGCCGCCGGGCTGGCCAGGTAGGCGATCGCGTGCGCGACCTCGTCGGCGGTGACCAGCCTGCCCATCGGCTGGCGGGCTTCGAGCGCGGCGCGTTCGGCCTCCGGATCGGCGGCCGAGTCGAGCAGCCTGCCCACCCACGGTGTGTCGGCCGTGCCGGGGCACACGCAGTTGACCCGGATCCGGTCGGGCAGGTGGTCGGTGGCCATCGCCAGGGTCAGCGCCAGCACCGCGCCCTTGCTCGCCGAGTACAGCGCACGCCCCGGCAATCCTTGCCACGCCGCGATCGAGCAGGTGTTGACGATGACCGCGGCGTCGGAGCGGCGCAGGTGCGGCAACGCGGCGCGGGTCACCCTGGCCATGCCGACCACGTTGACGTCGAGCACCCGGTGCCATTCCTCGTCGTCGTTGGCGGTGACGTCGCCCTGCGCGCCGATGCCGGCGTTGTTCACCAGCACGTCGATGCGGCCGTGGCGCTCGGCCACCGCTTCGATCGCCGCGCGCACCTGCGCGTCATCGCTGACGTCACAACGGAAACCGTCTGCGCCGGGGTTCAGGTCGAGCACGGCCACTTCCGCGCCGCGCGAAGCCAGCGTGGCGGCGACCGCCGCGCCGATGCCCGAGGCGCCACCGGTGACCACGGCGACGCGGTCCTCGAAGTCAGTCATGCGTTCTCCGTCCACTCAGGACCGTCCGGGAACCGGAACCGCCGGAGCGTGGCGTCGTGCATCCGGGCGGAGAAGCCCGGTTCGTGCGGCGCCAGGTACCGCCCCGCGCGCACCTTCGCCGGATCGGTGAAGTGCTCGTGCAGGTGGTCGACCCATTCGATGGAGCGGTCGCGGTCGGTGGCCGAGACGGCCACGTAGTCGAACATGGACAGGTGCCGGACCAGCTCGCACAGCCCGACCCCGCCGGCGTGCGGGCAGACCGGGATGCCGAACTTGGCCGCCAGCAACAGGATCGCCACGTTCTCGTTGACCCCGCCGACCCGGCACGCGTCCAGTTGCAGCACCGAGATCGCGCCGGCCTGCAGCAGTTGCTTGAACACCACGCGGTTCTGCACGTGCTCGCCGGTGGCCACCCGGATCGGCGCGATGGCCTCGGCGATCGCCTGGTGCCCCAGTACGTCGTCGGGCGAGGTGGGTTCCTCGATCCAGTACGGGTCGAACGGTGCCAGCGCGGCCATCCAGCGCACCGCGGCGTCGACGTCCCAGCGCTGGTTGGCGTCGACCGCGATGCGGACCCCGTCGCCCACGGCCTCCCTGGCCAGTTTCATCCGGCGGATATCGTCCTCGAGGTCCCCGCCGACCTTCAGCTTGATCATGTCGAAGCCGTCGGTCACCGCCTGCCTGGCCAGCCGGACCAGCTTCGCGTCGGAGTAGCCCAGCCAGCCCGGCGAGGTGGTGTAGGCGCGGTACCCGTTGGCCAGCAGGTGTTCCGTGCGCTCGGCGCGGCCCGGTTCGGCCTGCCGCAGGATGTCCAGCGCGTCCTGTTCGGTGAGCGCGTCGCTGAGGTAGCGGTAGTCGACCAGCCCGGCGATCTCCTCCGGGCTCATCTCCGCGAGGAACCTCCACAGTGGACGCCCGGCCCGGCGGGCGGCCAGGTCCCACGCGGCGTTGACCACCGCGCCGACGGCCATGTGCGCCACGCCCTTTTCCGGCCCCAGCCAGCGCAACTGGGAATCACCGACCAGAGCGGCGGACAACGCGGCCAGGTCGCCCGCGGTTTCGGGCACCTCCTTGCCGACGACGTGCCCTTCGAGCGCCTGGATCGCCGCGGCCTGCACGTCGTTGCCACGGCCGATGGTGAAGGTGAGGCCGTAGCCGTCGGGCCCGCCATCGGTGTGCAACACCAGATAGGCCGCCGAATAGTCCGGGTCCGGATTCATCGCGTCCGAGCCGTCCAGCTCCCGCGAAGTGGGGAACCGGACGTCGAGCACTTCCATCCCGGTGATCCGCGCCATCAGGCGGGCTCCAGGGTCTGGCGTTGCCTGCCCAGCCCGGCGATCTCCAGTTCCACCACGTCCCCGGCCCGCAGGTACGGCTTGGGTTCGGGCTGTCCCATGGCGACGCCCTCCGGCGTGCCGGTGTTGATCAGGTCGCCGGGCCGCAGCACCATGAACTGGCTGATGTAGTGCACCACCTCGGCGACGGTGAAGATCATGTCCTTCGTGGTGGACCGCTGGCGCACGACTCCGTTGACCGACAGGGAAAGCGCGAGGTCCTGCGGGTCGGCGAGCTCGTCGGCGGGCACCAGCCACGGCCCCAGCGGGTTGAAGTTCTCGCACGACTTGCCCTTGTCCCAGGTGCCCCCGCGCTCGAACTGGTACGCGCGCTCGGTGACGTCATGGGAGATGGCGTACCCGGCGACGTGCGCGAGCGCGTCCTCCGGGCTGTCGAGGTACCGGGCGGTGCGGCCGATCACTACACCGAGCTCGACCTCCCAGTCGGTGGCCGTGGAGCCGCGCGGGATCAGGATCGGATCCTCCGGGCCGACCACCACGTCCGGCGCCTTCATGAACAGCACCGGTTCGCTGGGGATGGGCGCGCCGGTTTCCTCGGCGTGGCGCCGGTAGTTCAGCCCGACGCAGACCACTTTGCCCGGCCGGGCGATGGGCGGGCCGACCCGCAGTCCGGCTTCGCCCGCCGAGGGCAGTTCACCGGCGTCGATCGCGGCGCGCGCCCTGGCGAGGCCGTCGGCGGCCAGGAAGGCGCCGTCGATGTCGGCGGTGAGCGGGCTCAGGTCGTGGAGGACGCCGTCCGCCGAACGCGCGTAGGGCCGTTCGGCTCCAGGGTCACCGAGGCGCAGCAACTGCACAGGTCTTCCTTCCTCGAGCAGACATCCGATGTATACCGCAACACAGTGCGCATATCTAGAGACGACCCGGGACGAACCCGCTGAGTGATCCGATCAGTGGCGGGCGGACAGGACTACTCCTCAACTCCAGCACGCGGCGGCGAGCGCCGACAAGTCCGCGTTCCGCCAAACCGGTGGCCGATCGGCCCGGCACCCGCTAGTTTCGGCCGTTCCAACCAACTGGGGGTATACCGAAATGAAGAACGCCGTCACCAGACTCGGCGCGACCACGCTGGCCGTGGCCGCCCTGTTCGTCACCGCGCCGGCGGCGCACGCCGGGCAGACACCACCGGTGCTCGCGCCGATGAGCCCGTCGAACTGGGACTCCACCCACCCCAACCAGGCGTCCTGCGAAATGGCGGGGCAGTGGCTGCAGATGGGCAACTCCGGGCTGACCTACCGCTGCTTCCTGCGGGGCAACCCGCCGCGCTGGGAACTGTGGGTCAACCAGCCGGGCTGAGTCAGAGGGCTCGCTTGACCACCGCGCTGACGACGCGCTGGTAGGCCGAGCCGAGCACCCGGGGCAGGGCGTCGAGCAGGTAGGCATCCGGGCCGACCAGGATCTTGGCCTGCTCGCGCTCCACCCCGCGGACAATGATGCGCGCGGCCTTCTCCGGCGTGGTGAGGGCGATTTCGTCGAACCGCTTCCCGCCTCGCTCCGCCTCCGGGATGCCGCGCGCGTCGCGGGCGATGTTGGTCTTGATCCCGCCGGGGTGCACGCAGCTCACGCCGACCGGGTGCCCGGCCAGGCGCATCTCCTGGCGCAGCGCCTCGGTCACGCCGCGTACGGCGAACTTCGTCGCGTTGTACGCCGACTGCGTCGGCACCGCGATCAGGCCGAACACGCTGGAGATGTTGACCAGGTGGCCGTCCCCGGAGTCGATCAGGTGCGGCAGGAACGCCTTGCTGCCGTGCACCACGCCCCAGAAGTTGACCCCGACGATCCAGTCGAGGTCGTCCCAGCTCATCGAGGCGAAGTCCGACATCAGCGCCACGCCCGCGTTGTTCACCACCAGGTTGACCTGGCCGAAGTCGGCGCGGACGGCGTCGGCGTGCGCCAGCACCGCGGCGCGGTCGGCCACGTCGAGCACGTAGGACCGGGCCTCGGCACCCGCCTTTTCGCAGTGCGCCGCCGTTTCGGCCGCGCGTGCGACGTCCACATCGGACACCGCGAGCCGCGCGCCACGGGCGGCCAGGTTCAGCGCGAGTGCGCGGCCGATGCCCGAACCGGCGCCGGTGATCACGGCGACCTTCCCCGCGAACTGGCGCATGACGTGCTCCTCTTCGGAAATACCGCACTTTAGGGAGTACTGCCGGTACCTGTTACCTGAAGTACTATCCAAGGCATGCCGGAGGGTGTCAACCGGGTCGACGGCCGGTCCGAACGCTGGCGGGCGCACCGGGTGGCGCGCCGCGCCGAGTTCGTCGACGCCGCCTTCGCCGCGCTCGCCGAGCACGGGCCCGGGGTCGGCATGGCGGAGATCGCCGCGGCCGCCGGCGTGTCGAAACCCCGGCTGTACCGGCATTTCGCGGACAAGGCGGAGCTGTTCGGCGCGATCGTGGACCGCACTTCGCGCCTGCTGTGGCAACGGCTGGAACCGGCGCTGACCGAACCCGCGCCGATCCACCAGCGCGTCCGCCAGGCGCTGGAGGCCTACCTCGGCCTGGTCGACGAGCACCCGCAGGTGTTCCGTTTCATCGGCTCCCGGCGGCGCCACGACCTCGGTGAGGGCGCGGATCCGGTGGCCGAGGACAAGAAGGTGCTCGCGGCGGTGATCACCACGATCTTCACCGACGAGCTGCGGGCCCGCCACGCGGACAGCGGTGGCGCCGAGGTGTGGGCGCACGGCATCGTGGGCGCGGTCGAAGCCGCCACCGAGTGGTGGCTGGAACGCCGCACGATGAGCCGCGAAAGCCTGACCGAGTACCTCACCGTGCTGGTGTGGAGCGCGGTCGACGGTGCGCTGCGCACCCAGGGCATCGTGCTCGACCCCGACCGGCCGGTCGTGGTCAGCGAGCGGACCCTGCGGCTGCTGTCCGAACACGAGTGAAAGGGAGCGGATGGACCGCCAGTACGACGTGACCCTGTTCGGTGCCACGGGTTTCACCGGGGCGCTGACCGCCGAATACCTGGCGCGGCACGCCCCGGCGGGCTTCCGGCTCGCCCTGGCCGGGCGCAACCGCGCGAAACTGGAGTCGGTCCGCGACCGGCTCGCCGCGATCGACCCGCGCTGGGCGG
Source organism: Amycolatopsis magusensis (assembly GCF_017875555.1). Taxonomy (GTDB): domain Bacteria; phylum Actinomycetota; class Actinomycetes; order Mycobacteriales; family Pseudonocardiaceae; genus Amycolatopsis; species Amycolatopsis magusensis. Next base: position 3,046,217 of record NZ_JAGGMS010000001.1, on the reverse strand, counting down.
AACTCCCGTTGCTGCACGCGGAAATCGAGGACGCGGCGTCGCTGGCCGCGGTCGCCGCCGCCAGCCGCGTGGTCGCCACCACCGTCGGCCCGTACCTGACCTACGGGGAGCCGCTGGTCGCCGCCTGCGCCGAGCACGGCACCGCCTACGCCGACCTGACCGGTGAGCCGGAGTTCGTCGACCGCATGTACCTGCGTTACGACCGCCGTGCCCGCGAGACCGGCGCGCGGCTGGTGCACGCCTGCGGGTTCGACTCGATCCCGTACGACCTCGGCGCGCTGTACACCGTGCAGAAGCTGCCGCGGGACGCGGAGATCGAGGTCAACGGGTACGTCCGCGCGGGCGCGGCGTTCTCCGGCGGCACCTTCGCCTCGGCCATCACGGTTTTTTCGCGCTTGTTCGAAATGACGCACATCGCGAAGAAACGCGCCCGCGCGGAGACCCGCCCGGCGGGCAGGCGAGCCCGCGCCGAGGTCGGGACCCCGCACCGGGACGCGGAAGCCGGGCGGTGGGCGGTGCCGATGACCACCGTCGACCCGCAGATCGTGGCGCGGTCGGCGGCCGAACTCGACGAGTACGGGCCGGACTTCACCTACCGCCAGTTCATGTCGGTGAAGCGGCTGCCGACCGTGCTCGCCGGAGCCGCCGGGCTGGGCGTGGTGTTCGCGCTGGCGCAGGTGCCCCCGGCGCGCAAGGCGCTGATCAAGCTGGTCAACCCCGGTGGCGGCCCGGACGAGGAGAAGCGGGCGCGCTCGTGGTTCAAGGTCCGGTTCCACGGCCGGGGCGGCGGCCGCCGCGTGGTCACCGAGGTGGCCGGCGGCGACCCCGGCTACGACGAGACGGCGAAGATGCTCGGCGAGTCCGCGATGTGCCTGGCGCTCGACGACCTGCCCGCGGTGTCCGGCCAGGTCACCACGGCCGTGGCGATGGGTGACGCGCTGGTGAAGCGGCTGGTGGACGCGGGGATCGTGTTCCGGGTGGTGCGGAACTGAGGTCCTCGCGGGCGGTCCGCCGCGGCGGCGCGTTCGGCGAAAACCCCGGATCACCGATCGGGGAACACCTAGGCTGATCCCCATGCCCAGACTCACCCGCGCGGAAAGCCAGGCCCGTACCCGCGAGCAGCTGATCGCCGGCGCGAAAGACCTGTTCCTGCGCGAGGGCTACACCGCGACCTCGCTGGAGAAGGTGGCCGACGAGGCCGGGTACTCCAAGGGCGCGGTCTACTCGAACTTCCGCAACAAGGACGAGCTGTGCCTGGCCGTGCTCGACGCCATCCACGCCGAGCAGGCCGAACAGCTGTCCGCCTCCCTGGAGGGCGTCACCGAACTGGACGCGATGTTCGACGCGTTCCAGCGCTGGGCGGAACGCAGCATCGGGGATCAGGCGTGGACCGCGCTGGAGGTGGAGTTCGCCACCAACGTGCGCCGGGACCCGCGGCTGCGCGACGAACTGGCGATCCGCGACAAGGCCATCCGCGACACCATCACCGGCGTGCTGAAGACGCACACCGACGAGTTCGGCATCGAACTGCCGATGCCCGCCGAGGACTGCGCGACCGCGCTGCTCAGCCTCGGCATCGGGCTCGGGGTGCAGCGGGCGATCGACCCGAGCATCCCGGTCGGCGTGCTCACCGAAGTGATGCGGATGTTCGCCGGACGCTGATTCCACCCACCACGCGCCCAGAGGTCGCGCCGATCGCTGCGCCGTGCCGCAGGCGCGGCCATCAATACTGGCGCCAGGCCAGCAGGTCGTCCGCGGTGCGGGTGTTGATCACTTGGTCGATCCCCACTCCGCATTCCAGCGCCCGCGCGCAGCCGTGTGCCTTCCACGCCAGCTGCCCCGGTGCGTGCGCGTCGCTGTCGATGGCGAACTCGCAGCCCAGCTCGACGGCTTGCTTGAGCAGGCGTTTCGGCGGGTCGAGCCGGTCCACGCGCGAGTTGATCTCGACGGCGACCCCGTTCTCCCGGCAGGCTTCGAACACCTTCTCCGCGTCGAATTCCGACTCGGGCCGGTGGCGCCCGGCGACCCGGCGGCCGGTGCAGTGCCCCAGCACGTTGACCCGCGGATTCGCCACCGCGGCGAGCATGCGCGCGGTCATCTCCTTGCGTGGCATGCGGAGTTCGGAGTGCACGCTGGCGACCACGAAGTCCAGCTCCCACAGCAGGTCCTCGTCCTGGTCGAGGGCACCGTCGAGCAATATGTCCACTTCGATGCCGGTGAGGACGCGGAACGGCGCCAGTTCCTCGTTCAGCTGGGCCACCACCACGAGCTGCTGGTTCAGTCGTTCCGCGGACAGCCCGTTCGCCACGGTCAGCCGCGGTGAGTGGTCGGTCAGCACCATCCATTCGTGCCCGAGGGCCCTGGCCGCCTCGGCCATCTCCGCGATCGGGCTGCCACCGTCCGACCAGTCCGAATGCGTGTGGCAGTCCCCGCGCAACGCGGGCAGCAGCGCACCGCCGTCGGGCAGCTCCGGCGCCTCCTCGGCCTCGACCTTGCGCAGGTATTCGGGCACGTTGCCGGCCAGCACGTCCTCGATCACCGACGCGGTCGCCGCGCCGATGCCCTTGAGCGCGGTCAACCTGTGGGTGCGCGCCAGTTCGGTGAGGCGCTCCGGCGTGAGTTTGTCCACCACCGACGCCGCGTTGCGGAAGGCGCGCACCCGGTAGGTGGGCTCCCCGCGCTTCTCCAGTTCGTAGGCGATGTCTCGCAAGGCCCTGGCAGGTTCCATGCCGCTGATTCTGCCGGATCACCGCACCACAGCAGGGTGAGGCGAAGCCGGGATATCGCCGCCACGTATCTTGTGGAGGACGCCCGAGCCCGAGTTTCCCGACGGCGCCATCGCGAACAGGAGCAAGTCTTGCCGCAAGACAGTCAGTGGCCCGGTTCCCGGTCCGAGGAGACCGACGTGTTCCCGGCGGTCTCCGGCGAGCTCACCGATCCGGACCAGACCGACGCCCTCGGCACGCGATCCGCGTACGTGCACCCCCTCGAACCGGAAGAACCGGGCGCGGGTGCCGACCGCAAGCGCAAGCTCAAGCGCGCCGGGCTGATCGCCGGTGCCGTGCTGGGCGCGTTCGTCGTGCTCTACGGCGCCGACCTGCTGATCAACTCCGGTGACGTACCGCGTGGCGTGACCGTCGCGGGCGTGGACGTCGGCGGGATGAGCCGCGAAAACGCCGAGCAGGAGCTTCGCGGGCAGCTCGAGCCGCGGCTGAACCAGCCGGTCCGGGTGCGCGCCGGGGACGTCGAGCACACGCTCGACCCGCGTGAGACCGGGCTGATCCTGGACTGGCCCGCCACCCTGGACCGCGCCGGCGAGCAGCCGCTGAACCCGTTCGCCCGGATCGCCTCCTTCTTCACCACCCGGGAGACCGGCCTGGCCACCAACGCCGACCAGGCCATGCTCACCACCGCGATGGACGGGCTGCGCGGCAAGGTCGACCGCGCCCCGGTCGAGGGCACGATCACCTTCGACGGCGCCACGCCGGTGCCGGTGGACCCGAAGCAGGGCCAGTCACTCGACGTGCCCGGCGCGTCACAGCTGCTGCTCTCGCAGTGGGCCTCGGGTCAGGTGCTGGACCTGCCGGTCGGGTTCACCCCAGTGAAGTCCACGCCGGAGACCGTGCGCGCGGCGCTCGAGCAGTTCGCGAAGCCCGCGGTGTCCGCGCCGGTGACGGTCAAGGGCGAGGGCAAGGACGGCAAGCTCGCGCCGGAGGCGATCGCCAAGGCGCTGACCTTCGAGGTCATCGACGGCGGGGTGCTGGTCCCGAAGATCGACAACGCGAAGATCGGCGAAGCAGTCGGTCCGCAGCTCGCCTCCACCGAGAAGGAGGGGCGCGACGCGGAAATCGTCTTCGAAGGCGGCAAGCCGGCCGTGCACCCGTCCGAGGACGGCAAGAAGATCAACTGGGACCCGACCCTGGTGCCGCTGCCCGAGGTGCTCAAGCTCGCCGACGGCCGCGAGGTGAAGGCGGTCTACGAGAACAAGCCCGCCAAGGTCACCACCGAAGAGGCCAACAAGCTCGGCATCAAGGAAGTGATCGGCGAGTTCACCACGAAGGGTTTCGCGCAGGACTCCGGCGTGAACATCCGCGTGGTGGCGGAAAAGGTCGACGGCGCCATCGTCAAGCCGGGCGACACGTTCAGCCTCAACGGTTTCACCGGCCCGCGCACGAAGGCGCAGGGTTATGTGGAGGCGGGCGTGATCTCCGACGGCCAGCCGGGGCGCGAGGTCGGCGGCGGCATCTCGCAGTTCGCGACGACGTTGTACAACGCGTACTACTTCGCGGGCATGAAGGACGCCGGGCACAAGGAGCACAGCTACTACATCAGCCGCTACCCACCGGCCCGCGAGGCGACGGTGTTCCAGAACCACAGCGGTGGCAGCGTGATCGACCTGAAGTTCACCAACGACAGCGACACCGGCGTGGCGATCCAGACCATCTGGACCTCGTCGACCATCACGGTGAAACTGTGGGGGACGAAGCGGTACAACGTGGAGTCGGTGCCCGGTGAGCGGCACAACTTCACCGAGCCGCAGGAGAAGCCGGGCCCCGCGGAGAACTGCACGCCGAGCGAAGGCGCCCAGGGCTTCACCGTCAGCGACACCCGGATCCTGCGGGATGCCGCTTCGGGACGGGAAGTGAAGCGGGAACCGCGCAACGTCCGCTACAACCCGCAACCCAAGATCGTCTGCCCCACCCCCTGACCCACCCACCCGAGTGCGGGGTTCGCCTACCCGAATGTGGGGTTCAGCTACCTGAATGTGTAGTTCGACTACCTGAGTGTGGGGTTCGGCTGCCTGAGTGTGGGGTTCGGCTGCCTGAGTGTGTAGTTCGGCTGCCTGAAGGCAGAACTCACCACCCTCTGACTCCCACACTCAGGAAGCCGAACCACACGTTCGGGTGCCTGAACCCCACGTTCAGGCACCCGAGTTCCACACTCGGTGGAGGTTGGCTGTGGGGTCAGAAGTGGGTCAGCCAGTGGGCGGTTCGGTCCAGGTAGGCGGTTTCGGCGTTGGTGCCGGTGTGGCCGTAGGCGCCCTCGTAGGTTTGGTAGTGGTGGTCGGCAGGTGGGGTGGAGGTGGCGGGTTCCAGCGTGGAGCCTTCGTGCCATTCGTTGAACGACGTGATCGACACCCAGTCCGGGGTACCGCCGTTCGCCGGGTTGAGGACGTTCGTCCATTGCGTGTCATACGTCCGGCCATCGTCCCGGGCCAGGGTGGGGGTGGTGTTCCCGGGCACGGCACGGTCGTCGACGTAACCCGGGCCGACGGATGGCGCCCACACCAGGCCGTTCGCCCGTGCGTAGTCGGCGATTCCCTTCCACCCCACCGGGTTCATCGTCGCCAGCACGTCGTAGGTGTAGATCCCGCCGAAGTGGGTCACACGGCTCAGGTCCGTGGTTTGCGCGAGCACGATGTTCTCCGACCGCAAGGGCCCGATCGGTGACCAGTCCGCGATGCTCAGGCTGTCGAACACGTAGAAAGCCGGCCGGTTGCCATGCGCGACATCGCGGTAGAACGCCGGGCTCGGGCCATAGCGCGAGTTGATGTACGCGATGTCGTCCACAGTGGACTGAGCAGTCCGGCCGCCATACGGCTCCAGGTGCCACGCCACCTTCAGCCCGTACTTCGCCGCCGCGGCCAGCACACCCGGCGCCAGACTGTCCTCATAGGACCCTCGACCCCACCAGCTGTACACCAGCGTGCCGACCCCCGCCCGCTGGATCCACGCCATGTGCTGGTCCACGGCCCCGCCGAAGTCGCCCGAGTCGTACGGGCCGAGCGACGGGTACAGGTCCGCGCCGATGTCCTGCGGTGGCTGGTGCCCGCCCTGCGGCCAGTGCCGATAGGACCCGTGCACCGCCGGGCTCCCGTACCACGGGTAATAGAAGATGTGCGTCTTTGACGAAAGCACAGGCGCAGCCGAAGCCGGGGCCGTAAGAGCGGCCAGCGCCAGGACCACCGCGAGCAGAATCCTCATGACAGCTCCAACCAGACAGCGGTATCGGCGGGCAGTCGCCCGTCGTCCAGCGGCCCGCTCGCGAGCAGAACCTCGCGATAGGAAGGCAGCGGAACCGCCTCCCCCGAGAAATTGAGCAGACAGGCGAACGAGTCACCGCGCCGGAACGCGAGCACCTCCCCCGGCTGCTCCAGCCAGTGCAGTTCCCCCTGCGCGTGCTTCCGCAGGCGCAATCCCGACCGGTAAAGGGAAAG